>CAZJLW010000032.1:5810-21731 GCA_964546895.1 uncultured Eubacteriales bacterium | reverse complement strand
GTTATCTCAATACCATATCCCGCCCCGTAAATCAAATTTATCCGCGTGTTTACATTAGTTATGCCGAAATGCTCAAGCACGACGTTCTGCGACAAGCTTTCCCGGACGCGGTCTAGCGCGTCGGGCGCGATACCCGTGCCGTCGTCCGATACGGTGATGACAAGCGCGCCACCTTTCGTTGCGTCCCCGCCGTCTCCGCCGACCGCAAGCTTGATATTCAAAACACTACCATCCTCGCGCCGCCCGTGTTCCAGCGCGTTTTCGACTATCGGCTGCAAAATAAATTTCGGCACCTTGCACCCGAGAAACGGCTCGCCGCACGAGAACTCGTACGCGATCGTCTGCTCGAAGCGGATTTTTTGCAGCAGCATGTAGCTTTCGAGATGCGCAAGCTCGTCGGCTAGCGTCGTTTGCTCGTCCAAGCCGGACAGACAGCTACGAAAATATTTTCCTGTGGCAGTCAGCATATCGACGGCCTTCTGCTCCTCGCCGCGCCGCAGCAGCAAAACAATCGAAAGTATAATATTATTCAGAAAATGCGGCTTAATCTGCTCCTGCAACGAAAACACATAAACCTGCCGTCGCTTCTTCTCGACGTCACGCAGCCGCGCAAGCAGCTGATTAAACGACGTGGCGAGCATGTTGAATTCGTTGACGATTTCGCCGCTGACTATGTCATCGCCGTCGTCGGTCAGGATATTGTCGTCGGCGGAATAGTTGTTGTCGGCCGAAAGCATGTACTGCTGCATTCTGGTTGTGTATGCGAGCATTCGGTTGCCCAGCAGCTCCGACAGAAAGAATATCAGCACCAGCATAACGAGCGCGATAACGCAATAATACACGAGTACGGCCATTTCCACAATGAAAAAATCTCCGACTTTTACAAGCGAAAAAATCTTCAGCCGACTCTCGGGGATAACGCCGCCGACTATTAGATACTCAGCCCCGTCGATGTACGTCGTCGCCGCGACAGCGCCGCTGATACCCGCGCCGATAGACGACAGTGCGTCGTCGCTCAGTCGTCCCCTGTCGCTGCGGATTACGGGCTTGTCGTCGTAGTCCAGCACGTACGAGAACAGCTCCGTGCCATAACTCGTTATGTCGCGCCGGTCAAAAACACTGCCGTCGATTCTCATTTCGATTATGCCGAGCAGCTTGTAGAGCGTCTGCGTCGAGCGCGCGCCCGGTACGTATCGGATTTGGCTTTGAACGGTCATGCCGCGCTTGATTAGCGCGCCGTCGACAGATTGCAGCTCGTCTAGGCTGGGCGGCGATGCGTCCGCAGCCGCTGTAGCGGAGGTCGAGAACATGATTTCGTTTTTCGCGTTCCAGATTGTGATGTCAGAAATCCCGCGGCTTAGGACGCCTTTTTCGAGAAGTATACCGGCGAAACCGGTATCCGCGCCGCTCCATTCCCCATCAGCCGCCGCTTGAATATCCGAATCCAGCGACAAATACTGAATAAACTGCTTATACGTAGCGAGCTTGCTCGCCAAATTAACCATAGCCTGCGTAGCCAGCCCATAATACCCACGCAGCGCATTCGACCGTATAAGCGGTCGGTACGCAAGAAAGCAAGCCGATATCGCGATAATAACGGCCAACACCGCCGAGCTAAAGAACATAAAAAACTTTACATGAACACTGGTCTTCTTCCGATGCACATCAAGAAAACCAAATCCTTCGGCCTTTTTCAACGCCCTATTGAAATCGTACAGCGGCATCAAAATCCGCTTCGAGTAAACCCAAGCAAGCGCCATAAACACGCAGTAAATAGCCGCCATAAATGCAAGCAACAAGACGTTTACGCGGTTTATCCGCGCACGTACGGGCTTAACATCATCATAGAGTACGAACACGTCGCCGCCAGCAAACGCAAGCCCTTTACGTACCGTATACAGCGCATCGCTCCTAACAAAAGACGCCGCTCCGCCAGCCAATACCTTCTCAGGTATCTCTTCGCCAAACCGCCGCCCGTCCGCGTTACTTACCGACAGCCGTATCCCGTGCCGTCCGACGATCCCCGCGAAATCCAGCACACACGCGAAATATTCGCCGTCGCCGATTTTCTGCACGACAATCTCCTCGTCAGTCGGCAGCCGCGTCCCTCTGCCCGCTTCGACGAGCATGTTCATTACGTCGGCTTCGTCTGTCGGTGCGGCGTTCAGAAACGTAGTCGAGTTCATGACCGTCGCGCGCACCGCTACGGATACGAACAGCTTCTCGTTAATATAATGCACGGAGCGAATATTCTCGTCGGGATACAGCAGTATCCGAAAATACGAATACAGCTCGCTGATATTCGCGGCGTCAGGAGTCGCACTCACGGCGGCTGTCCGCTCGCGGAACTCGCCGCTTTTGGCGTAGAACGAGAGCTTGTTGCGCGTGTCGGAGCGTATTACGTCGAGAGAATCCAAAAAGTACGACATCTCGTCGGCCTTCGATTCCTTTATGGAAGTCCATATCGTATTCTCCGAAAGAAAACAGCTCAAATACGCGCACACCGCAATAAACACGAACAGCTTCACGCCGTAAATGGCAAACAACCTGCCTCTGTACGATTTCAGGTTAATCATAAGCTGTCGATAGCTGCTACGGCTTTGTTAAGGCGCTCCTCAGAATCCGAACCGCGCATGGCAAGCGTGTGCCGTGACGCGCGCACGGAAACCTCGCCGCCTTTCATAGCCTTAGTCGTACCGATTGTGAAATTCAAATCCATAATATCCGCGCGCCAAGCGAGCAGCGCGATAAGCAATGCATCGCGTACTTTCGCATATTCCGCGTCGTGATACAAGTCGTGTTGCTCCTTCGGGTCGTTCACGCGGTCGAACAGACGCCCGTCGGCTTCCTCGATGTAGTATTCGAGCTTCCATTTCGACGTGGCGAGTGCCATAGATTTGTAGAGCGTCGCTACGGCGTGGTTACGCGGTGACTGCCCGCCGGGTTCGAGCGCCTTCGTCAAATCCAGCCCCTGCACGAATGTAGTCGGCGCTCCCGCCAGCGACAGTATCGTCGCGGTTATATCGTTCCAAATGGCAAAATCCCGTGTTTCGCCCTGCGGCAAAGTGCCGGGCATACTCATGATGAGCGGGATGCGCCACGCATCGTCGTAGTAGTTGTGCTTGTTGTTGAAGCCGTGGTCGTAGTACGTCTGCCCGTGGTCGGACGTAAAAATAACAAGCGTGTTCTCCCGTAAACCCGACGCGTCGAGATAATCGAATATCCGTCCAAGCTGCGAGTCGCAGTACGCCGCGAATCCGAAGTACAGCTTACGCGCGGCCGTTATCTTTTTCATAAACGGGTGATCCTTACCGGCGGCGAAAGCCTCGTCCATTTCGCGCGCTTTGTCGTCGGTTATGCCGAGGAGCATTCTGATATGCGGGGGTATGCGGAACGCCTCGCCGGGTGTGTAGTTAATATCCGGCAAGTCGATATCGTCGTAGAGCGTCGCCCATTTGCCCGGGGGTATAACCGGGCCGTGCGGCGTCAGCACGGAGTGAAACAGGAAAAACGGCTCGTCCTTGTCTTTCAGATACTCAAGCTGCTCAATCGTGCGGTCAACAAGATACGCGTCTAAGTACAGCTCCTCCGGGACGGGATTCGGCATTGTCTCCGAATGCTCGTAGCCGTGGCGTTTCAAATTATCTATATATGTCGCGGTACAGTTGCCGTCTTTCGTGTCGAATTTGTTACCGGTCAGGGCATAGTCGAACGTGTCGGGGATTCTGCCGTAGTGCGTCTTGCCGATCATAATATTTGTATAACCCTGCTCCTTAAGCCCATCCGTAATCATCGGCAAATCTAAACTGCCGATACCGTTTTCGACACAGCCGTGAATGGGAGTATGAACGCCGGTCATCAGTGTACAGCGCGCGGGCATACACACAGGCGACGGCGTATGCGCCTGCATAAACATAACGCCCTCCCGCGCAAGGCGGTCGATATTCGGCGACGTCGCGTACGGATAACCCATACAACCAAACGTGTCGCAGCGCGACGTGTCAGTCGTAATCAGTAAAATATTCGGCTTTGTTTTCATAGACAACAGCTCCTTAAGAATATTAGAATGCCCCGCCGTAGTAGAATAATATTCTACCGCGGCGGGGCTTCTTATTTAGTTAATACCTTTTTTTGTCAAATAATCCGACACAACCTTCTGAACCTTGTCGTAGCCGTTCTTTTTCATTTCGGCGACGTATTCCTGGTAATCCTTGTCGTTCGTAACTACCTTGGAGCCGGTTACGAACTTCGCAATCCAGTCGTTCCTTATTATATTAAGCTGTGTTGTGTATTCTGTAAATACAGGATCGAAGAAATTTTCAGTAGGGCTGAATCTTGCGTACTTAGTGCATTCTTCGTAGAGCTTCATTATGAGCGGGTCGGGATCTCTGCGGGATTCGTTGTAGTCTGTCAGCATCGCAAGCATGTTGCCCGTGCCGATAGTGAAATCTCTCGAGAAAGCAGGGTTGATGTAAGTCATCTTGCCTGTAGCGTCGCGCTTAAACGTTACGCCCTCTACTCCGTAAATAAGTGTCTCGCTTACCATTTTTTCATCGTGCAGGTAGTCAAGTATCGCCATAACGCGGGTTATGCGGTCTTCGTTCTTATCCTTAAGCGATACGAGTACCGGGTCGGACAGCGAAGCGCTTTGCGTCTTGACGGGCTTGCCGTTAGTTCCGGCGAGCGGCGTCGTCATGAGCGTAAGCTTGTAATCCTTCATAGCGCCTGTAACCGTTGCCCATCTGCCCATCTGAGCCATGTACATACCGGCTTTGCCGCTTACCATTTTTGCTTGAGCGTTCGTCTCGTTAAGTGTGAATACTTCCTTGTCGAGCAATCCTTCGGTGTAAAGCTGGTTGTAGTATATGCACATCTTCTTGAAGCCTTCGGACATAGCGGTCGATGTCCACACGCCGTCTACCTTGCCCCAACCAGGGAAATCATAGAAGCCGTCCGCCAAATCCCAAAGGAACGTAGCGGTGTTAGCCCAGTACGTCGTAAACGGAACGGTGTCATTGCCGCCAAGGTTATTATCCTTGCCGTATTTTAGGAAGCTGCGCAGCTCTGAATACGTCGCGGGCATATCCTTGCCTGTACCGGCTTTGTATTTGTCGAGCCAGTCCTGTCTAAGCATTATGGCGTTCGGGGCGGCGTCCTTGTAGGACGGCATTTTGTAATAACCGTCTTCCTCTTTGAACGCGAGGATACCGGCGCTTTGCTTGTCGGCTACGAAGTTTTTCAGGTTGTTTAAGTTGTACTTATCCATGTACGTACTCATGTTGACGAGCTTCTTGTCCTCGTACAGCACCTGATACGTCGGGCTGTTCGCCTTGATTCTGAAAATATCGGGGTACTCGTTAGCCGCGATTCTGATGTTTAAAGCCGACTGGTACTCCGCAGACAGCACGCGGTTTACTTTCAGGTCGACGTTAAACTTCTCGTTAATCATTTTTGTGATGATGTCGTCCTTGTCCTGATCCTTCGGCCCCCACTGGAACTCGTTGATTGTGAGCTTCTTGCTCGTGTTGATTTTGCTATAGTCCGTTGCCGGAAGCTTCGACGACGATGTCGAAGCGGCACCGGCCATGACCGCGCCCTGCAAAACGATTGCAGACGCAAGCGCCGCCGTGCCTACCCTTTTTAACAGTGTAAACTTTTTCATAGTAATCCTCCTCTTTTTTAAACTTATCCCTTTATTGCGCCTATCATCATGCCCTTGACGAAATATTTCTGTAAGAACGGGTACAGGCAAATGATTGGCGTTACGATCAGTACGACATTCGCGAGCTTAAGAGATTGCTGTGAGAACTCCACGTCAATACCCTGAGCGCGCATGATGCTGGAAATATCCGAGCTTTCCATTATGAGCTTACGCAAATACTCCTGAACGGTTTTCTTATCCAAATCCGTAATGTAGAAAACGGACGGCATGTACGTGTTCCAGTAGGAAACGGCGAAGAACAGTCCGACCGCCGCGAGTACCGCCTTCGAAAGCGGCAGCACGATCTGGAAAAACGTACGGAAGTCCGACGCGCCGTCGATACGCGCGGATTCTTCCAGCTCCTTCGGGAACTCGCGGAAGTTGTTGCGCAGTACGACGAGATAAAACGTGTGAAGCAGTGTCGGCCATATGTAAACCGACAAGCGATTAATCATGCCGAGTGTTTTGTACGTCAGGTAATGCGGGATAAGCCCGGGGTTTAAGAACATAGTCAGTACGATAAGGTACATGACGAGCTTCGCGCCGGGTACGGGTTTCGACAGGCCGTAGGCACTGTACGACGTAAACGCAAGAGATGCAATCGTACCGACTACCGTTACGAACAGTGTTACCTGTAACGGTCCAAAAATTCTGCCGTCCTCGAACACGGCCTTGTAAGCCGCCAGCGTCGGCTCCTTCACAAACAGTATAAACGATGTCGTATAAAACTCCTGCTCCTTCATGAGCGATGCGATTATCGTATACCAGAACGGGTACACCGTTATTATGCACATCAGAACAAAAAACGTGTAATTAAATACCTCGAACAACGTTATCTTTTTGATAGTAACACCTCCAATATGTAATCCCGGTTAGAACAGTCCGCTTTCGCCTAACTTCTTGGCGACTTTGTCGGACGACAGGACGAGTACGGCGGCGACGGCTGTTTTGAACAGACCGGCGGCAGTGGCGATAGTATACTTGCCTTCTTCAAGACCGATGCGATACACGAACGTGTCGAGTATATCGCCTACGCTACGCACCATTGTGTTATTTAAAGCCATAGCCTGCTCGAAGCCCGCGTCAAGTACGTGACCGAGTCTGATAATAAACAGTACGACGATAGTCGAGCGAATACCTGCGATCGTTATGTGCCACAGGCGCTGCCAGCGGTTCGCCCCGTCGACGGTGGCTGCTTCGTACAGCGACGGGTCGATGTTGGTTATTGCGGCGAGATACAGTATCGTACCCCATCCGGCTTCCTTCCACATGTTCGACAGTACGAGTATCGTGCGGTAGTATTTCGGGTCGCCGAGGAAATAAATTTCCTTACCGCCGAAGGCGCGGATAACGTTGTTGATAACGCCGCCGTCTACCGACAGCAGGTTGTACATGATACCGCTTATTATTGCCCATGAAATAAAGTGCGGCAGGTAGATTGCGGTTTGCGTAATGCGTTTGAACCTGAGGCTGTTCATCTCGTTAAGCAGCAGCGCAAGTATAATCGGCATCGGGAAGCCGGCAAGCAGCTTGTAGATACTGATGAGTATGCTGTTGGTTAACGCGTCGAAGAAGCCGGGCGTGTCGAACATCGTCATAAAATTGGCGAAGCCGACCCACGGGCTATCCAGCACCGAGCGCGTAATGCGGTAGTTACGAAACGCAATCTGCACAAAATAAATCGGGTAATACTTAAAAACCATCAGGTAAATAAAAACGGGCGCAATGAACAAATAAATCTGCCAGTTACGCCTTACCTCACGCATAGTTTTTTGAAAATTCAATCGACATCACTCCTCTCGTGAAAAATTCTAACATATGGAGCAGCTTTTAGAAATGCGGTTGCCTTAACTAAAAAAGTGTGTTTTTTTAAACTAAGGCGGAAATCTGCGACGAATGCGAATTTTGCTGAGAAATATTTATAGGAAAGGGATTGCTGGAAGAAAAAATCCGTTGTATTATTAAGCAGAAAATACAAATTTGTAAGGAATTGTCATAAAATTATTCATTGCCCAACGTAGAAGATATCCTTACCAACAGGAGGATGAGTATGAAGCACATACTTGTTGTTGATGATAATGTGCCGAATTTGAAAGCAGCAGAGAAGGCATTATCTGGAATTTATAAGGCGACGCTTTTGACATCGGGCACTCAGGCGCTAAAGTTTTTAGTTAAGAACACACCTGACCTAATATTATTGGACGTAAACATGCCGGGCATCGACGGCTTCGAAATATTGAGACAGCTACGCGCCGACAAAGAGAACCCACCTATACCCGTGATTTTTTTGACTGCCAACTACGACGCCGAAAGTGAAATAAAAGGGCTCGAGCTAGGAGCGGTGGATTTTATCCAGAAGCCGTTCGTAGCGCAGAGTATGCTCTCGCGAATAAAAACGCATCTTGACATGAGCGATTACCGCAAGAATTTAGAGAGTATGGTCGCCGAAAAAGCCAAGATGGTTGAGGAATTGCAAAACGCGGTTTCCGTGAGTATAGCGGAGCTTGTAGGTTGCCGTGACGGTTACACCGGCGACCACATCAAACGAACCTGCACGTACATCGAAATACTTGCAGAAAAAATGTTTGAGATAGGCATGTATCAGGACGAGCTGGATAAGCAGTACATAAGCGACTTACTGCGTGCCGCCGCCCTGCACGACATCGGCAAGGTCGGCATCAAGGACGAAATACTGTGCAAGCCGGGGCGGTTTACGGACAGCGAGTTCGAGTTTATGAAGCAGCACACATATCTCGGCGGCGAGACGCTCCAAAAAGCGATTGACCAGACGATAACGGAGAGCTTCTTATACATAGCGCGGGACATGGCGCTTTATCACCACGAAAAATGGGACGGCAGCGGCTATTTGCAGAACCTTTCCGGCATAAATATCCCGCTGTGCGCAAGAATCATGGCGATAGCCGACGTGTACGACGCACTTACGTCCAAGCGCCCGTACAAGGAACCGTTCGGCCACGATAAGTCGCAGGAAATTATTATAGCGGGGAGGGCTGTGGCTTTTGATCCGGATATAGTCGAGGCGTTTATTCAGTGCGCCGATCAGTTTAAGAATGCTTTGCAAAAATTCAGTTCGGGTGGGGAAGAATGAAGCATATTTTCATTGTTAATCCTAACGCCGCATTTATAGATAAGTCTGAGGATATTATTAACAATATAAATAAAATATGCACTAAGCTAAAGCTAGATTTTTTTGTGTTCGTTACGGAATATAAAAATCATGCGAAGGAACTCTCGGGCAAGATGTGTGATTTTTTTAGTAACGACATCGTACGTTTTTATTGCTGCGGGGGAATGGGGACGCTTAACGAGGTGGTTAACGGTGTGGCGAGCTTTAGTAATACCGAGTTCGCCTTTTATCCGATAGGCGCGCTTAACGATTTGATAAGCGCGTTTCATACCAGCAAGAAATCATTCTCGGATATGGAAGCGCTGATATACGGCGAGCCTACGCAAATCGACGTAATCAAGTGTAGCAACTTATACGCGCTTAACGCAATCGGCTGCGGAATCGACACGAGCTTCGGCAGCGAAACGGTAGACAATTTTATTCGCAAGACCGGGCAGATACACAGTCGCCTTCCAGAATTTCTGGTGGCGATGAAGAACATTTTCCGCCCGGCATATCGCGGATATTCCGTAACCATCGACGGCGTGGATTACAGCGGCAAGCTCTCGGCTATTATGGTAATGAACAACAACGCGTACGCGGGTAAATATTATCCGTGCAAGGACGCTGTCGTCGATGACGGCGTAATTGACTTGCTGCTTTACAAAGTAAAAAGCTTTGAGCCTCCGGAGGTAAAAATTCTTAAATGCAAACGAATGCGGATGAGCAGACCGACGGGTGAAAAAATCCCTGTCAACATAGACGGGGATACGATTTATCTTGGCTATATTGATATAGAGGTTATTCACAAAGCGATAAATTTTGTAGTTCCACATGCGGGAGGTGCAAAATAATGCAAGGCGTTCGGAATGAAAAGGTAACAGGCGTGGGAAAGCTGATTTTCTTCTTATCGGCGGCATTTTCAGCGGTGGACATCGCGACATGCATTAAGCTCAAGCATCCACCTGTTATGGCACTGACAAGCTCGCTTTATATACTCATCGGATTTATCCTGACATTCGGTCGTTTTTCACATCAAACCTTACAGAAATACTATTTGGTAACGGTTATGGTTACGATAGGCTTTGCTTATTCGGTTTACGAAGGCCGGGTTGACTCAATGCACGGGCTTCTTTTGGCAATAATATGCATGAGCACAATGCATATTGATTTTAAGCTGAATATGTTTGCGTTTGTTTATTTATTTATCGGAACTGCAATTGTTTATCACTTATTTTTGGATAGGCTTATGCCGAACTTAGACCTACAGCATCTGGCACCGGCGATGGCGGCTTTTTTTATGGCGCAGATACTGCTGCTCGCCTTAATCGCCAGAATCAACAAGCTCACGCGAATCAACAAAGCTAAGAACTCAAACACTGCCACGCTGCTTAAAATCGTAGAAGATAAGCGCTCGGAGGCTATAAGCGCGGATAAGTCCAAGTCGGATTTCTTGGCGAATATGTCGCACGAAATCCGCACGCCCATGAACGCGATAACCGGCATGACGGAGTTTATTTTGCGCGAGAACATCAGCGACAGCGTCAGAGCCAATGCCCTGAATATCAAAGTCGCAAGCAAGTCGTTGCTTGAGATAATTAACGACATTCTGGATTTCTCAAAAATTGAAGCCGGAAAAATGGAGCTAATCGAAACGAAGTATCATCTGTCGTCTATTATTAATGATGTGGCGAACATCGCGGCGATACGCATCGGCAAAAAGCCCATACAGTTCATAGTGGACTGCAGTACGGAGCTTCCTAACGAGCTTTTGGGTGACGAAATCAGAATTAAGCAGGTTATTATTAATCTGATTAACAACGCCGTAAAATTCACAAAGCAAGGCAGCATAACGCTAAAAGCCGCGTGTAAATACAGCGACGACAAATCCCGCGCCACGCTTTATTTTCATGTCAGTGACACAGGGCTTGGCATTAGGCAGCGGGACTTAGGCAAGCTGTTCTCGTCGTTTACGCAGGTGGACACCAAGCGCAACCGCGAAATCGAAGGCAGTGGGCTTGGGCTTGCCATTTGCAAAAAAATAGTTGAGCTTATGGACGGCAGCATATGGGTCGAAAGCGAGTACGGCAAAGGCTCGACGTTCAGCTTCTCGGTTGCTCAGGCGGTAGTTGACGCCGCACCTATGAGAGACTACAGCGTCGTGTACGAAAACGAGGCGCTTAAGCTTGATTTTTCCGCGCCGGACGCAAGCGTGCTTGTTGTTGATGATAATCCTGTTAATTTGCTCGTGGCTACGGGTATGCTGGAACCGTACGGTGTCACCGTAACAACGGCCGCAAGCGCGCAGGAGTGCTTTGAGCTGCTGAAAATGAACCGCTACGACATAATCTTCATGGATCACATGATGCCCTTTGTAGACGGCGTGGAAGCCACGCTGAAAATCCGCGAGACGGATAAGGACACGCCTATTGTCGCGCTGACTGCTAACGCTATTAGCGGTGTGCGCGAGATGTATATGCAGAACGGGTTTACGGATTATCTCGTGAAGCCGTTCGAGATGAAGGCGCTGTCCGGCGTGCTGTTGAATTGTTTACCCGAGGGATTGGTTGTGAAGGCCGGCGGCGCGGAAGGTGCCGCCGGCACAGCCGGTAAAAAGGTCGCTGACAACGAGCTTCTGCATACCGTTTATGTTAACGGACTGAGTAAAATACCGCTGCTGCGGCAGTTATATGAAGCCGAGGATTGGAAAAACTACATCATAGAAGTACACGCACTGAAATCCGTAGCCGCAACCGCCGGAAATACCAAGCTGTCGGAGCTTGCGAAGTCGCACGAAATGGCAGGCAAGGTGGGCGATATACAGTTTATCAGGGTAATGTTCGACACGCTCATTAGCATGTACAAGGGTTTTGTTGACAGCCTTGAACCGATCGTTAACCCGCCGGAGGGCGACGCGAAACCAGCCACACCGAAAAAGGTGCTGTCCCCTAACGAAATCGCCGTGCTGTTTAATGTCATTCAGGAAAGCGCAGACAGCTTTGACATGGAGGGGGTTAACACCGCTATCGATAAGCTAAAGCACACGGTGCTGTCGGACGAACAGGAGGAGAAGCTGATGCGGCTTGTTACTGCGGCGGAGATGTTGGAGTATGAGGAAATTGTGCGGATTTGTGTGGGGTAGTTTAAATGGAACACGGCAACAGCTGCAAGTTTGCATAAAGGGATGTAGGTATTAAAATGATAAATAAATATTCAGAAATTAGTAGTACAACATTTTCAGATAACATGTCTTTGCCTATACATAAATGGTATAGGTATTCGGCAGGTTTCTCTGCTAAATGGATCGAAGATGTCGTTAAAAAATATGTAGTCGATATAGGAAGTCGTGATATAAAGGTTTTAGATCCCTTTGCGGGTTCTGGTACGACGTTATTGGCATGTGACAATATTGGGGTGCAATCATTCGGTTACGAATCACATCCATTGGTTTCGAAAATTGCGCAATCGAAGCTACTTTGGAATACTTCTGTTGATGAGTTTGCACATATTTCAGAAGAAATTCTAAAGCAAGCAAGGCAGCAGGCTAATGAGTCGTACGACTATCCCGAAATTGTATTAAAGTGCTATGACGAAAAAAATTTGAAGCAGATAGATTCACTAAGAAAAACTTTAGAACAATACCACGATGGCAGCGATGCATTTCAGCTATCTTGGGTTGCCTTCGTCTCTATACTAAGATGCGCCTCACATGCTGGTACTGCAACATGGCAATATGTGCTTCCTAACAAAAAAAAGTTAAAGGTAGCTGATGCCTTTGAAGCATATAAAAAACAAATTGATACAATGAAGTTAGATATGATTACTTATCAGAATTCACAAGCTTGTTCGATGGCTCAATTATTCAAACACGATGCAAGAGAGTTGCGCGTGGAATTAAAAGACTCGATTGATATCGTAGTTACGTCCCCGCCGTATGCCAACAACTATGACTATGCCGATGCAACTAGGCTGGAGATGTCGGTGCTTGGGAAGGTAAATGGGTGGGGCGATTTACAATCATTAGTGCGTCCTGGTCTGGTCAGATCATGCTCACAGATGGTCTCCAGAGAAAAAAAATTTACATACGATATAATCAATGATCCAATGCTAAATACAATACGTGATGAGTTGTATGAGGTTTGTAAAACGCTGGACGGAGAAAAGGAGCTTCACGGTGGTAAAAAAAATTACCACACTATGTTAGCTTTATATTTCCTCGATCTTGCAAAAGTATGGACAAATCTTCGTGCTGTTTGCAAAGATGGAGCTACTGTATGCTTTGTTATAGGGGATTCTGCACCATATGGGATTTATGTTCCGGTTGATGAGTGGCTGGGAAGATTAGCAATCTCAGCTGGTTTTAAGAATTACTATTTTGAAAAAACTAGAGACCGTAATACGAAATGGAAAAATAGAAAGCATACTGTTCCTTTGAAAGAAGGAAGACTTTGGATCGAGGGGTAAATTATATGGCAAAATCTCCAGCGCATCGTTTTGGTCAGATTATAGGTGATTTGCTAGAAAATGCTATGATAGAGTATTTTTTCCCGATTGCACAAAAACATAATTTATACTTAGACTACAGACATCCAAGGGCAGCACGAAACCACCAAAGCGAAGTTCGGTGGACAGATATAAACGGCAACACTCACAAACTTGATATTGTTATGGAGTCTAATGGCTCAGATGAACAATTTGGTCATCCAAGAGCATTTATAGAAATCGCTTGGCGAAGATATACAAAACACTCTAAAAACAAAGCGCAAGAAATATCTGCTGCTATAAATCCATTAATTAGCAAATATCGTAACGGCTGCCCTTTCTTTGGTGCAATTCTAGCCGGGGACTTTACAAACAACTCATTAGCTCAGTTAAGATCAGAAGGATTTCATCTACTTCATTTTTCGCTTGATGCGATTCAAAGTGCATTTATGTCGCAAGGTATCGATACATATTGGGAAGAATCAACATCTGAAGATGAACTACAGCGGCGTATAGATATGTTTTATAGACTTGATTATGCACGGATAAATTTAATAAAAGCAAAACTCATTGATGAAAACCTCGAACAGTTATTAATATTCAGACGAGTATTAGAATTGTCATTAGAAAGAAATATAGAGCGCATATGTATCTCGACAATGTACAGCTCATCTGCTTTCTTTCGAAACATTGATGAAGCATGTAAGTTTCTTTCTGTGCAGGGTTCGTCAGAGAATATGCGAGACAGCAAATTTTGCTATTATGAGGTTATGGTAACATATACTAATGGCGATAAAGTTGAATTTAAGTTTAAGGAACAGCAGTCTGCAATTATTACATTAAAGTCATTGGTTTAGGGCTTCTAGTTGGCTGGATATTTAAACTTAAGGTAATGAAATTAGTCAGTTCTTATTAAAGAAAGGTGAATGGAATGAAAAAAATAATCGGTGTTTTAGTAATAATACTGGCGGCGCTTATAGCGTCGTCTTTTTTTCAGAGGTCGTTTTTTAAACCGGCGGGGTCCTCTAATCCGGCGGGGTCCTCTGATCCGACAGCGTCTTCTGATCCTGCGGCGTCTGTTAACCCGGCGGCGTCTCTCGACCCAGCGGCTGTCTACACGCAAAAGACTGGCCTATCAGTTGAGGTTGTACAGACAAAATATGAAGGCTCATATCAATCAATGATAGGCAGCGGGCTTATTCCGGTGCAGTCGGAAGGTAAGTATGGTTATGTGGATTTGGGCGGGAATACTGTGATCCCTTTTAAATATAATGAAGCGTTTCGTTTTGAGGGTGAATACGCGCTCGTTCAAGGGACGGACGGCAAGTATTATATTATCGATAAGTCGGGCGCGGAACGACCGCTTATGTACGAGGGTGAGCATATCAGCAGCGAATCCATTTTGCAGCCGCTAAGGTTAAACGAAAACGGCTTAACCTCCCTAGCACCCAACGAAATTATGCCGCCCACATGCTATGTGGACATTCACGGCAAAACGGTTTTACCGTTAGACCGCAGATATGACCTGCACGGATTCAGCGACGGGTATCTGCTTAGCGAGGACGGGCTTTATGAATATGGCGGGCAGCAAGTAGCAAAATGGAAGGACGGCGTAACGATTAATCTTGGGCAGGACATCAGCCACGCGTTTTTTTGGGACGGGCTTGTGCCGTTTTATACTACCGATAAGGACGGGAAACTCAAACACGGCTACGCGGACTACAAAGGCGATATAGCCATTGAACCGGAGTACGACGGTGCGTATGCGTTTAGCGGCGGCTTCGCCGTAGTACAAAAGGACGACCACGATTTTGTCATTGATATAAGAAACCGGCGTGTAACACCCGATTTTCCGCTTTACGCATTGCAATTCGGCTACTTTGCGGGACGCTTCGTAACGAACACTCAACTGATCGACGAAAAAGGCGAGGTTGTTTACACCTGTCCGGAGGGGACGACGTTTACGGGCGAAAACAACGCATTCGGCAGACAGACCAAGGGTATTAATCCTGTTTTTATTGTGAGAGATGATAGCGGTAAGCTCGGGGCTGTGGATAAATACGGCAACGAGGTGCTGCCGTGCGAATATAGCATTATTCATTCGTTTATGGACGGGCTTTCGACAGGGGTTAAGGACGGCAAGATGCATGTTTTCAAGCTGACAGTCGATAAATCAGTCGGGATTAACTATACAAGCGACAAGTTTGGATTTTCGGTTACGCTACCGCGTTCTTGGGAGGGGCAGTTTACGGCTGAACAGGAGGAGATGGCCGTCTTGTTCAGGTTAAAAAAAGCGGCGGAGCTAAACGATATCGGTGTGCTGTTCATGATTATACGCAACGAAGCCATTCTGACGCCGGAGGAAGCCATGAACGGCGCCGGAGCGCGCAAGCTTCTGCTTGTTACGGATAAATATTCGTACGTACTGGCTTATCCTTCGGATGTGCAGTATGACGATACTACAGAAGCGGAGTATCGTATGGCTGCTATGGATATTGCAGCTATTGCGAACACGATTGTCATCGCTCCGGATGGCGAGAGTAAATCGGGAAGGTGATTGTTATGAGGTTTGGTAGGGTATTATTGGGGGCTGTATGCGCGGCTGTTTTAT
>CAZJLW010000032.1:4017-5710 GCA_964546895.1 uncultured Eubacteriales bacterium | reverse complement strand
TATATTTTGCGGCCACGCCGTCGTGGAAACTGGACGCCTCGTACTGCGCCGACGCGCTGGATTGGATTATCGGTGTGAACGAAAAGCTGCCGGACGGCGAGAAGATACGGCTGGTGTCCCTATCGGGCAATCCGACTGAGGACAACTACGCGCCGTTCAAAAACGGGCAGCAATGGAACGAAGCCGTCGAGCGGGCGCAGCAAGCCGGGATATTGGTAATCGACGCGAGGGACGATGCTACGACCGGGTTTGTCGGCCCTGCTTATTATTCCAGCGATGACCGCGAATCGCCCGCCAAATGCCGTGTCGGGTATCCGGGCATGGCAGAGAAATCGGGGAAGGATTATACCGACAGGCGATATGTTCTGGCTCCGGCCTCGCAGAGGACGGTTGCGGAGGAGTACATCGCAGGGAAGAGCAGCTATACGTATTACGGACGGGCGGGGTTGAGTTGGGCAATTCCATATGCCGCCGGTGTGCTTGCCCTGGGGTGGCAGGTGAATCCCGAGCTTGGGAACGAGGAGATTGTTGAGTTGTTGAGGGAGACGGCTTGTGTTAATGATGAGGGCGGAAGGGTAATTGATCCGGTGGGGTTTATTGAGGCAGTGAGAAGAAGTAAAAATAGCGGAGGCGTCGCAAACTCGATTTGAGTTTTACGACGCCTCCGTTTTTTATTTATCGCTGTAATGGCCTTTGTCAATACTCGATTCAACCATTCCACCATTTTCTAATATTATTGACAACCGCCGCATATACATTTATTATTGAGACTGAAATTCAATATCAAAAGTTTCAACTAAAATTTTCAGAGGTTGCTGACGGACGCATGGAAAAAAAATTTCGCAACACGAAGCAAAAGGAACTGATTCTGGACTGCCTTAAACGAAACCGCGAGCGGCACATTACGGCTGACAACATCGTAGACTTTTTGAAGCGCGAGAACGCCACCGTCGGTAAGGCGACTGTCTACCGGTTTCTGAGCTATCTCGAAAATCAAGGGCTTGTTAAAAAATACGCGCTACCGGAAAACCAGAGTGCGTGTTATCAGTATGTGGACGACGGTTCGGGTTGCGGCGAGCATTATCATCTTGTTTGCGATTCGTGCGGGCAGGTTACGCATTTTGAAAGCCCACTACTTCAAAACGCAATAAAGGATACCTGCACGCGAAACAGCTTTTCAGTAGACGAGCGCAAAACTGTTTTTCATGGTGTCTGCGCAGATTGCAAGGATTGCGATAACGGCAAGGACGGTGACGTGCTATAAAAAGCTCCGAAGAAAAAGCAAGAGAATTAAGAGTCCTGAAAATAAACTGGGTGATTTTTGTAGCCATATTACTTATGAGCTTACTAGCCGTAGGCTGCGACACACCCGCCACCGGCGTCTCAACCGCCGACCCAAAAATAAAAATCGTAGCCTCGCTATTCCCGCAATACGACTTCGCAAAAAAAATAGCAGGCGACAAAGCCGAAGTGAGAATGCTACTCCCACCCGGCGCGGAGAGCCACAGTTACGACCCGTCGCCGCGCGACACGCAAGCCATTTACGAGAGCGGCGTGTTTATTTACACGGGCAAGGGAATGGAACCGTGGGCGCAGCGTATTATCGACGGCGTAAGAAACGACGGGCTGCTAATAATCGACGCGTCGAATGGCATAAAAACGGAAGCAACGGACGAAACACATGACGACGATT
>CAZJLW010000032.1:0-3917 GCA_964546895.1 uncultured Eubacteriales bacterium | reverse complement strand
CACGGCACCGACCCGCACATCTGGCTAAACATCTCAAACGCAATAACGATGGCAGACAACATCGCAGCCGCCCTAATCGCCAAATATCCGACCCACGCCGAATATTTTTCAGCAAACGCGGCGACGCTTAAAAACGAGCTACTCGAGTTAGACGCGCAGTTCGTCGCGGCGATGCAGAACAAAACCCGCGACACAATAGTATTCGCGGGGCGGTTTGCGTATATATATTTTATAGAACGGTACGGGCTGAACTACAAATCCGCGTACGATTCATGCAGTACGCTGACGGAACCGAGTGTCAGAACCGTCGCGCAGATTATCGACTTCATCAACGAAAACAAAATACCGTGCGTGTATCACGAGGAACTGGCCGAGCCGAAGCTGGCGCGGCAGCTTGAGCGGCAGACGGGTGCGAAAGCTCTGCTGTTTAGTACGGCGCACAACGTGACGAAGGATCAGTTCGCGGCGGGGATTTCGTACGTGGACGTGATGCGAGGCAACTTGGAGAATTTATTAGTGGGAATTGGACAAAATGGTATTAATTGATATTAAAAACGTGACAATTTCATACAGAAACGTGGCGGCCGTAAGCAACCTGAGCCTGACCGTCGCGAAAGGCGAATACTTCTGCATAACCGGGCGCAACGGCGCGGGCAAGACTACGCTGTTGAAGGCGATTTTGGGGCTGGTGCCGGTTACGTCCGGCAGCATCGACTTGGCCGTCGGCAAGGAGCGCATCGGCTACATGCCGCAGGTGCGCACGATACCGCCCGATTTCCCGGCCACGGCGCGGGAAGTTATTTTGGCGGGGCGGCAAGGGATTACGGGCGGCTCGCTGTTTTATGGCAAAGCCGACCGCAATGCCGCCGACGCCGCAATAAGTCGGCTGGGCATTACAGCCTTCGCCGCGAAACGAATCGGCGAGCTATCCGGCGGCGAGCAGCAGCGCGTCTTGCTGGCGCGGGCGCTATGTCGGCGACCGGAGCTGCTCATTCTCGACGAGCCGTGCGCGGGGCTTGACGCGGCGATTACCGCCGAGTTTTATGAACTCACGGGCGAGCTGAACAGGGACGGCGGCATTACGATAGTCATCGTGGCTCACGACCTACCCGCTATCAAAAACCTCGCCACAAGATTTACCGTATTGGAGTGAACGCGCTATGGATGGCATGATATATGATTTGCTACATTTGTTTACGTATCCGTTTATTATTCGGGCGTTCGTCGTCGGCGTACTCGTTTCGCTGTGCGCGTCAATGCTCGGCGTCGTACTCGTGCTGAAACGCTACTCGCTTATCGGTCACGGCCTGTCCGACGTCGGTTTCGGCGCGCTGTCAGTCGCGGTCGCGTTTTCGCTGCCGCCGCTGTATTTCGCCGCGCCCGTCGTCATCGCGTCGTCGTTTCTTATTATGTACTTAAGCCAAAGCAAAAACGTAAACGGCGACGTCGCCATCGGCGTGTTTTCGACGCTGGCCGTCTCGACTGGCGTCATCGTCACCGCCGCGACGAAGGGCTTTAACGTCGACGTCTACAACTACATGTTCGGCAGTATTCTGGCAATGAGCGACTACGACGTTGTTTTCAGCGTGTTGCTCTCCGTCTGTGTTATCGCCGTGTTCGTCGTGTTCTACAACAGGCTGTTTCTGATAACGCTGGACGAGCAGTTCGCAAAAGCGATCGGTATCAACGTCTCGCTTTACCGCTTTATTATAGCGTTCCTCACATCCGTCACGGTCGTACTCGGTATGCGCATGATGGGTACGCTGCTTATATCAAGCCTGATTATTCTGCCGTCCATTACGGCGCGGCGTCTTGTCGGAAGCTTCAAGGCGCTCGTCATTGCCGCCGGGCTCGTGTCCGTCGCGTGCTTCGCGGTCGGTATTATTATTTCGTTTCTGTTTAATCTGCCCACGGGCGCGGCTATCGTCGCCGTGAATATCTCCGCGCTGGGATTGGCTGTTATTTTTGGAAGGAGACGGTAATATGTTCATTCTTTCGTGGTCGAACGATTTCATAACGGGCGAGGAGCTTATCGACGCCCAGCATTTTAATATGTTCGAGATGATTAATGCGTTTGCGATTGAGTCGGATTTGGATACGGATAACGACGAGATAGTCGGCTTTATTGACAGGCTCGCGGAGTATGCGTCCACACATTTTGACGACGAGGAGCGGCTCATGCGCGACTGCGACTACCCACTCGCCCAACACCACACGAACATTCACGCCGAGTTAAAAGACGAGCTTGCCGAAATGCGCAACCGTCTGCTCAGTGGCGCGGTCGACCAGCCGATGCTGACTGTGCTTGATTTCGTGAGGGATTGGCTTAACCTGCATATGGCGAAGGAGGATTTGTCGTTCTTCACTTTTTACAGGGATAGGGAATCCTTGGATGATGAATCGCTTGCAGGGTGGGGTTGTGAGGTCATGGCGATGGATGGGGCGTTGCTTGGAGCGGGGGTTGTTGCCGGGGCGGACGGGCGGACGCTTGTTGTGGATGGGTATGTCGGCGCGATGGTTGAGCCGAACGATATTGTTAAGCTGGTAGTTAATGCGGAGAGCGGCGCGCAGGTTATAATTGCGCGGGTACTTGACGTGGGCGTCGATGCTGACGGTGGCACGGGCGGCGGCACACTGCGACTATTTCACGCAAAGCGCGTAAACTCAACCGTCGAGCGCAAATACGTACGCGTCCCCACAGAAGTAAAGGCCACATTCATATCAAATGGACGAGCCATTTATATAAACGTGGCCGACATAAGTGTTGGCGGGCTGCTGGTAGAGACAGATGTAGAACTGGCAAAAGGCGACGAGATTCAAGTAGAATTCTCTATACTTAACGACCAGTTTATGCTGCGCTGCGCCGTCATGAGCGTGTCGGTTTGCGAAAGCGGCGGATACCGTTATGGCTGCGAGTTTTTGGCGATTGAGCCGTGGCAGCTTGAGCTTATCAGTGAATATGTGTTTGCGCGCCAGTGCGATGAAAAACCGGTTATGACGAAAGCTGTGAAATGAATGCGTTATTGCATGAGCAATACACGGAGAAAAGTATTACTCAATAAAAAAACTAAAGATTATGCTTATAATCTTTAGTTTTGCAATGACTTTGAATATTCATTTGCTTCTCTACTAATCTCTCTAACATTCACATTCTCAAATAAATTTTCGCGCCACTTTGTGTAGTCAAATGGTTCTCTGCTTAAAAGAGAAACAAACCTCTCGGCATCGACTTTACCAAGCTTTTCAAGTAAGCATTTCATTCCCACGTCACGTATAATAGTATCTGTAATATTAACTCAACTCCTTTATATAATCTATCGGATTCATAATAATAATTTTATCTGATTTATATTTCAATATTCTTTTATCGGTTGAAAAAAAGTAGTCAGCTTTCGCATGAATAGCGGCAGCAATGTGTAAAGAATCGTATACTTTTAAGCCTGTTTTAATAATTTGTTCAGCTTCTTTAATTATATCTTCATTTTCATATATTATTTTACATGCTAAATACCTCCATTCATGTATCGCATTCTTCTTATCCAAATATGGATTTTTATAATTTTCAAAATCAAGCAAATATGACCATATAAGCTCCATATTTCCATCTAAAACAGACTTTTGTAAAAATATTTTAGCTTCTGTTTCGAGTTTTATTTTCATTTGAGTTTGGTCATCGTATGGACGATTAAAACAACAGTTATCAAGATAAATTTTAAGTTTGTTCAATGTACTCACCTGCTTTCTAAAATGCTCATAGCACTAAGCTGCTATCGCAGTGGTAGCCATCGAAGTCTAGCGCAAAAACTAACTGCCGTCAAAATTGATGTTTACCCCGTCATATACTCTTATCAAATAGATTTATATAACCTTATGTTTCATTGCGTTTGGGAAACATTACGTGAGCTTACCGTTGATAA
>CAZJLW010000031.1:25695-26816 GCA_964546895.1 uncultured Eubacteriales bacterium | reverse complement strand
TCGCGTATTCACCGGAGGGTACGTCATACAGCGTTAATATAAACGGCGAGGACGTGGATTTTTTCGCGCCGCTTAAAGGGCGGTTCAACGTTTACAACATGCTTGGCGTAATCGGTGCGGCGCTGGCGCTTAGCATACCCGTAGAGGATATCAGGCGAGGGATTGCCGCTATAACGGGTGTGCCGGGGCGGTTTAACGACGTCAAAAACGACAAGGGCTTCACCGTTATCGTCGACTACGCGCACACTCCTGATTCGCTGGCGAATATCATCTCGGCGGTCAGGGGTTTTACAGCCGGGCGCGTCATTACGGTTTTCGGCTGTGGCGGCGACAGGGACAGGACGAAGCGCCCCGTCATGGGAAAAATATCGGGCGAGCTGTCCGACTATACTATAATAACGACGGACAACCCGCGTTCAGAGCAGCCCGAAGCGATAATCGAAGAAATTGAAGCCGGAATTAAAGATACGGGTAGTCCGTATTGCAAAATTACTGACAGGCGCAAGGCGATTTTTGAGGGCATCGGTCAGGCGAATGCCGGGGACGCCGTTATAATCGCAGGCAAGGGACATGAAACATACCAGATATTCGCCGATAGAACGGATTCGTTCGATGATATGGTAGTGGCGCGGGAGGCTTTGGAATGCTAGAGATGACGATAGCGGACATTGTGCGCTATGTGAACGGGGCGCTGGTAGGCGACGGAAGCGCCGCTGACGCGCTTTCAAAAACGATATGCGGCGTCTCGACCGACAGCCGCGATGAATTAACTGGGAAGCTGTTCATTCCGATTGCGGGTGAGCGCTACGACGGACACGATTTCATCGATATGGCGTTTGAGAAAGGCGCGGTATGCGCGCTGACTGAGCGCGATAACGCGAGCATGAGCAAGTGCAAATCGATTATCAAAGTCGCATCAACACGCGCTGCGCTTCGCGATCTCGCAGAAGCATACGGCGGACTGCTGAACGCGCGTATCGTAGCCATAACCGGCAGCGCCGGAAAAACCACAACCAAGGACATGATAGCCTCCGTACTCTCACAAAAATACAACGTACTAAAAACCGAAGGCAACCTCAACAACGAAATCGGATTACCCCAGACGATGTTCAAAATGGACG
>CAZJLW010000031.1:22958-25595 GCA_964546895.1 uncultured Eubacteriales bacterium | reverse complement strand
TGGAGCTGGGAAGCTACGGCGAGCAGAAGCATTATGAGGTAGGTGAGTACGCGGCGCAGAAAAATATCGATAAGATTATTTGTGTAGGCAAGCTTGCGAAGTTTATTTACGAGGGTGCGCTAAAGACTGGGCGCGGCGCGGCGTATTATTTTGAAAATATGCAGGAGTTGTTCGCGGAGCTTGACGGGCTGCTTGCCGACAAGCCGACGGTGCTTGTCAAGGCGTCCAGGGGTATGGCGTTTGAAACGATTATCACGAAAATCATAACAACGACGGGGTGAAAATGATGGGATATACGCTTAATACGGGTGTTTACGCGGCGCTAATCGCCTTCGCGGCAAGCGTGGTAATTTGCCCGTTGCTGATACCGTATCTGACCAAGCTAAAGTTCGGTCAGTACATAAGGGACGACGGCCCCAAGGAACACATCAAAAAGCAGGGTACGCCGACGATGGGCGGCATAATGATTGTGCTGAGTTTCATTATCGGCTCGTTGATTTTCTTAAACGGCAACCGCGAGGGGCTTATGGTTATTTTCGTAACGATATGCTTCGGTACGATCGGTTTTCTGGATGACTACATAAAAATAACGAGGAAGCGCTCGCTCGGACTGCGGGCGTATCAGAAGCTCATCGGACAGTTCATCGTTACAACGATTTTTTTGCTATATCTGCTCGGCAGCCATCAGAACTACTTCAACACGCTTGGGCCGACGGAGATTATCATTCCGTTTCTTAAAAACTACAAGCTTAACCTTGGCTATTTGTATATCCCGTTTGTTTACATCGTAATGCTAGGCACGGTTAACGGCGTCAACCTAACCGACGGCCTTGACGGACTTGCCGCCGGAGTTACGGCGCTTGTTACGACGTTTTTTCTGTTCGCGGCGTGGGTAGCGGGCAGCGACACAGTGCCTATGCTTGGCGCGGCCGCAGGAAGCCTCTTGGGCTTTCTGCTGTTCAACGCGCACCCTGCGAAGGTTTTTATGGGCGACACGGGTTCGCTCGCGCTCGGCGGTTTTGTAGCGTCCGTCGCGCTTATACTAAAAATGCCGCTGTTTATCGTAATCGTCGGCGTTATTTACCTGATCGAATCGCTGTCGACGATGATTCAGGTAGGCTGGTTTAAAACCACCGGCAAGCGGTTCTTTAAAATGGCGCCCATTCATCACAGCTTCGAGCTGTCGGGCTGGGCGGAGACTAAAATTGTTGCGTTGTTTTATATTATTACGGCTGTGTTCTGCCTGATTGGTTATTTGGCGGCGCAGTTTATGCTGTAGGAAGGTAAGGTACTGTATGGATTTTTACGGTAAAAATGTATTGGTGTGCGGCATGGCGAGAAGCGGCGTTTCGGCGGCTATGCTGTTGCATAAGGTTGGGGCGCATGTCACCGTTTCGGACTTGAAGCCCGAGGAAAAGCTGAAAGACGAACTGGCGGCGTTGGACAGCTTGAAGCTGAAGACGATTTTTGGGCGCAATCCCGACGACGAAGCGCTGAAGCAGGACTTGATCGTAATCAGCCCGGGAATGCCGTATAACCTGCCGTTTCTGGAAGCGGCGCGAGCGCACGGTGTTCCGGTGTGGGGTGAGATCGAGCTTGCGTACGCGTTCTGCAAAGCGCCGATAGTCGCGATAACCGGCACGAACGGCAAGACGACGACGACGTCGCTCGTGGGCGAGATGTTCAAAATCGTATACCCGAACACGGAGGTCGTAGGCAATATCGGCGTGCCGTTTACGGACAAGGTGGCGCAGCTTACGGAAAACGACGTCGCGGTCGCGGAGATAAGCAGCTTTCAGCTGGAGACGATACACGGCTTCAAGCCGAAGGTCAGCGCGGTGCTTAACGTGACGCCGGATCATCTCGACCGGCACAAGACGATGGAGAATTACACTACGGCAAAGGAACGGATATTCGAAAACGCGGATTCGGGCGATTTTCTCGTACTGAACTACGACGACGCGAGCTGCCGCGCGATGAAAGACCGCGCGCGTTGTAAGGTTGTGTATTTCAGCAGACTGGAACGCTTAGAGGGCGGCGTTTTTTTGGACGACGGCTACGTAAAGGCGACGTGCTTTGGGCTGGACGAACGGCTGTTCCGTGTTGACGATATGAATATTTTGGGTAATCATAGTATAGAAAACGCGTTGGCGGCTACGGCGATAGCGCTGTGCTACGGTGTACCGGCGTATGCAATACGCGAAGCCGCGCTGAGTTTTCAAGCGCTGGAGCATCGTCAGGAGTTTGTCGCGGAAATCGGCGGCGTAAAGTTCTATAACGATTCCAAAGCCACGAACTGCGACTGCGCTATAAAGGCTATCGATGCGATGAAGCGGCCGATTGTTTTAATCGGCGGAGGATACGATAAGAACTCCGACTTCGGCGATTGGATTAAGTCGTTCGGTACGAAGGTTAAGCATTTTATCGTGCTTGGGCAGGTGGCCGACAAAGTAATCGATACGTGCAAGGCGTACGGTTTTACGGATTATGAGCGCGTCAACACGCTAAAGGACGCCGTAAGTACGGCGTACGGCAAGGCCGAGCCGGGGGATTGTGTGCTGTTGTCACCGGCCTGCGCGAGCTGGGATATGTTCGACAACTTCGAGCAGCGCGGCAGATTGTTTAAGGAATTCGTAA
>CAZJLW010000031.1:20522-22858 GCA_964546895.1 uncultured Eubacteriales bacterium | reverse complement strand
CGTAAGGAATTTAACTACGACATGTTTTTCTTCCTTAAGAAGCAGCTGCTGTTCGGCATCGTGGGCTTCTGCGCGATGATTATCATGTCGTACATGAACTACAGCTATCTGAAACGGCTTGCGTTTCCCATTTACGTCGCCGCGAACGGTATGCTTGTGTTCGTTTGGCTGTTCGGCACGGTTACGAATGGCGCGAAGCGCTTCATTTATATACCGGGCTTCGGTCAGTTCCAGCCGTCCGAGATCGCCAAGGTGGGCGTTATACTCATGATTTCGCTTGTTATCTCATCTAATAAAACACTGCTGAAAAGCTGGTTCGGCTTCTTCGTTTGCAGCGCGATTGTCGGGATATCGGCCTTTTTCGTGTTTCTGGGCAATCTTAGTACGGCTATTATCGTTTCGGTTATCGGCTTCGGCATGATTTTTTGTGCCAGCCCTTACATATGGCGCTTTGTGTTGCCCGGTGCGGGTGCGGTCAGCGGTCTCGTGGCGTATTTGGCGCTGTCGAAGGGGAATTTCCGCTCCGGTCGCTTTCAGGCGTGGCTCGATCCATTTAAGGACCCCGAGAAATCCGGTTATCAAACAATTCAATCGCTTTATGCGATAGCTTCCGGCGGCATGTTCGGGCTTGGTATCGGTCAGAGCCGCCAGAAAAGCTTTATCCCCGAGGCACATAACGATATTATTTTTTCGATTATATGCGAGGAGCTGGGCTTCGTCGGTGCGTCGCTTGTGTTGTTGCTGTTCGGTATTCTGATTTACCGCGGAATCCGCGTCGCGCTTAATGCGCCGGATACGTTTAGCTCGCTTGTTGCGACGGGCGTTGTTATATTGATAGCCAGCCAAGTAATTATTAATGTGGCGGTTGTTACGAACTCAATCCCGAACACGGGCGTGCCGATGCCGTTTATCAGTGCGGGCGGTACGTCGCTTATTGTTACGATGGGGCTTGTCGGGATTCTGTTAAATATTTCACGATGCACAAAGGAACGGTAGCCGCGGTTGCGGTTGATCGCTTGGGAGGAAGATATGAACATTAAGTTTGCTCCGACGATTTATGAACATGCGGCGGCGCTTATTGGGAAGACCCCGTCGGAGGTCGCGAGTTCGGCTTCGCTTATGACTGAAGCACATTTGTGCGCGTATGAGACGTATCGGTGCGATAATATTAGTGTCGGTATTGATATTTATAATGTAGAAGCCGAAGCTTTGGGGTGCAAGCTTGTAAAGCATGGGGATAACTCGATACCTTCAATCGACGGGGTGCTGCTTAGCGATATTTCGGCGGCGGGGGAGTTGCTGTTGCCCGAACCTTGTCGCGACGGAAGAATGCCGCTGTTTTTGGAGTCATGCAAAAAAATCAGGGAGAACGTGCCGGTCGCGGTAGCTGTTAACGGTACGGTTACTGGGCCGTTTACGCTGGCGGCGATTTTGAGGGGCTTTGAGGATTTTATTTATGATATTATTGAGCAGCCCGAGACGGCTGAGAAGCTGATGGGGTTCGCTTGCGATGTTGCGTATCGGTATGCTTGCGCGCTGGCTGAAACAGGCGTCGGGATTTCTATTAACGACAGCTGGATTTCGCCACCGCTGTGTTCGCACGAAATTTATCGTACGCATGTTTTTAAGTACCAGAGAAATTTGATTTCTCGCTTGAAAAGCAGTGGGATAGGTTCGATTTCGCTGGTGTGCGGCGGGAATACGGGCGGTATTGCCGGGGAGCTTGCGCGAACGGGCAGCTCGCTGATTATTGCGGATTGGGTTTGCGATAGGGCGTTGTTTAAGCGGGTTTGCAGTGAGAATAATATTTGGTTACGGGCTAATGTGGATTCTGCGCTGGTTTGTAACGGCAACGACGACGAGCTGCGCGAGTCCGTGCGGACAATACTCCGGGACTGCGGGGATTATGAGAAGTTGATTTTTGGGTGCGGGGTTGTCAGTTATGATACGCCGCCTGATAGGATTCATGTGTTAAAGCGGATACTGCTTGAAGAAGCGGGAGCATCATTTCCCAAATAATAAAGATGAAATAAGGCGGTACTCATTCGATTGAAAAATGGTTCTTTCTCAAGTTTGGGTATAACCCCAAAATACAAAAAAACAAGCATCGAAAAGATGCTTGTTTTTTTGTGTCAAAATAGTTGGAAATAAGGGAAAGAACTGATATAACATTATTTTACACATGTCAGGACATAGCAATCTTTTCATCAATGCTTAATTCCAGCCGCTTGATAATTCCTTCGTCCAATCCTGTACTTTCGGAGACATCCTTAGCAGATAGCCCCTTCTGCAAAAGCTTTTTAGCTATCTCAATAGTGGCATCCAGCCTTCCTTCC
>CAZJLW010000031.1:11030-20422 GCA_964546895.1 uncultured Eubacteriales bacterium | reverse complement strand
ATTGCCTCTTTGCGAATCTCTTTAAACGAAAACTGAACATCAAACATATCAACAAACCTCCTCTGATACAATTTCTCCGTTATTACATCAATTTTTTCTTCTTCAACATCAGCCTTGATTAGAAACAGCTTCATACAATCCGCTAAAAGTTTAAGTAAGTGCTCGGGTACATTTAGCTTTAGTTTATCCAAATAATCAGTGGGTAAGGTGGCCAGTAATTCCAAATCTTCTGCTTTGCGTACCTTATCTACAATTAAAACCAAAGATAACAAATTCCCGAAGTTTACTAAATCGTAGTGACTGTATTGATTTAAGTCTACAAGCTCGTATTCAAATTTTGGAATATATTTATAGAATATATCTGAAAACTCTGTTCGGTCAACAAAGTTTAAACCGCTAGTCCATTTTGTACTACCGTCATAGAACACAACAGGCAAAACAGGTGGCAGCTTAAAATCTTTGGAATTGCTCAGCTTCAGGTCAGTTTTTCCCATTTTAAGCTCATCATAATATTTTTTATCATTCTCCTTAACATAATCCGACAGCACATAAGTAATATATTGGAGCATCTTAAAGCTTGACGTGTAATTGACTTCACTTTCGTGTTCAACTATCCCAATTACAAATAGCGGCTCATTATCTGATAATCTAATCCTCTTTACAGTGTCAGAATCTCTGTTATCAGAGAAAAGCGGTAAAAACCGCTCGGTTATATCTTCAATATCAGATGGTTTTATATGCTTTAAAATGTCTATAGGTACAAAACTGTTAAGGAACTCCAAAAACATTTCTGGTTCGCGGAAAATCATTTTATATGCGTTGTCCTTCAGTTTATGTATGGTATCCATATATCCGCCCCTTTTCTATTATGATTATACACGAGGGTAATCAGGGTTTAAAGCTTTTTCTTGTAATAAACTTATAGTCAGTTTTACCCCAATAAATATTGATATAAATTTTTGAGGTGTCTTTTTTCATGTCTCTTACTAATCGTAATGGGTGATACTCCATGACAGTCAAGATTTTCTTTACGGTTGATACGTCATGAATGTTGCCAGTAAGTTTACGGTAGCACACGGGCAGCATGGATTCCTCGCCTAATACTAATGCCAGATTTATTTGCCCCAAGTCATCCAAATCCTTGTTGTGTCCATATTTGACCTCTTTAATCATTTCGGAATACATTAAAAGCAGAATAGTTTTTGGAAATTTACAAAATGCCGTAAAAAAACACAGATTGATTTATATAAAAAAGGCTACCGGCGTGAAGTCGGTAGCCTTTTGGCGTTTATTCGTGCTTTTTATTCGTATTGCTTTTCGTGCATCATTTGCATTCCATCCGGGCATAGCTCCATGAACTCGATCCTGTTACCGTCCGGATCCGTCGCCCAGAACTGTATGGAGCCGCACTTGCCTTTTTTCGGCTCGGTAAGCTGGACTCCGCGGGCTTTGATTGTCTCGTACGCTTCCTGAGCGTTTTCGACTGTGATGCTGATGTGCTTGTAACTCATGTCGGCGTACTGATTGACGGTGTCCCTCGGGAAAATCTCGATGTACTCACCGTGGGCTACCCTTATGTACGTAAGCCAAAGGCTCCCGTCGTCGTGGTACAGGGTGAAGTGCTTCTTCAACCCGATTTTGTTGCAGTAAAAATCCAAGCTACGCTCAACATCCGTTACCCAAAAAGCCGCGTGTCCCAATCCCTTAAACATAAATATCCTCCCTCAAATATTTTGTCGCGCCGCTCATGCGTTCAGCGCGGTAGTTCTAATACGAAAGCCTTGCAACCTCCATCATCAGCCCTGCCAGAGTTTTGCCGGAGGCCGCCAAGTCATCCTGTGTGCAGTCGGCTACGATATCGCCGAAGCGCAGGACTATAGCGCGGTCGATAAACTGTTCTATCTCGTCGATCAGGTGCGTCGTAATAACAATCGTCTCGTCGTCTCCGAGCGTCGACACCATAAGCTTCATGAAATCGCGACGCGTGAAAAGGTCGTTACCCGAGAACGGTTCGTCCATTAGGATATACTTCGCGCCGCGCGAGAATCCGGCGGCTACCTCAAGCTTGGACTTCTGCCCTTTCGAGAAGGTTTTGATTTTGTGACTGCCGAACAGTTCAAAAAACTCGAGCAGCTTATTATAGCGCACGATATCGAACGCAGGGACGAAATCGGATAGGAACCGTCCGTATTCCTGCGGCGTTAAGTCGGGGAAGTAGCTGCCGCCGTCGGAGATGAACGCAATCTTTGGGTAGCTGTCGCGGACGGGCTGCCCGTCTATAAGCACTTCGCCCGTGTAGTGTGTCAGCCCCATCATACAGCGCAGCAGTGTGCTTTTGCCCGCGCCGTTCGCCCCGAAAATCCCCACGACCTGCCCTTCCTCTATTTTCAGCGACAAATCCCTGATGACGGTACCGCCGCCGCGATAATGCTTTCTTACATACTTTACCTCGATCAATGCCCGCCGCCTCCTTTTATCGTTATATCTGACAGATACCGTATAGCATCAGATAAATAGCCTCCGCCGTAAAGACTTTGTCTTTTCATTTCCAAAGCGTTTACGTCGTCGTTGCGGTTGTTTCGCAGCTCGCCGCAGTACAGCAGCTCGGCGGTTTTCGTCTGACTCGCTCCGCCTGCACCGCCGAAAACCAGTACATAATCAGTACCGGTACGGTTGTTACTGTTGTGGCTTACGACGACGGCGATTTTGTCGCCGACTCCTGCTATGCTGTGAAAATCAGGATTTGTTCCTTCGTTGGGTACGTAAGCGTAGTCTGACGGGTACTCGCTCAGCAAGCCGATTACGGATAATCCTTCCGAACCGCCTACGCGTACGCTAAGTATTGTGATTAACGTTTTATACTGCTCGGGTATAGACATCAGCAAGCTGATGCTGTCACCGCTTATGAAAGGCGTGTAGTACGGAAGACGTAATTCGGTACTCAATGACGAGACATAAGTACCTGTTTCAGGTGAAAATACATACTGTATTTTCGGGCCCGTCTCGGTATAAAACTCCGGCGCGGATAGCGTCGAGAGTAGCTCGCCGGTGCGACTGTATGCTCGTAGTGTAAATACTTTATCGTCAAGCGACGTAAGAATAAGGTTTTCGCCGACGGCGTGCAGTCCGATTACGCAAATCGCCCCGTCGCGTACGTCAAGCGGCGCGATGAGCGAAGCGCTGCCGGGTTCAGACCACCCGCCGAATTTATCAATCTTGTAAATACCGTTCATACCAGAGAAATTATTAAGTGACGGATACGTGAAGAATATTTCGTCACCGATATAGGCCACAGCAGCGTTACCAGTGATTGGAAGCCGTGAACCGGATATCATGTTAGCATGGGAAATGCTGTACGATGAGCCAAACGACGAAACGCCGCTTTTGTTAACCGGCCAATTCGACTGACCGATAGGAATATAATGGACGCTTTTACTCTCGAAAACCATAGGTTTTTCGATATTAATTGTCATACTGCTTCTCTGTTCAAAATTTCCGCGTGTGATGTAATTATTTTCGTATTCGGTTATCGAAATTTTGACTTCGGGGTACATTGTTGTCATGCGGACGGTTTCCTCGTAGGATTCAAAACTGTCGGGTTTCTCGCCGCGGTAGTTATTGGCGTATGGGGGTTGGTATGGGTTTTCGTATGGCTTTACTTCTCGAACGGTTGTATAAAGCTCCTCATTATTAGGCACAACGTACTCCACTCCCCACCTTAACCGTAACCTGTTGCCTTCGTAAATACTATCAAAAGTCGATGCGTAGCGATAGACCGCGTCCGAAGGACTATTGTATATGACTAACCGCTTTTTCAGCTTGCCGTCGGCAATCTTAAACGTAGTCGCGTGTGACGTATCCTGTAACCGCCCTTCGATTTCTAAACCGTTAAGCGCCGACTTGTCGCCGGATTTCGTGACAAGCTCGAACGTATACTCGCTTTTTAGGCTGTTGATGTAAAAAACGGAAGCGGCAAGCACAAAAACCGCCGCTGCGGTACATATAAGGCTTTTCATAGGCAATTCTCCTCCCAAAAAATCATACGATGTATGCTCGCTTGACGAGACGCAAGCCGTAACATATTGCTAAAACGCTTAGAGCTGCGTGACCGGCTGCGAAAATGAAAAATGCAGTGTTGTACTGGTTTTGGTTAAGAATACCGGACGTGACAACGACGGCGGAGTAGCCGTAAGCGATAATATACGGAATAAAAAGTCTGTCGCGCGCGCGTTCGCACAGAGCGAGGAAAAACACCGAGCAGACGAGAGTGACGGCAAGCGTAACGGACAACAGGCAGCCCTGCGGGCTAATCGGCATAACAAGCTTGAAAAACGGAAGCCGAATGAGCGCAAGCAAAAATCCGTTGCGGAAGCTATAGCCGCCGGGCGTATACGAGAGGGCGGAGTTTACTATCATCCGAAAAACGGAGTAGCTAAAAATAGTTCCGGAGTAAGTTGCCGCCAGCAGCATGACTAACCACGCGTAAAACGCGAGCAGCTTAGCAAAAAATAAATTTTGTCGTTTAACCGGCAGCGATAGAAGCGTGTAAATGCTTTTGGAATCGACGAAATCGGCATAGACCGCTCGAATGATAATGAAAACGAGAATAGCTAGCAGCACATAAAAATAGATCGGCCCGCCGCCTCCTGTGAACGCGTCCTCGAATTTGACATACCGGTTAATAACGCCGCCGGTTTTTATGTATCCGTAAACCGCAGCCGTAGGCGCGGCGAATGCGGCGTCGGCAAGTATCAGCACAAGCGTAAGCCGCCGTTCAAGCTCAAACCGCACCAGCTTAAGAAATGTCATTTGAACCACTCCGTTTCGTTTAGTCTTTTTCCCATAAGTTGCTAAGCAAGTCAATAACCTGCTTAAAGCTCATGTTTAAATCTTTGCATTCCCTTAAAAATGACGCGAACATATCATTCGTAAGCTCGTCTTGTATCGCGCGCACAGCTTTGTCGTTCAGCTTAATAACGCTGCCCGTGTTGCCGTCTGTTACGAGAAAACCTTGCTCCTCCATGAGCTTATACGCTTTTTGGACGGTGTTCGGGTTAATGCAGAGAGTACCGGCCGTATCGCGTCGCGACGGCAAACGGTCGCCGTCGCCGAGCGCACCGGATAGTATGCATTTTTTTACGTGTATTATAAGCTGTACATACACCGGATCGATTTTATTCAGCTTAAGCGCAGAAAAATCCCATTCAGACACAGCATCACCGCCTTGTGTGTATTATATGACTAATACACATTCGCTGTCAATACCGATAAAAAAACGGGTGTATATAATACACCCGTTTTTTGTGTTAGTTCTGTATTATATTCATTTACATTCCTGTAACTCTGTTCATATACGAGTTCGTTAAATTATTCGTGAGCCCCGTATTGTTCAGCGTGTTGTTAGACGGTGTTACTCTGCTTGCGTAATCATAGTTGTTATACGTCTGATTGTTCGCGTTAGTCATGCCACCGGCGGTGTTGTTTAAAATACTGTCTGTAGAAGTAGAACCGGTGTAGTTGCTGTAGCCGCCGTAGTTGTTGTTATTCATAGTGCTGTAACCGGAAGTTCCGTAACCGTAAGTGCCGTATCCACCGTAGTTAGTTCCGGTGTAGTTATTGTTGCCATAGGTAGAACCAGTATTCATACCGTTATACCCGTTATTGTTTGTGCCGCTATAGTTGCTGGAAGTCGTCGGTATTCCGCTGATATTGCTGGAGGTTCCGTTGTAGTAGTTGTTAGCTGTCGTTGTTCTTCCGTTATTGCTTATGCCTAAATTATTGTTGCCAAAATAGTTGTTGGCAGCAGTCGTCATGCCGCCTACGTTGTTGTTTAACATACCGTTTACGTTATTGAATCTGTTGTTGTATCCGTTGCCGAACATGCTGTTTGTTCCCGTTGTATTTCCAAACATTCCGTTAATCCCTGTTGCGCCTGTTGTTCCCATTCTGCCGTTCGTATTGCCTGTTAAAGTCGTACCTGTTGTGTTAGTGCCAGCATTGTTCATGCTGGTAGTGATACCGGCTGTGAGCGAGCCAGTGTTGTTGTTTGTTCTGTAGCCCGTTGCGCCTGCGCCGTTGTTGTTAGTTGCATATCCCGGTGCCATTGTTCCCGAGTTCGTTACATCATTGCCTGTACCGGCTGATATTGTGCCGCTGCTGGCTGTGTTGTTCGTTGTAGTTGTGTTGGCTATCGTGTTAGCCGTAGCTGTGCTGCCAACTGTAGTGCCTGTAGTGCCGTTCGCTACGTTAGTAGTACCGGCTGTTCTTTTTCCCGTATTACGTGCTGTGGTTGTGTTCTTGTTCGTTTTAGCTGTGTTCTTCGCTGCGCTGTTACCTGTTACCGTTGCAGCGGAGTTATTAAGCCTTTTGCCAAACATCGTATTTCTCGTTACGTTACTCGCTTTGTTTCTTATAGAAGCAGTTGTCCTGCCTACTACACCTTTACTACCTTTATTAGTGTTTTTAGCGGCTGTGGTGTTTTTGTTAGCCGCCGGGCTTGCTGAAGGTGCCATAGATGTTGCCGGGCTAGCCGAAGGTGCCGAGCTTACCGAAGGTGCCATCGATGTTGCCGGACTTACTGTCGGAGCTGCCGTAGTTGATGTTGCCGGGCTTACCGAAGGTGCCGGGCTAACCGACGGTGTAGCAGTGTTCATTACATTCCTGGCGTTGTTTTGAATCGACTGAGCCATGCCGTTGCTGAAGATACTGCCCCTGCCAGTAGCTCTTGTCGCCATGTTGCCTATTCTGTCGTTGTTGTTAACGGTGTACCCATTACGCATGTTTGAGCCGTAATTGTAGCCGTCAGCTGCATAATTATCCACATAACCGTTCATATTATTGTTGTAAGCACTGTTGGCTATTGCGCTGCCGGTTACGTTCGTGTTTCTGTGGCTGCGTCCGTTATAAGAATATCCGCTGTTGTCGTATCTGCCGTAGGCGTCGTTCGCGTAAGTGCCCATGCGGTTCGCGTGGCGACCGTAGCCGTCGTAGTTATACCCGCTACCGTCTGTAGTATAGGTCGTTGTGCCGTTTCTGTCTGTTACGGTGTTCGTCGGCATATTTGCTGCTCTGTTATGATAAATACTGTTTGTTATCCGTTCGCCCGTTCTGTTGCCATGATTATTAGAAGGCACATTCGAGGCGCACCCCGTTACGGCTACCAAACCCGCTACCGCTGATGCTAAAACTAAACTTTTCGCTGCCTTTGACTTTATCATATTATCCTCCCCTGATTATCCCCAATTATATTTGAAAGAACATAGCCGGCCGACTATGAAATATGTCTGCTTTACGTTGCAGTTTCGGCAAGCAATTTTGCGTTCGCTTGCTGATATAGCTTTAGCAAAATTAAATTTTAAATACTGTAGTTAAGTTGGCACGTAAGAAAAAATATGTTATCGAATGCATGTTCGAATAAATTTTTCAACTTATTATGAATTTTTGTTTTTATTTTTTCCGAAACTAATATATAATAAGCTAAGAATATTTTTAAGATTTTTTACCTATCAAATGATAAAGGGAGGCAATTCATATGTCACGCAATACAGGTATTCTCGTTCATCCAACGTCTTTTCCGTCTCCATATGGTATTGGCGATTTAGGCGACGGCGCTTATGATTTTATTGATTTTTTGGCCGCCTGTAAGCTTTCGCTATGGCAGGTGCTGCCGCTTGGCCCGACGAGCTTCGGTGATTCGCCGTATCAAAGCTTCTCCACGTTCGCAGGCAATCAGCTTCTTATCAGTCCAGAGCTATTATATAAGGAAGGTTATCTGGAGCAGGCCGACTTGGAAAACATACCGCAATTTGATTTACATAAGGTCGATTACGGAGCTGTTATCAACTACAAAAACACCCTTTACGAAAAGGCATTCGCCGGGTTTAAGGAAAAAGCTACCTCAAAGCAGAGGACTGCGTTTAGCAGGTTCTGCAAGGAGAACAGCGCGTGGCTTACGGATTATTCTTTGTTTGTTTCTCTGAAGAACCATTTTATAAATGAACGGCGCTTTGATTACGATTCGGAAGCATTTCTGGCGTACAAGGCGTTTAATACCGAATACTTGTCCGAAAATCAGGTGAAGGATTATTATTACGGCGCGGTTTGGAACAGTTGGCCGAAGGATATCGCGCTTCGCGAGAAATCCGCAATCGCGCGCTACAAAGAAATGTTGCAGGACGGGATCGAGCTTGTCAGCTTTTTGCAGTACGAGTTTTACCGCCAATGGAACAAGCTGAAAATGTACGCGAACTCGAAGGGGATAACCATAGTCGGGGACATTCCGATTTTTGTTGCGATGGACAGCTCGGATGTCTGGGCGCAGCCGGAGCTGTTTAAGCTCGACAAAAACGGCTATCCGACCGCCGTCGCGGGTGTACCGCCGGATTATTTCAGCGAGACGGGACAGCTCTGGGGCAATCCTCTCTACGACTGGGACGCTCACGCCGAAACGGGCTACGAATGGTGGATTAAACGCATGAACTCCGTGCTGAAAACGGCTGATTTGATTCGCATCGACCATTTCAGAGGGTTCGACGCATATTACGCCATTCCGTACGGTGAGAAAACCGCCGTCAACGGAAAATGGATCAAGGGACCGTCTAAGGCGTTTATCCGCGCTCTGCGCAATCAATTCGAGAGCTTGCCGATTATCGCCGAGGACTTGGGCGTTATAACAAAGAGCGTCAACGAGCTGCGCAGCTTCGCAAAGCTCCCCGGCATGAAGATATTACAGTTCGCCTTCGAAGGGGAGAACGACGATGTCTATCTGCCGCACAACCTCACGGATACGCATACCGTCGTTTACACAGGCACGCACGACAACGATACGTCGGCCGGTTGGTACGAGCACGCCTCTGAGAAAACGAAGGACTATTTCAGAAAATACATGAACGTTTCCGGCGAAGATGTCGCGTGGGATTTCATTCGCCTTGCGTTCAGCTCGCCCGCCGATTACGTAATCGTGCCTATACAAGATATTTTTGGTCTTGGAAGCGACGCTCGTATGAATTTACCTGGCAGTGTTTCCGGTAATTGGCAGTTCAGGTACACGGCTGATATGCTGCACGACGGTTTGAAGGAGCGTATTTTGTATTTGGGTAGCTTGTTTAACCGACAGGCGTAAATACCGCGCTGCCCTCGTCCAACGTAATAGTTACCGTAAGCGATATCGTAGGGCTGAAATAAACCGTCAACGATATAGTCGGGCCGTCACGTGTCGTGCCCGGCGTGTACGACGTGTCGAATGGTATTTTTTTATGAAGGAGATAATTCGTCAGCGTGTAGAGCTTCATAATATGGATTTTGTCGCAACCGACTAATTCCTTGAAGCCCTCGTACGCGATTAACTCTGTTAACAGTTTATGCATAGCATCAACCCCTGTGGAGTAGGTGGG
>CAZJLW010000031.1:0-10930 GCA_964546895.1 uncultured Eubacteriales bacterium | reverse complement strand
ATGTTTCAGACCGACGATTCGGTTGAACGCGTCATTTTAATTGCCGTGGAAACGGACGACAGCACGGAAGCCTCGCTGGATGAGCTGGCGCTTTTAGCCGAGACGGCGGGGGCGGTTGTTGTCGGGCGGCTTACGCAGAAGCGCGAGGCTGTCCATGCGGGGCATTATTTCGGGAAGGGCAAGCTTGAGGAGTTGCGCACGGAGGTCTCGCTGCATGATGCGACGGGCGTTATTTGCGACGACGAGCTTACCTCGTCGCAGCTTAAGAACATGGAAAAGATACTGGACATAAAAATAATGGATCGCACAATGGTTATACTGGATATTTTTGCGGCTCACGCGAGGACGGCCGAGGGTAAGGTTCAGGTTAATTTGGCATTGCAGAAATACCGCCTGTCGCATTTGGCGGGGCTTGGGACGCAGCTATCGCGCACGGGCGGCGGCATCGGAACACGCGGCCCCGGCGAAACGAAGTTGGAAACAGACAGGCGTCATATAAGAGAGCGCATTTCGGAATTGAACCGCGAGCTGCGGGAGATTGTCACGGCTCGCGGCGTTTTGCGTGAAAAGCGGGAAAAAACGGGCATACCCGTAGTATCGCTCGTGGGATATACGAACGCAGGGAAGTCCACGCTCATGAACTGCCTGACAGACGCAGGCGTTTTGGCGGAGAATAAGCTGTTCGCGACGCTCGACACCACTACGCGCAGGCTTACGCTGCCGGGCGGGTCTGATGTTTTGCTGACGGATACGGTCGGCTTCATTAATAAGCTGCCGCATCAGCTCATTCAGGCGTTTAAGGCGACGCTGGAGGAGCTTAAATTCGCGGATATTTTACTGCACGTCGTCGATGCGTCGTCGCCGACGCGGGACGTGCAGATGAAGGTCGTCAACGAAACGCTTGCCGAGCTTGACAGCCTGGGCAAGCCCGTTATTACGGTTTACAACAAATGTGATTTGGACGCGTCGCCGGTGCAGGGGCTTAGAGTTTCGGCGCTTACGGGAGAGAATACGGGGTTGCTGCTAGAAGAAATTGAGAACGTGCTAAAGACGTTCCGCAAGCCGTTTACGGCTTTGATTCCGTTCACAGAAGGGCGGCTTCTTAGCGCCGTTCATACGAGCTGCGAAATATTGTCGGAGGAACACGGCGAAAACGGTACACTCGTAACGGCTTATGGCGACGAGAAGATTAATGCGCAGTTGAGTCAGTACATGGTTTAGGGGGATACAATGAAATCTAAGGAGCAATCACGGGTGCTTGTCTGCATAACTCCGCAGGCGAACAGTACACGCCTTATCGATGCCGGGCAGGATTTGGCAGTGCAGCACAGTTGCGAGCTGCATATTCTGCACATCGAGAAGGGCAACAATATTTTTTTCACAGAGGATTCGGCGCGGCTGCTGGAGGAACTGTTCAGCTACGCTTCGCGGCTGGACGGCAACGTTCACGCTGTGTGCGGCGAAAATGTACTTGCCGAAATTAAAAAGTTTATAAAAGCGAAAGATATTACGCATTTGGTATTAGGCACGCCGCCCGAGGGCGCGATCGCCTCCGAAAACGTAATCGAACATATACATGCTGACTTGCCATTTATAGAGCTTACGCTTGTTAGGCACGGAGCGGATTAAGGGGTGAGCGGGATTGAAAATAATTAAGCCGTACATTGAACTGGAAAATATTCCCGACGGCGCAGAAATACTGCGCACGTTAGAGAGAATAGGCCGCACATGCTACAAAAGTGAGGCAAAAATAACAGAGACCTCCGCGGAGAAATTCGTACGCGGCATAATAAAATCCGGACACGAATCCGTTATTGAGCATGTTAGCGTGAGCGTGCGGATAGTTTGCGACAGGGGCGTGACGCACGAAATCGTGCGGCATCGCATCGCCAGTTATAGTCAAGAAAGCACGCGTTACTGCAACTACGCGAACGATAAATTTACGAACGAGCTGACGTTTATCGAGCCGTGCTTCTGGAAAGGCGAGGACGGCGAAGAGAAATTGAATCTGTGGAAGACAGCCATGCAATCATGTGAGGACGATTATTTGAAGCTAATCGAAATGGGGGCGAAGCCCGAGCAAGCGCGGTCGGTTCTGCCGAATTCACTTAAGACGGAGATTGTTTGCACGATGAATTTGCGGGAATGGCGGCATTTTTTCAAGCTGCGCACGGCGCGCGAAGCGCACCCGCAGATGATAGAGGTTGCTAGAATGATTTTGGATAAGTTTAAGGAAGTCATACCGGTGGTTTTTGATGATATTCGCTAAACGATAATGCAATTAATAATCAACAAGGAATGGTCGGTATGGGACTTTGTCTTTCTGTGAAGATACTAATCAAATTTTTGGAGCATAACGGGTACAGATTCATTCGAAGCAACGGCGGCTCGCATCATATATATGGTAACGGTAAAGTAAACATTCCGATACCTGTTCATGGGAATTCTGAAATTGGTGAAATATTGATAAGGCAAATTCTTAAAGAAATAGGTTCTTCAAAGCAGGAATTGTATAAATGGCTTGGGAGGTAATATATCATGACTGCAAAACTTTCCGTAGTATGTCAAAAACAAAGCAACGGCAGTTATTTCGCAATCTGCCCGGAATTAAAGGGCTGCTACACTCAGGGTGATACCTATGAGGAATCGCTAAGCAACTTAAGGGAGCTTGTGGTGCTGACGCTTAAGGAAGAGTCAGATGATTTATTATTAACCGATATAGCCACGGACAAGTCCTATATTTTCAGTGAAATGGTGGTTGAGGTATAACCAAGTCACGGGCGACACTTGTTGTAGCTCATACCACGCATTACTAAACAAATTTCTAAAGAAAGGAGTATGACAAAACACGGTGGGAAGGATAATAGCAATAGCGAACCAAAAGGGCGGCGTTGGCAAGACGACGACGACCGTAAATTTGTCGGCGTGTCTGGCGCAGCAGGGTAAAAAGGTGCTGACGGTGGACATCGACCCGCAGGGCAACACGACCAGCGGCTTGGGCATTGACAAGGACGCCCTCAGCAAAACGCTTTACAACATGCTTCTCGGGGAATGTTATTTAGAGGAAATTGTTTTGAGCACGCAAGTCGACGGGCTTTACCTAGCGCCATCCAATATACATTTGGCCGGGGCGGAGATCGAGCTTATCGGTGCGGAGCGGCGCGAGTACATATTAAAGCGTGTGCTGGACAACGTGAAATATTTGTATGATTTCATTATTATCGACTGCCCGCCGTCGCTGAATATTCTGACGATAAACGCGCTGTCGGCAGCCGACGGCGTACTTGTGCCGATTCAGTGCGAATACTACGCGTTGGAGGGGCTGACGCAATTACTACATACGATCGAGCTTGTTCAGAAAAAGCTGAACAAATACTTAAAAATAGACGGTATTGTTTTTACGATGTTCGATTCGCGGACGAACCTGTCGATGCAAGTCGTCGACGAGGTCAAAAAACATATGAAGAAGGAGATTTTCCGAAGCATAATCCCTCGTAACGTACGTTTGAGCGAGGCGCCTAGTCATGGGCTGCCGATTACGCTATACGACGAGAAATCGAAGGGGGCGGAGGGGTATGTGTCGCTTGCGGAAGAATTAATCGAAAGGTGTGGGAACAGTGATTGGTAAAAAGGGGTTAGGGAAGGGCTTAAACATTCTGATACCGGCGGCGGATGCGTCGGAGCCTTCGGCGGATGTAAAGAACGCCGTCGTCGAAATCGACATAAACAAAATCGAGCCGAACCGCAACCAACCGCGCAAGCGCTTTGACGAAGGTCCGCTGTTGGAGCTGGCCGAATCGATAAAGTCGTACGGCGTAATACAGCCTCTGATCGTAAAAGACGAGAACGGATTTTACTCGATAATAGCGGGAGAACGGCGCTGGCGGGCGGCGCGGATAGCAAAGCTTGCGACTGTACCGGCCATCGTCAGAGACTACACGGAAATGGAAACGCTGCAAGTCGCGTTAATCGAAAACCTACAGCGTAAGGACTTGAACCCGATAGAGGAAGCGAGCTGCTTTAAGCGGCTGATAGACGAATTTTTCTTTACGCAGGAGGATATAGCGGCGAAGATCGGGCGCAGCCGCAACGCAATATCGTATTCGGTGGGTTTGTTAAACCTAAGCGAAGGCGCGCAGGACTTGCTTATCGACGGGAAACTGACGCCGGGACACGGTCACGCGCTTTTGTGGATAAAGGAACCGGAGCTGCAACAGGCGTGTGCCGAAAAAATAGCCGAGAACGGCTTAAGCGTACGCGAAACCGAGAAGTACATAAAGAGTGTTTTAGACGGACAACATAAGAAAAACGCCCCGCCGGAGCCGGAACAGAGCAGCTATAGTTTTTTTGAGGACGAGCTGAAAAGTATACTGGGTACGCGGGTTTATATAAGAGACGGAAAGAACAAAGGCAAAATCGAAATAGAATATTATTCGAAGGACGAGTTGGACAGGTTGTTGTGCTTTTTTAAAAAATGATTAAAAAATAGGAGTGTTAAATCATGCAGCAAGTGAAGTATATTTTTGTAACGGGCGGCGTAGTGTCGGGGCTGGGCAAGGGCATAACGGTGGCGTCGCTTGGGCGGCTGTTAAAGGCGCGCGGATATAAGGTAACGATTCAGAAGTTCGACCCGTATATCAACATCGACCCGGGTACGATGAGTCCGTACCAGCACGGCGAGGTGTTCGTGACGGATGACGGCACGGAGACCGATATCGACTTGGGACATTACGAGCGTTTTATCGACGAGAGCCTGACTACGATAAGCAGCACGACTGCCGGAAAAATTTACTGGACGGTGCTGACGAAAGAGCGCAAGGGCGATTATCTCGGCGCGACGATTCAGGTCATCCCGCATATTACTAACGCAATCAAAGATCGCATCTATAAAGCCGGTAAGACCGGTTCGGACATCGTTATAACAGAAATCGGCGGTACGGTTGGCGATATTGAAGGCTTACCGTTTATGGAAGCGATAAGACAGGCGGCGCACGAGGTCGGCCGCGAAAATTATTTGTTCATTCATCTGACGCTTATCCCGTACCTCTCGACGTCAGGCGAAATGAAAACGAAGCCGTCGCAGCATTCTGTTAAGGAGCTGCTGTCTATCGGCATTCAGCCCGACGTAATCGTAGGCCGTACGGAATGGCCGATGTCCGACGAAATGCGGGACAAGCTTGCGATGTTCTGTAACGTCGAGAAGAAGTGCGTCATACAAAATATGGACGCGAAGTCGCTTTACGAAATCCCGCTGCTGCTCGAAGAGGAGAAGCTTGCGAACATTGCCTGTGAGAAGCTGCACCTGCCGTGTCCGGAGCCGGATTTGACGGAGTGGCGTTCGATTGTCAACCGCCAACGCGCTATCGAAGGCAGTATCCAAATCGCACTCGTCGGCAAATACGTCGAGCTTCACGACGCGTATTTATCGATCGTCGAGTCGCTTAACCATGCGGGGATTTTTAATGATAAGCACGTCGAAATAAAATGGATAAGCTCCGAGGACTTGGAGGGCTGCGACGCCGGTGAGTACCTGAGCGGTGTTGACGGCGTGATTATTCCGGGCGGCTTCGGCGAGCGCGGCGTCGAGGGCAAAATAAACGCAGTCAACTACGCACGCACGCATAAGCTTCCGTTTTTTGGTATATGCTTAGGGATGCAGTGCGCCGTTATTGAGTTCGCGCGCAACGTAGCCGGACTTAAGAACGCTTACACCAGCGAGCTTGACAAAGACTGCAAGACACCAGTTATTCATATAATGAGCAATCAGAAGGACATAGATAATCTGGGCGGAACGATGCGGCTCGGTGCGTATCCGTGCAACCTGACGCCGGGCAGTACCGCGGCCGAGGCGTACGGAGAAGACACAATCAGCGAGCGCCACCGCCACCGCTACGAGTTTAACAACGACTACCGTGAAACCATGCTGCAAAACGGCCTTGTAATATCCGGCGTATCGCCCGACGGCAACCTTGTCGAGATTATCGAGCTGCCGAAGGAAGTTCACCCGTGGTTCGTTAGCGTGCAGTTCCATCCCGAATTCAAGTCGAGACCGACGAGGCCGCACCCGCTGTTTAAGGATTTTATCGCAGCGGCAAAGGCTTTGAACGAAAGGAAACATAAATGATAAATGTTACAAAAGGCTATATATTGAATCTGGCTTCGGACGCAGCTACGTATGCGGCGGGACTGAAAATGTTCGAAGAGGGCGAAGTGTTCGACGTTACGGAGTACGATGACAACGGTGTGGACGTCGTTTCGGCGCTGGTTCAGGGCGCCAATAAGCAGTACGGCGTTTATATAGTCTTTGACGAGGAGGGCGGCGTAAAAAGCTATCGCTGCGCCTGCTCAGTCAACAACATCTGGCGCGGCGCGTGTAAACATGTCGTCGCCGTGTTGTTCTCGTGCGTGAGCGGCTTCGGTACGCACAACGCTTCGTTTAAATACGCGAAGCGTTTCACCGATGAGTTCGAGAAGGTCGTGTACAACGAAATAGATTCGCAGCTGCGCCAGATTACGATTCCGTCGTCCGACAAATACAGCGTCTTGCCGTCGCTTACACTGTCACAACGTAACGAGCTTCGGCTTGGGCTTAAGGTCGGCCGCGAGCGTTTTTATGTTGTTAAAGACATAGGCGAGTTCTTGACTAACGTAAATTTCGGGCGTACGCATTCGTACGGGGCGAAATGCTCGTTTAACCATAGCCTTGGCTCGTTCGACGAACAGTCGGCTACCCTTATCCGGTTTTTGATTGAGATGTTCAAGGATTATGAGTATTACACAAAAAGCTACGGCGATGCTTATTACGCCTTCAACCGGAACGAATTTGTACGTCACATTATCATCAACGCGAGAAATCTCGATAAGCTGTTCGACCTGTACAAGGGCAAGCGTCTGCCGTATACCCGCGAGACCACCGGCGACGACAAAGAGATTCTGCTGACTGACGACATGTCGAAGCAAACTATTAGGTTTAACGTAGCCCATGAAAACGACACCGTTACTTTTACGTGCGAGCGTTATGACTACGACGGGCTGAACGGTCACGAATACAGTTATATTATTTTGGACGACTTTATGCTGCGCTTGGAACGGCAATACGCCAATGCGCTGTTTTTATGTCTGAACACGTTTACTCCGCTGGACGGACGCAAAATAATTTTCAGGGGAGCGGACTTGTCGAGGTTTATGACGTTCGTGTACCCGCGGCTTAAGGAATGCGGCTTGCTCGGCGACATCAAGGGCGATTTCAGCAGAACTAAGTCCGACACATTCACGGCGCAGATGTATTTCGATTACGCCGACAAAACTGCCGTCTGCAAGCTACTTTATAAATACGGCGACGACCTCATTAACCCGCTGGCAGAGCAGCCGACGGGCTATCACCGCGACCTCGCGTCCGAGTACCGCGTTTCGAAGCAGCTCAGTGTTTACGGCTTCGAGCCTGATAAAAAATCCGGAGTGTATAAGCTTAAGGGCGAGGACAACATATTTCATTTCTTCACGGGCGGTATTGAGGACTTGAAGCAGATAGGCGAGCCGTTCGTAACGGATGAGCTTGTGAAAAAAATAACGCGCCCGACGCGCAAGACGCGCATGTCCGTAACGCTCGGGGAAAGCTTGCTGTCGCTGTCGCTGGATGAATGCGATTATTCAATAGACGAGCTGATGCAGGCGCTGGAAGCTTACAATACGAAAAAGAACTATCACCGCCTTAAGGACGGGCGGTTTCTGATTTTCGACGACGAGAGCCTGAACGAAACGCTCGATATAATGTCGTCGCTTGGGCTTACGAAGAAGGACGTAAAGCACGGCGCGGTCGAAGTGCCGAAGTATCGTGCGCTTTATCTTGATAAAATGACGCGGGAGAACGAGAACGTCACGCGGGACGCGGCGTTTAACAAGCTGACGGAGGATTTTGCCGATGTTTCGCAGCTGGAGTTTGAGCTGCCGCCTTCGCTTGCGAATGTACTGCGCAGTTACCAGAAGACGGGGTTCAACTGGCTTAATATTTTGGCGCATTATGGCTTCGGCGGGATTTTGGCGGACGATATGGGGCTTGGTAAGACGTTACAGGTTATCTCTGTGTTGCTGCGCGACAAGGGAAAGCAGAACCTGCCGTCAATCGTAGTTGCGCCGACATCGCTTATTTTTAACTGGGAAAAGGAAATCATGCGATTCGCACCGGAGCTTAAGGCGACTGTGCTGAGCGGCACGCCGCAGCGGCGCGCGGAGCTGCTCGAAACGCCGGGTACGGACGTGTATATTACGACATACGATATGCTGAAGCGCGATATTGAGAATTTTGAGAAGAAGGAATTTCTGTACGTAATCGCCGACGAGGCGCAGAATATTAAAAACCCGGTAACGCAGAACGCGACGTCCGTAAAGGCGCTGCGTGGGCAGACGCGGTTCGCGCTGACGGGTACGCCGATCGAAAACTCGCTGTCGGAGCTGTGGTCGCTGTTTGATTTTATTATGCCGGGGTATTTGTATACGCATACGAAGTTCTCGACATCGTACGAAACGCCGATAGTCAAGAACGATGATAAGGAACAGGCCGAGCGGCTGAAAAAGCAGATCGCGCCCTTTATTTTGCGGCGATTGAAAAGCGATGTGCTTAAGGAGCTGCCGGAAAAGACAGAGACTACTCTGTATGCGGAGATGTTGCCTGAGCAGCGCAAGCTTTACATGGCGAATCTTATGAAGGCTAAGGGCGAGCTGGACGAAATGCTGCACACGGGCGGATATGCCAAGAGCCAGATTAGGATTTTGTCGCTGTTGACACGGCTGCGGCAGTTGTGTTGTCATCCGGCGCTGTTCATCGAAGACTACAAGGGCGGCAGCGGTAAGCTGGACTTGGCGGTTGAAACCGTCACGACGTCCATCGAGTCAGGACACCGCGCGCTTGTGTTCTCGCAGTTTACGTCGATGCTTGATATTTTAAAGAAGTCGCTGGACGCAAACGGCGTGCAGTATTTTTATCTGGACGGCGCGACGCCCGCTAAGGATCGCGGCGCGTTCGTCGAGCGGTTCAACGCCGGAGAGCGCGATATTTTTCTGATATCGCTTAAGGCGGGAGGCACGGGGCTAAACCTGACGGGCGCGGATGTTGTAATACACTTCGATCAGTGGTGGAACCCGGCGGTGATGGATCAGGCGTCCGACCGCGCGCATCGTCTCGGCCAGAAGAAGGCTGTGCAGGTTTTTAATATTGTCGCGAAGGATAGTATTGAAGAAAAAATAATTTTGTTGCAGGAAAAGAAGAAGGATTTGGTGGATAAGGTCATTACGGAGGGTGCGAGCTTTATTAATAAGATGTCGCAGGACGAGGTAATGGAGCTGTTCACAGATTAAAATTTTCTAATGAGTTGCTGTTTTTTATTTACATTTTATTAAATTTTTATTCATAATTACCATCTATAATAGATTTTGTAAACGACGCAAATGTAAACGTTGTTTTCAGACATTTGCTAAATCTAGTAGGGAGGATTAATTATGGAAGAGAACAGCAACAACAGACAAGAGCAAGTAGAGAGACAGGAGTGCTGTGAGCACAGAACCGAACACCGGGGACATCAGGGGCATGAATGCATCATTCCCAAGAAATTCAGACATAAAAAGTTGTGGATTGTTTTTGGCATAATTGCATTTATTGTATTTACGTCGGCGGTATTTCACGCAGGGAAGATGGCGGGCTATCGCAGAACGTTTGCACGCACAATGATGTTCTCACCGGGAGTGTCACAGAACTATGCCAGTCAGCGTCGCGGCGGCAGGGGCGGCATGATGAACAATGGCGGTATGATGAATGACGGCGGCAGAATGAACTACGGTAGGTCGGGCAGAAGCAGCATGATGAACAACGGTAGTTCGTGCGGAGGCGACTGCGAAACGACTGAAAGCTATCAGTTCGATATCAGAACCGCTCCGGCTCCGAGAGTAAATATTCAGCCGGCGCAACCCGCGCAGCCCGTACAACCGGGTTTCCGTGGTAGTATTCAGGGTAACATACAGGGCAATACCACTGTAGAGCCGTACTATTACTATCGTAGCTATGATAGTAATGTTTATAATAATAGTAATGGGAGAATGTATCGTAGGTAGTTGTTGGGTCTGCTGTTGAGCGGACGGCAGAAATGATGTAAAATGAGAAAGGGCTGGTGCAGAGCTGCATCGGCCTTATTTTTTTGGATAATTATCTTTACAGATACATAAAACCCGGTGACAGGGTGCTAGATATTCCCTAAAGCGTTTACGTCTGGTAAATACTTTTCCGATATGACCTTGCAGAGAGGGTTTGTGAGCGAGAAGAGTTGCTTAGTTGGTCAGAGCATTTGATGTATGTTGGACGGAAGTTAAAGAAATGAGCTGTGAAATTTTTATTGATAAATAACAATCGCAAAAGTATAATGAACTCAGGGGGCGCTGAATAAAATGCCGGAAAAACTACACGATAAAGGATACAAACGGATATTGTCAAAGAAGAAGAATTTTCTGAGTTTGCTTAAGACTTTTGTTGACGCTTCTTGGGTTGAAGATATCAGCGAGGACGACCTTGAGCATATTGATAAGGAGTTTATACCTAAGGATTTTAAAGATAAGGAAGCCGATATAATTTATCGGCTGAGGAATAAGGATACTGATGTAATTTTCTATTGCTTGTTGGAGCTGCAAAGCTCAGTTGATTTCACGATCCCTATTCGGTTGTTGATATATATGACGGAGTTGCTTAAAAGGATATTTTTGGATGTAGATGAGCTGGACAGAGAAAAGGCGGCCTTCCGGTTGCCGTGTGTGGTTCCGGTCTTGTTGTACAATGGTGCAGATGAATGGACGGCTGTAAAAAGCTTTAAGGAATACACAAAAGGCGGAGATTTGTTCGGCGATTGTTTAATTGATTTCAAATACATTCTGATAAACGTAAACAAAT
>CAZJLW010000030.1:0-27423 GCA_964546895.1 uncultured Eubacteriales bacterium | reverse complement strand
CCCGACGTGTACGCGCGCGGTATTAGAGTGTTAAGCGGTAATAAAATTTTCGCGGAGTCGGTAGCCGAATCCGTGGTCGCATATATTTTATGCTGCAAACGTGACATCGTAAAGTACAACGCGCTCGTGCGCGACGGCGGATGGAAAACCAGCGGCTACTACACCGAAGGGCTGCTGGAGCGCAGCGTGGGGCTTGTGGGCTTCGGCGCGATACCGCGTTGTCTTGTGCCAATGTTGCGTCCGTTCAAGGCTGATATTTGCGCGTATGATCCGTTCGTTTCGGATGAAATGTTGAACAGTTACGGCGTTAAACGCGCGAGTCTAGACGAGATTTTTTCATCGTGTAACATAATATCGCTTCACCTACCCGCCACAGAAAACACGAGGGGCGTAATAAACCGCGAGCTGCTGCAAAAAATACAAGACGGCGCGCTGCTAATCAATACGGCAAGGGGCGCAATACTTGACGAGCAAGCCCTGACGGACGAGCTAAAAACCGGACGGTTCAAAGCGGCGCTTGACGTGTTCTTCCCTGAGCCGCCCGCGAAAGACAGCCCACTGCGGACGCTGCCGAACGTACTGGCCATGCCGCACATGGCGGGGCCGACAGTCGACCGCCGCAAACGCGTGACGGAAGCGTTAATCAGTGATATTAAGCAGTTCATCGCCGGTGGCGACTTAGAACATGAGATAGGCTTGGAATATGCAAAATCAATGACGAGACGGCTTAGCGTAAGCGGTATGCCGGAGGTTCGCCAATAATAGATTTCACAGCACAAAAAAACTGCCGGGCGCAATTTAAATTGCATACCCGGCAGTTTTTCTATTCTACAGTATTTATTCAACCGTATAAACCTTAAAATCAGCGTACTCAGCCACAAGCGGCGCCATCTGCCTTAAGCCGATATGCCCGCCGCGCAGTACATGTCCGTATGTAATGCCGTCGTCAGCCCATGACATTATTTTCAACTGGTTAATATAAAACTCAACCTCGTTTTTGTATTTTATGAGCTTCATTTTATATGGTGGCGCGCAGTCGTGTACCTCCGGTATCGGGTCGGCTCCTTGGCATACCATGTTAAAGCCTTTGCTCTTGCGGAGATTGCAGGTGTGAAGATTTATTTCGGCGTTGCGGTTGCGGCGGAAATACGATATATGCAGCGTGTTTATATCGCCGTCGTTATAACACTTGTACACACCATTACGCGGAGCTAGGCTTTTGTCCATAATACTCTCCCCGTTAACACCAGCCGCCGCAAAAAACAGCATACATAGCCCAGGTTCTTTAACCGGCCAAAAATCCCACGTTATTTTTATTTCAGACGGAAACTCCTCAGGACACCAGAAAACGAAGTTCGCCTTCTGCCCTTCCGACGGATCCAAAACATTTTCCATGCGCATACGCCCCTCGGGAAACGTAAACTTCGCCTGCCCCTCCAGAATAAAATCCTTAATATCGTCGTTCGACTTAAACGGATTTTCGTAAATAAGCTTTGTAAACAATCGCTCGTCCATGCATACCCCTCCAAAATTTTTGTGCTCGTTTTTGTGGCTCGTTTTTCACTCGCCGCCACCCCAATTCTATTAAAAATACTTTTTTATGTCAATCGAATAATCCCATTTGAAGCCTGTCGTAATGCGCCGTCGTTCGCCGTAAACGAGATGAGTTAAATTTATGTTGCAAATATATTACAAATGTGTTAATATAATCTCGTCAATGTTAATAAAATACTTTTTTAGGGAGGATTTATGTCAAAAAGATTACGTATTCCATTTGTTATAATTTTTTTGATTATACTTTTTACCGCCCAAGCAGTAGCTTCCGTAGCTGATTGGAAGGACGTTATCGTCGTAGACGACGGTATAGCTTCCGGCTATAGGACAATCGCCTCTAATGTTGACCAGCTTTTTAAACAGCAAGGTATCCAGATCTCGGATATGGATATGGTAAGTTGGGACTTAAAAAACCCCATCGAACACGGAATGAAAATAGAAATAGGCAGACCCTTCGACGTTAAACTTTCAATCGGCTTTAACGAGGAGAAAATAACAGTAAAAACAGGCGATACGGTAAAAAGTATAATAGACGACTTGCGGTTAACACGCGGAGTTGCATATCATTACGATGGCGACTTGGACACGGTGTTAACACCTGGCGACACACTTGATCTTTACACGTACAAGCGTGAGGTTTTCGAGATTAACGACGTAATACCGTTCGGTACGAGGACGGAACACAATCCAGAATTGTTTGTCGGAACCGAGAAAGTAGCCTATCCGGGCGCTGAGGGTATCAAAAGCACTCTCGTAAAGGTCGATTACACGAATGAATTTGAGCAATCACGTATGATATTGGCCGAGGAAGTCATCAGCGCACCGCAGGATAGGGTAATACATATAGGAACGAAGCCGTTACCGAAGTATGTACCCGGTCTTAAGGATTTAGTGTATTCTCAGCAGTTTGTAATGTCGGCGACGGCGTATACGGCCGGCCCCGAATCCACAGGCAAAAACCCCGGCGACCCGGGCTATGGCATCACCGCCACCGGCAAACAAGTCAGCCACGGCATAGTAGCAGTCGACCCGAGGGTTATACCGCTCGGAACAAGGCTGTACGTAGAGGGCTACGGTGTAGCGCTCGCTGCCGATACCGGCGGAAGTATTAAAGGTATGAAGATCGATTTGTTCTACGAGAATCTGAACGACGCGCTTAGATTCGGACGTAGGAATTTAAAGGTTTATGTTCTGGAATAAAAAAGGCTTGCTGCTTCCCGTGTTACAACGGGTTGCAGCAAGCTTTTTTATTAGTATTCAAACACAATATCCTTATCCTTCACATCTATCTTAACCGTACTGCCTTCCTTAATCTTCCCCTGCAAAATCAACTCCGCAAGATAATCCTCGACCTTAGTCTGGATCGCCCGACGCATCGGCCTCGCGCCGAACATCGGCTCATATCCGTCCTCGGACAGCTTCGCCACGGCCTGCTCCGTCGCTTCAACCGTTATATCCATATTCTTCTTAATACGATCCGTGGACTCATTAAGCATCAGCCGCGCTATTTCCTTCAGATTTTCCTTGTCAAGCACATGGAACACGATTATATCGTCCAACCGGTTAATAAATTCCGGACGGAATATATTTTTCAGCTCATCCATGACGATCTTTTTCATATCCTCATACGTGCGCTCCTTGTCCTCTTTCGATACAAAGCCCAGCCGCTTCGGCTCAACAATATTTCTTGCACCGGCGTTCGACGTCAGTATGATTACCGTGTTCTTGAAGTCGATGCGTCTGCCCTGCGCGTCGGAAATATGCCCGTCGTCTAAAATTTGCAGCAGAATATTAAACACATCCGGGTGCGCCTTCTCGATTTCATCGAACAGTATAACCGAATACGGCTTTCTACGGACGCGCTCGCTAAGCTGCCCGCCCTCGTCGTAGCCGACATAACCCGGCGGCGAACCGATTAGCTTCGATACGCTGTGCTTCTCCATGTACTCCGACATGTCAACGCGTATTACGGCGTCCTCATTACCAAACAGTATCTCAGCAAGCGCCTTTGACAGCTCAGTCTTACCGACGCCTGTCGGCCCTGAGAACAGGAACGTCCCTATCGGGCGCTTCGGGTTCTTTAGCCCGACCCTGCCGCGGCGTATCGCGCGCGAAATCGTGCGCACCGCTTCTTCTTGACCGATAATCCGCTTGTGAAGCGTCTCTTCCATCTTCATAAGCCGCTCGGATTCCTCCGTTTGCAACCGTTTGACCGGCACACCCGTCCAACCTGACACAACGTCCGCTATGTCGTCCTCATCGACGACATGCATCGACTTAGTGTTCTTCGTCTCCCATTCCTGCTTAGCTTCGAGCAGCTCTTTTCGTATTGCGTTTTGCTTCTGCTTAATACTTCCGGCCTTCTCGAACTCCTCTGTCTTAATAGCCGATTCTTTTTCCTTCTCGTACTCGCTCAGTTTATCTTCAAGCGCCTTAATATTCGGCGGCGCGGTGTATGTTTTCAACCGAACCTTAGAAGAAGCCTCGTCGACAAGATCGATAGCCTTGTCAGGTAAAAATCTATCCGTTATATAACGCGAGCCAAGCTTCACAGCCGCTTCCAGCGCCTTGTCTGTAATCTGTACGCTGTGGTGCGCTTCGTATTTATCGCGGACACCACGAAGCATTAATATCGCCTCGTCCTCGGACGGCTCCTCAACCTTAACCGGCTGAAAACGCCGCTCAAGCGCCGCGTCTTTTTCGATGTACTTGCGGTATTCGTCAAGCGTCGTCGCGCCTACAACCTGCATTTCGCCGCGCGCTAGCGACGGCTTCAGGATATTGGACGCATCAAGCGCACCCTCTGCCGAACCGGCACCGATTATCGTGTGCAACTCATCAATAAAGAGTATTACATTACTTGAAGATTTTACCTCGTTAATCGTACGTTTAATACGTTCCTCAAACTCGCCCCTGTACTTACTGCCGGCGACCATAGCCGACAAATCCAACGCGACTACGCGCTTGTTCCTCAGTATCTCCGGCACGTTGCCTTCTGCGATTTTCTGCGCAAGCCCCTCGACAATCGCCGTCTTGCCGACACCCGGATCACCCACAAGGCAAGGGTTGTTCTTCGTCCGGCGGCTAAGAATCTGTATTACACGCTCGATTTCTTTATCGCGCCCGATTATCGGATCGAACTTCTGCTCCGAAGCCATCTGCGTAAAGTCCCGGCTAAAATTATCAAGCGTCGGCGTGTTTGTACGCTGCTTTTTAATGCCTTTGCTGCCCATCGGTGCGGCGTTCGTCGGCTGTTGTTTATCGGTTTCGCCGAGCATTCCGAGTATATCGTCGTATAGCTTCTGCCCGTTCACATTAAGCGCGGACAACATCTTCACAGCCAGCCCTTCCTGATCGCGCAGCAGCGCAAGCAGAAGATGTTCTGTACCGACGTACCCCGTGCCCATTCTGACAGACTCGGCCATACTCATTTCAAGCACGCGCTTCATGCGCGGCGTAAAATCCACCGGGTCGCCGTCCATTACATTATTGAAGCCCGCAAATTCGCCGAGCTTACTTTTTATCAAGTCCTGCGTAATGCCTTGGCTTTCAAGCGCTTTTGCGGCAACGCCGTCCGGCACACGCAAAAGCCCAAGCAGCAGATGCTCCGTACCGACATTGCTGTGTCCCATCTCAACGGCCGCTTGCTTTGACATCTCTATCGCTTTTTTTGCACGCTCTGTAAATTTTCCTTGCATACTATCAGCTCCTTATCTCTTTATCTGAACATATCACGTAAAAAATCGGCTCTGTAAATATCCCGTTCGTACTCAGTCAAATCGCATTTCGCGTGAGAAATCAGGTTACCCGGCTGAATACTCATCATAATACCGTAAATACTCGTGTTTATATTAGGAAGGTTCGCAACATGGGATAAATACCCGAGCCGCAGCTCCGACAGCAAATCCATCGCTTCCTTGGCAGTTATTTTCCGGCAGTTCTGCAAAATACCAAACGAGCGATACACCCTGTCCTCCATATCGATTTTGTGTTCGGAGAAGAGTTTTTCGCGTGTCGTGCTTTCTTTTTCAATAATCTGCTCCGTCACACGCTTTAGGCTTGAGATAATATCCTGTTCGGATTTACCCATCGTTATCTGATTTGAAATCTGATAAATACCGCCAAGCGGTTCCGTTCCCTCACCATAAATACCACGCAGCGTCATGCCAAATTTGCTCACGGCCGACAAAATAACGCGAAGCTGACCGGTGCGTTCGAGCATCGGCAAATGCACCATAAATGACGCCCGAAGCCCCGTCCCCGTATTAGTCGGGCAGGACGTAAGGTAGCCCAAGTCTTTATCGAAGGCGTACTCAACCGCTTCCTCTATCAAATCATCTATTTTATTCGCGATATCCCAAGCTGAATCTATACCGTTTCCGGCATTAATCGACTGAATGCGGATATGGTCTTCCTCGTTTATCATTATGCTGACTTTTTCGTCGCGCTGTAGGAGTAGCCCCTTCGGGTTGTCGTTCTTCAAAAACTCCGGGCTTACTATATGCTTCTCGAGCTTGGCGCGCTTTTCTACGTCTGTGTTTTCGTTTATGTTAATGAAGTCGAAATAATCACCAAGCGGAGTTCTTTCATTCTTTATGGCCGAAACTGTCTCGCCGATCATTTTTTCGGCCGCCTCGCGTCCCAGTCTCGCCGGGAACGGATATTTTTTAATGTTGCGCGCAATACGCACGCGCGACGAAATTATAACGGAATTGTTAACGCCTGCGTCCGCATACCACTTGTTCATGACTGTTCCCCTCCCCGTCCGTTTTCAAGCTCTTTTATCATGTCACGAAGCTTTGCGGCTTCTTCGTATTCCTCGTTCTCTACGGCTTTCGTGAGCTGCGTTTTCAGCCGCTCGACCTCGCGCTTGTACAGTAGCTCCGCGCCAAATTTGTGCGGGAACTTGCCTTGGTGTCTGTTACTGCCTTGCACGTTTTTAAGTATCGTATCTATCTCGTTCGCGAATGTCCGGTAGCAATCGGAGCAGCCCATGCGCCCCGAGCTTTTGAAGCCGTCAAACGTAAGCCCGCATGACTGGCATTTAAGCGCCGGAGGCGAATTATTGTACATAACCGAATCCATAAAGCCTTGAAAAATCTTATCAAACGAAACTGGCATATCAAGCTGCGAAGCGCATTCCTGACACAAATGCATTTCTGTCTTTTCACCGTTTACAATCTGCTGCATAAAAATCGTAGCCACCTGATTTTGGCAACGCTCGCATATCATAATAACAACCTCCTTTAGATAATTTCCAAAACTTTGTTTATTAATACGTAGTATAGCACAAATCTTGTTAGCCATCAAGACGTGTGAGTGCTAATTTTAAAAAAATTTTTCGCGCAGAGCTATTGACCGATTCGGTTTACGGTGTTATGCTCCTATTAACCGATTCGGTTTATTAAAAATAAGCAGGTGATAACAATGGAAAAATTTCTTAGCCTTCCGAAGGAGAAGCAGGACATAATCGCAGACGCAGCCATGAGCTTGTTCGGTGCCGTCGGGTACAAAAAGGCGTCGGTAGCCGACATTGCAGACGCGGCAGGCATATCGAAGGCGATGGTGTTCTACTACTTCGGCAGTAAAAAGGCGCTGTATCTGTTTCTTATTGAGTTTGCGGGCGACATAATCAAAGGCGAAATCGACAGCCGGTTTGATATGTCGATCACAGATTTCTTTGACAAAATCCGTCTCGCTACGGAAATCAAAATGGCGGCGCTCAAAAAATACCCCGGCATACTTGCCTTCCTGACGGCAATGTATTACGAAGACGATCCGGAGATCGCCGACGATATCCGCAAAGTTATATCTGAAGGCGAAGCGTTTGGCGCGGCGTTTGTGTTTGAAAATATGGATACGAGCAAATTTAAAGACGACATCGACCCGGCGCTTGTGTTGCAAATACTTACGTACTACGCTGAGGGTTATATGTCCAGAGCCTCGACGCGTTCGGTCGCGGAGATTGATACGTTGTTGGAGGATTTTTATAGGTGTATGGAATTGTTGCGAAAACATTTTTACAGAGCGGAGTTTGTTTGAGGGATTGTTGATTGAAAGGGAGGAAGAGCTGTGTATATTCGTACGGAAAAATTATGCAAAAGCTACAAAACAGGCGAGGTCGAAACCGTTGCACTCAAAAATGCTTTTTTTGAGCTGGATAAAAGCGAAGTCGGAGTAATACTTGGGCCTTCCGGCAGTGGTAAGTCTACGCTCATGAATATTTTAGGCGGTATCGACCGGGCTGACAGTGGAAGCGTGCTTGTCGGAGGAACCGACATCGCTGCGCTAAATGACGACGCGCTCACGGAATACCGACGTGCAAAGATAGGCTTTGTCTTTCAGTCGTATAACCTTGTCCCTCACCTCACCGTGCTTGAAAACATTGAGGTGGTGGAGCATATTAGTGCCGCGCCGTTACCGGTGGCCGACGTGCTTGACGCGGTCGGGCTTACGACTAAGATGCAGCGCTTCCCACGGGAGCTGTCTGGCGGCGAACAGCAGCGCGTCGCTATCGCTCGGGCTATCGTAAAAAATCCGGAACTGCTGCTTTGCGACGAGATAACCGGAGCGCTTGATTTCGACAGCGCTATTGAGGTGCTGTCGCTTGTTCAGGATATCAATAAACGTTTCGGAACTACTATCGTTATGATTACTCACAACAGCGCCATCGCCGCTATGGCGCACAGGATTTACAAATTCCGCAGCGGCGAGGTGGCTGAAGCTTCTGTTAATAAGAATCCGACCCACGCAAGGAGGATTGTTTGGTGATGAAGCTGAACAAAGGTATTTTCAGGGTTATGCGTGAGAATAAGGGGCAGTATCTTGGTATGTTTTACATGGTGCTTCTCGGTGGTTTCTTGTTTGTATTTTTTATGCTGGCCGCGTCCAACCTTTCTACTAATAAGGAAGCGTATTTTGCGGATTATGTGCAGGGTGATGTGGAGTTTGTTGCATTCTCGGAGATTGACGATATCGAAGGTATCGAAAACCGATTCGGTGTGAAAATGGAGCGTTCGCTTGTATTGGATTACGAAATAGACGACAAGACGCTTCGGCTGTTCACGCCGAATACTAAGGTAAACAAAGCAGCTGTTATCGACGGACGTCTGCCGGAGCGTGGAGAGATAGCCCTTGATCCGCAGTTCGCTAAGGCGAATAGCTACAGAATCGGCACCGGCGTAACGGTTGACGCAAAGACATACACAGTTTCCGGAACGGTTTGCCTACCCAACTACGCTTATGTGTTGCAAAAAGCCGGAGACTTGGTTAACGATTTTAAGACGTTCGGCATCGGGGTTTTAAACGAAGCCGACATGACATCAGGCGAGTTGCTTTATTCGGTCAAGTGGAACGCACCCGAAAGCAACATATACGAGCAAGCCAAGCCGTTGAAAGCATTTCTTAATGAAAGCGGTGTCAGTATACTCTCATGGGACTACTCGAAATACGACATGAAAACGAATATGCCGAATGTCGAGGTGCAGATGATAACTGTCTACGCATTCATACTGCCGCCGGTGTTGATGATACTTTCGGCGGCGCTTGTGGCGGCTGTACTCGGTAGAATGATTAAGAACCAGAGCGGCGTAATCGGCACACTCTACGCCCTAGGCTATCGCCGTAAGGAATTGCTGCGACACTATATGAGTTACCCGCTGCTGCTCGGTATATCCGGCGGTGTTGTGGGCGGTGTTGTTGGTATGGCAGCGTTTGTACCGTTTCTGAAAATTATGCTTACGTTTTTTCCAATGCCGATTAAACAGATAACCTTTAATCCGCTGTTTATTCTGTTGGGTGTGACTATGACTACAGTTATTTTATGTGTGGGTACATTTATTGCGCTGAATAAAACGCTTAAGGCTTCCCCGGTTTCGCTTATGCGAAGCGAAGCTAAAGTGCTAAAAACAAATTTTCTTGAAAGAAGACTGCGACTCGCTAACTTGAACTTTGAAAGCAGGTTCTCCGTCAGGGAGCAGCTGCGATCACTGCCGCGGCTTGTGTTTATGTTTGTCGGTATTTTTGCGGCTACGGCGTTGCTGATTTTCGGACTAGTGACGAAAAGCTCTATGGACTATCTTATCAGCGGCGAGGGTACGAAGGCTACACTTAGCTATAACTACGAGTACGGGCTTATTACGCCGCAAAGTATAGCACCTCCCCCGGGCGGCGAAGCGATCGCCGGGCGAAAGTTCGTGCCGTACTCAAACCCGGGGCAACGTTTTGAAGTAATCGGTGCAGTACCGGGTGGGCGTGTCGTCAATTTGCGAGACCGAAGCGGCAAGCCGATTGTGCTTGACGATAACAAAATTGTTATAACTAAAACGATGGCTTCGAAATACCGGCTAAAAGCAGGTGACACGATACGGTTTGCCGATATCATATCTGATCGCGAGCTAAGCATTACGATAACAGACATCGCCGATACCGGCATTGGCGACTATGTATTTGTGTCACTCGCACGATTTGACACGCTGCTCGGCTGGGAGAACGGCATGTATAACGCTATTATGTCCGATGCGCCTATCGATATCGACCCGGCGTTTGTTTATAAGCTGACCACGCCGGAAAGCTTGGTAGATAGCCTTATCGATTACATGTTTCTTATGAATACCGTACTGTACGGCATTGCGGTAGTCGCGGCGATTATTGCGATGATTATTTTGTATATATTGGCGGCCGTGAGTATCGACGAAAGCAAAGGAAGCATCGCGTTGATGAAGGTGTTCGGCTATAAAAAAAGCGAGGTAGGCTCGTTGCTTACCGACAGCTCACGCCGGCTTGTGCTTGCGGGTTATGTGATTGGTGTGCCATTTTCTTATGTGTCAATCGGTGCGGCACTAACATATATTTTCGGGCTGTTGAATCTAACTATAGAGATTCGTCTTGAATGGTACTTTGTACTGCTTGGGCTTGCGCTTATACTTGGAGCGTTTGAGCTATCGAAGATGTTGTGTATGCGTAAAATTGGAACGATACCGATGAGCGAAGCGCTTAAAGCGCAGAGAGAATAGGATGTGCGACTATGTCAAAAGGTGCAGCAAAAACAGGAGTACAACCCACGGCGCTGGTCGCTATGGAACAGTGTTTTAAACCCGCAGAACGAATAATACATGACGAGTGGGCGTACAAAATGCTTTCAGCCCCCATGCGAGTACTAGTCGACTGCATGAAATGTAAGCCTGTACGCGACTGGATGGTTGCCGCAAGTGAAAAAGCCATACCCGGCTCATGGGCGGGTATACTATGCCGAAAACTCTATATTGACGAAAAGCTGACAGATTATGCGGAGAATGTTCAGGCTGTTGTCAATCTCGGCGCGGGCTTTGACACAAGGATATTCCGTCTGTCGATGCTTGAGAAGTTACCCGTTTGGGAATTGGATCAGTGTGACAATATAGTTGCTAAGCAGCACAGGCTAAAAAAAGTCCTATCTGTTCCGCAAAACCTTAAGCTTGTTACGATTGACTTTGACAACGAGACCATAAACAGCGCATTAATGAAGCACGGTTACAACTTTAAGCTAGCTACGTTTTTTATTTTGGAAGCGGTGACACAGTACCTAACCGAAAACGGGTTACGGGATTTGTTTATATTTCTGTCCAAAGCTAAAAAGGGGAGTTTGCTTGCATTCACCTACATTACCGGAGATTTCATGACTGGACGCGAGCTTTGTGGGGCTGATCTGGCATACAATCAATATGTTGTAAAGAGGAAGCTGTGGCTTTGCGGTAAAAACGCGAATGAGTGGGAGGAGTTTTTGAAAGGATATGGTTATGCGGTTATTGAACACTCTGATTTGCAGGCCATGACACAGAAATATATCAAACCTACAGGACGCAATCTAACTATTTTGCCTATTGAGAGAATAATTCTTGCAAGGAAAGAGGAATAGTATGCCTAAACTCACTTTAAAAAAAGAAATGGAAACTCTACTCATAACGCTGTACTCGAAGGCGGAAATGAGCCGCAGCGGGCAGATTATAACTGACAAAAAGGCAGAGGAAGTCTTGCCTCTGATTGACTACGATTTCAAAAGGCTTGCCGTCAATAAAAAGACGCAAGTTTTTGTAGCGCTCAGAAGCGCCGTTATTGACCGCTTCGCAGAGGATTTTATAATGCGTAATCAAAGCGCCGTGGTCTTGCATTTGGGTTGTGGACTGGACTTCCGAGCCGAGCGAATCAATCGCGGGCAGAGCATGTGGTATGACTTAGACTATCCGAAGGTCATACAGATAAGGCGGCAATTCTGTGAAGAATCTGATCGCTACCGCCTTATAGCTTCGTCTGTTAATAACCTGTCGTGGCTAGATGGTGTAGGTAATAGCGGTGATCCGGTGTTGGTTATTGCCGAGGGGTTAACAATGTATCTTTCGGCTGATGAAATCGAGAGGCTTTTTATGACGATTAACAGCTGCTTCGCGAATGTCACGTACATTTTTGACGTTTACTCCGAGCTGTCGGTTAAGCTGACTCAGATGAAGCTTAACAGCCTACTCACCCGAACCGGAGCGGAAATAAAATGGGGCATTGATAGTCCGGCAAAGCTGGAACAGTTTGGAATGAAGTTTACTAAGAGCCTGTATCTTAATGACGAACGTTTTGTTAAAACCATTAAAAGTGGATATTTTAGATTAATGTTTAAGTTGACAATGGGTTCTAGAACGGTTAACAACGCTATGCGGATTCTAGTGTTTGAGAAAGGAAGTAACGATAAAAGCTTGGAAAGGAGCAAAACTCAATGAGTATTATAGAAATTAAAAGCCTTCAAAAATACTACGGGAAACATCGCGGTATTGAGAATATAACATTTTCCGTGGAAGCCGGTGAAGTCTTCGGCTTTGTCGGGCCGAACGGCGCCGGGAAATCAACTACCATACGCACTATGCTTGCGCTGCTGCGCCCGACTGGAGGAAACGCTACTGTTTTTGGAAAGGATTGCATTAAGCACGCCCCTGAGATTGCACGTGAAGTCGGCTATCTTCCGTCTGAGTCGTCTTATTACGAGAACATGACGGTGCGCGAACTACTGCACTACACAGCTGAACTTTACGGAAAGGATTGCAGTGTCAAGACTGATGAGCTGTGCCGCCGTATGAACTTGGATCAGAAACAGAAAATCGCCAACCTTTCATTTGGTAACAAAAAGAAGGTTGGAATAGTATCAGCGCTGCTGCATTCTCCGAAGCTGCTTGTGCTTGACGAGCCGACGTCGGGACTTGACCCGCTCGTGCAGCAAACGTTCTTTGAGATTCTGCGTGAGGAAAACAGGAGAGGTACGACAATTTTGTTTTCGTCGCATGTGCTGTCGGAGGTTCAAAAGATTTGCAGCCGGGTGGCTATTGTTAAAGATGGCAGGATTATAGCCGTTCAAAATATTGCGGAGCTGCGCGAAAACGGATACAAAAAAATTGAAGTAACCGCCAAGAAGCCCATTCCAACCGAATATTTCGAATGTATGGGTATAGCAGATTTAAAACAGAGCGGCAGCACAGCTTCTTTTATATATATGGGCGATGTTGCTGTTTTGTTGGAAAAGCTCCATAACATCGGTGCATCCGATGTCTTTATCGGAGAACCGACGCTGGAGGAAATATTCCTTCACTATTATCAATAAGGAGGTGCGAGTATGGCTATTTTTAAATACGAGCTACGACAGCTGGGGCGGTATATTCTGTGGTGGTCGGTAGCACTCGGCTTTTTAATATATGCAATGCTGCCCACATATATCGGCTTTATGACCGGTACCGATATCCCCATAGAAATGCTGTCCGGTAATTATTTTTATGAAGCGATTGGACTAAGCATGAAGCATTTGAGCGCGCCCATCGGCGTATACGGATTTTTGACATCGTTTACGATGATTGCTGCTGCAATATGCGGTATGTACATGGGGCTTTCTGTTATAACTAAGGAATACACCGGCAAAACAACTGATTTCCTTATAACCAAGCCGCACAGCCGGAGCACTGTTTATTTTGCGAAAGTCGCAGCTACAGTCTGTGCCGCCATTGTTATAGGTGCAGCATATATAGCGGGCTCATTCGCGTCAATACTATCGAACGGCGGAGCAGTGAGCTTCGACCTAACCCATGCGCTGCTTATCGGTCTCTCGCTTATTTTTATTGAATTTATTTTTATTTCCATCGGTACACTTGTAGGTACGCTGCTTCCGAAAATCAGAACTCCCCTTATGGTTTCGTCCGGTGTTGTATTTGTGTTGTACATTTGCGGTACGTTCTCCCGCAAAACAAATATCGTGCCGGTGCGGTTCCTGTCACCGTTCGCTTACTTCGACAGCGCTGCCATCCTTGACACCGGCGGCTATAATACAGTGTATTTTGTTGCGTTTGCAGCTCTTTTACTGCTATTTACACTGGTCAGCCGCAACATTTTTGTAGAAAAAGATGTTATACCGATTTCTTAGGGAGGGCAGAGATATGGTTACTATTTTCAAGAAAGAACTAAAGCGCTCACGCAGAAGCCTTGTTTTGTGGAGTACGGTTATCGGAATTCTGACGACATTCGGAATGCTTGAATACCCTTTTATCTCAAAGTACGTCGATACACTCATGCCCGTACTGCAGGGAATACCGAAGATAGTGCAGATCGTGTTCGGAGTTTATAACGTCGATCTTACCGACCCTATCGGATATTATATCTGCATGTATTTTTGGAGTGGCTTAATTATATTTACCCACGCCGTCTGCACCGGCGCATCTATCGTCTCGAAGGACGAGCGCGATAAGGTAAGCGAATTCATTTACACTAAGCCGTATCCACGCAGTTCAGTTATTACGGCTAAGTTTCTGACCGGCATAGTTAACATTGCGGTTGTAGCGGCACTTACCGGCAGTCTTTCGGCAATTGCTATGCTTCCGATGAATGTCGATGCGGCGATTTTTACTCGTATTGCTTTTGCGTCGCTCGGAATGTTTTTAACGCAGCTTGTATTAATGACGCTTGGGCTATTGTGTTCGGCACTGTTCCGCACATATAAACAGGCACTGCTGGCGGCTGTATGTGTGCTAATGTACGCTTATACCGTTGATGTTAAGATTCAGTACAACGGTAATATAGAATACTTGAATTTTATGTCGCCACTCCGGTACTTCCCTGTGGCGAGTGTTACTGCTGGTGGTATTTCGATGGGGTATTTTATATTGGCGGCGGTAGTGTCTGCGGTAGCGGTTTGGTTTTCGGTAAGGACATATGATAAGAGAGATCTTTTATAGGTAAGCCGTGTGTCGGTTTGTTAGAGTTGCATTAAGGAATAACGAGTTATATACAGAAAAAGTAAGGCAAAATAAAAACCTCCTGCTTGTTTATTATGCGCAGGAGGTTTTCTTGAAAAGAGAAGAGCTAAGGCAGTGTAAATAATTTTCTGTAAAGCAAAACTTCCATGAATAAACTAAGTGAACTATCATGTAACCCTCTTAAAACCGTAGGGGTATGCTGTTTTACGCTTCATCGTATTTGGATATATCTTGTCCCATTTTTCCTTCACCGACAGCATGTTTTCATAACAGATTTTCTCGGTTGGAGCTTGATAAATGGTTTTTAAATCGGCTATATGCTTTACCAAGCCAAACACTCAGTTTCTCAACCGCAGCAAAATCAAGTGTCTGTATCTTCCTTATCAAATCCGCAAGCTCTCCGCGCTTTGCCACATTGCGCAGACATTTATAACCGTCAGCAGCATTTATCCCGCCGGCAACTTCCCATAACTTCCAGCAAGTATCATGTATTTCGTTATAAATATCACCAACTTTGTGAAGTAGCTCGTCCTCCCCTGCTGATTCATGTAGAAACCCGCCGAGATAACACCGCGCTTCTGCATGATTGGCAATCAATGCATGATGAAACCAATACTTCTTGCGTAGCTCGTCGTCACCCATTAACTCGTAAGCCGGGTTCGTTACATACCCAACCCAAGCATCATATGCAGCCGCTCCAGAATAGTATCCGCCAATTTCATCAGCCGTCGTTATCGAAATGCCGCGCCTGATAATATCTTTCAAATCGGTCTTGGGTTCTTTTTTCTCCCCGCACAACACAATTTCCCAAATGTCTTTATGCCAGTCGGTTTTTCGGAACATACCGCCGGGTTCACAATCGTCGGGCTTGTTCGATTGAAAGTGGCTCCAACCAAAAAGCGTATCGCCTCCGCTGTCATAGCCGCACACTATCGCGCACTCAGGCGGCCCAACGATACCGAAAGCAAGCACTGGGCGTCCAGCATCAATGCTTGCGGTTATAAGCCTTTTCATGACATCAAAATTTGTGTCAGTCTTTTCAACTATTTCGTAGCCATAACCGACATAGTCAAACGCGTAGCCTATCGTCACGTTATGATTATTAACCTGCATAAGATCAAAACTGCTCGGACAAATATCCTTATGCCAAAGCAGCCCAAAAGCCATTCCGGTCGCTGCTAAAACCGCATCGTACAGTTTACGCTTTGTAAACTCGCGGTTATGTGCGTTGATAGTCTGCCATCTCGCGTCTTCGCCCATGTATTCCATTAGCGAAGTCATACACGCTGGCAGCGCAAAGCTCTCCGGCGAGCGCGTATCGTCTTTGAGCTTGTTCTTGAAACCTACGCTTCTTACGTCAAGTCTTACAGACATGCTAAATCCTCCCTGAATGTAGATTTGAATCGTTATTCTGTTAAAAATCTTCAGCCGTTCCTGCGCACGTATAGCAGAAGGTGCGACGCCGTGAAACCGCAAAAACGCTTTTGCAAAGCTCTCAGGAGTTTCGTAGTGAAATTTAAGCGCTACATCAATAACCTTCACCTTACCCCCGACTAATTCCTGACCGGCGAGCGACAGCCTTCTGTTACGTATGTACTCGCTGACAGAAAAACCCGTTATGGCAGTAAAAATTCTTAGGAAGTAATCCTTTGAGGAATTTATTTGACTTGAAACATCATCAACACTGATATCATTTAGCAAATTTTCCTCTATGTAGTTTATTGCCTTTTGCACATCGTCAACCCAGTACAGTACGCATCATCCTCCCTTCTCAAATTAATGATAAAACTTTTCCTGATAGATTTCCTGTCTTTATACGACTTTATTTGTCGGCAGAATACTCAGCAATATCTTCTAGTTTGCAACCTAATATAGCGCATAGTTTATTAAACGTTTTTGTCTCAATATTAATGATAAGAATTATTATGGGGGTTATAGAACTTAAATGCAATAAAGCACTGCAAAAAATAAAAGCTGTCATCGGAGATGACAGCCTAGAAGACGAAGATTGCTTTATGAAAATAGAAAAGATAGTATGTTCATTTGAAGAAATCGGAAGTAACAGCGGAAACAGACATGACTTTCAACACCATACGTCAACTCTCATCACTATCCTCAGCAGCAGCCTTTTTACGCTTTCTAACAGCCTCCGTCAAAATATACTCTATCTGGCCGTTAACCGAACGAAAATCATCCTCAGCCCATTTGTTTATCTCGTTCCACAGCGTAGGCGATAACCGGAGAAGTAACTGTTTTTTATCGTTCTTTTCAGCCATTAATTAATAAATCGTACCGGTGTTGACGATTGGCTGAGCGTCTTTATTACCGCATAGAACAACTAATAAATTCGAAACCATTGCTGCCTTGCGTTCGTCGTCGAGCGAGACTATATCGTTTTCGGACAGCTTAGTAAGCGCCATCTCGACCATGCCGACAGCACCCTCGACTATTTTTTGCCGCGCGGCGATTATGGCTGCGGCTTGCTGGCGTTGGAGCATGGCCGCTGCGATTTCTTGCGCATAAGCCAAGTGCGAAATCCTTGCCTCGATAATCTCAATACCGGCAATATCCACGCGGCTTTGCAGCTCCCTTTTAAGCTCGGTGGCTACCTCGCTGCTGCTACCGCGAAGCGATTTTTCGTCGCCGTCCTCCGAAATATCGTACGGGTACTGCCGCGCAACCTGCCTAATAGACGCGTCCGTTTGCGTGGACACGTATGTTTTATAATTATCTACTTCAAATACTGACTTAGTTGCGTTTACGACGCGCCAAATAACAATAACGCCGATCTCGATAGGATTACCTTCCCTGTCGTTTACCTTTTGCTTTTCATTATTAAGCGTAATAGCTTTCAGCGAAACCTTTCTGTTTACCATGTTCATCGATCTGTAGTTGTTATACACGATCGGCTGAGTTTCTGTAGCCGCCGGATTAACAGCCGTGCAAAACGGATTAATCCAAAAAAACCCGGGCTTAGATATAGTCCCGTAATAGTTGCCGAACAAAACATACACTGCGGCCTCGTTTGGGTTGACAGCCTTTAACCCACCAAACATTATCGGGCAAATAACCCAGCACAGACACGAGCCGATAAGCCCTACCAAAGCGTACACGCTGAACTGCTTATCCAAATTGATGACAGATACAACAAACAGCGCAACGCTGCCGAGTAATACCGCAATCGTTAGAAAAAGCACCAGAAAACCGCCCATAGGATTAATCAGTTTTTCTTCGTTGTAGTTCAGACCTTTTTGTGACATGATACCCACTCCTTATTTTTAATATGATATCGATATGATATCATATTAATATTTGTTGTCAATACCCATCAAAGCACACAACACGTTCGTTTTATAAAAATTAAGCAGATTTTCGTCTATTGTCAACATAGTAGACGAAAAATAACAAGCGTTGACAGTCCTACGAGCCAATGGTATCATTTGGAAAAAGGGAGGTCAAACAAATGCTCATTAAAAACATACCGTTGGACATCGACTATGCGGCGCTGGGAATCGAAACCCCGTCGAAAGCACCGGACTTGACGGGCTACATAATAAGAAACATCGACGAATTCAGCGCAGGACGAACACGCAGTGCGGTGCTAGTATTACCGGGCGGCGGCTACTCGCGTACGTCGGAACGAGAAGCCGAACCCGTAGCGCTCGAGTTTCTGGCGTCTGACATTTGCGCGTTCATACTGTATTATTCTTGCGCACCTTCCAAATTCCCCACCCAGCTAGTCCAAACAGCCAAGGCAATCTCCCTCATACGCGAGAACGCGGCGGAATGGAACATCGACCCGGATAGGATTTTCGTTTGCGGCTTCTCGGCTGGCGGGCATCTTGCCGCGAGCATCGGCACTCTGTGGAAATCTCATCTGCCCCAGTACGGCTTTACCGGAGAGGCTCATAAGCCCAACGGCTTGATTCTTGGTTACGCGGCTATCTCCTTTAAGGGCAGAGAGGAACGACCTGCGTATAAAATTCTTCTCGGTGAGAACCCATCGCCTGAGCTTGTTGCCCTTATGTCAATGGAGGATAACGTTTCGAGCGATACGCCGCCTTCGTTTATCTGGTCGACATACGAGGATGCTACCGTTCCGGTTAATAACTCGCTGTTATTCGCGCAAGCACTGGCTAAGAAAAACGTTCCTTTTGAGCTGCATATATATCCGAAGGGAGTACACGGATTAAGCCTTGCTAATGAAATCGTGTGTAAGCCTGAGAAGGTTCAGAAAAAGCCGCAGGACTGGATACGTCTTGCGAAGGAATGGCTGCTCGATCTGTAGTAAAAAGGGGTGTTGCCGAACTCGAAACGGAGTTCTGCAACGCCCCTTATATTTTATGTTATCTAAAACAACTTCGCCCCATCCCAATCCGACGGAACCTGAACATCCATAAGCGCGGCAATAGTCGGCGCTATGTCAATAATATTTCCCTTCTCCCTAAGCTTTACATCCTGCCGAGTGCGTAGAAAAATCGGAATAGTCATATCCTCTGCCATATCTGTACCGTGCGTCCGATCATGCCCGCCGTGGTCGGCGGTGACAATCATTGTATACTTGTCTGCAAAAAGCGTATGCAACCTCTTTATACAATCCCACGCCGTATGTACCGCTTGCAAATATTCATTGCTCATCCAGCCATGCTTATGCCCTGTCTCGTCAGTGCCGCCAAGATATATGAACGCAAAATCCCACTCGTTTTTCTGAAGCGAAGCCAACGCTGTATCCGTAACCTTCTCATCGGCAAAATCGTACGTAGCTTTCCCAACATAGTGACTTTCTTGCAAATGCTTCGGCCTTGAAATATCCCTTAACGGTTCCCAGTTATAAAACATTGCGCAACTTTTCTGCTGGCTGTCCAGCACCTCAATCAATCCGTCTATCGGCCGCACCTGCGGAACATATGTATTGCTTAAGATCCCGTGGCGTTCCGGCAAGACGCTGTGAAACAGCGACATATGGCACGGCAACGTTACAGACGGCATAACGGTTGTTGCGTCATTAATACACCGGCTCTGCGCCGTAAACTCGGCCACAAACGGATTGCCGCACTGCGTCAGACTGTCCGGCCTCATTCCGTCTACCAAAATCAAAATAACTTTCTCGTTCATCACTGCACCTCTTCCTTAATAATTTCATCCAGCCGAGCGAAAAAGTCACGCACATCTTGAAACTCAGCCGGGTTCATTTTGAAAACAACATGCCCGTGGCATGATAGTTTTGTCTGCGATTGATAACGGTACAAGGTTTTTGCCAAGCAGCGCTCCCTGCACCCAATGCATTCGTCAAGGTTATAGAAAACCCTATCCGCCAACTCTGGGTAGGTCTGTCGGATTCCTTCCAGCGCCGCTTCCAGCATGTTTGTTTTTCGATGCCATTTGTCCGGGGTGCTGTTAGTAATTATGTACCATTGAAACGAATGGCGCATTGTGCTTCCGCTCAAATATAACGCGTACGACACTCCGTAGTCGGAACACACATACGTTATTTTGTTACCGTGCTTTTCTATGGTTCGTCTGAATTTCATGTGCTTCAAATTTTTCAAAAACTGTTCGGTTTCCTGAATCTCATGCTGTATTACTGCCGGTAGATTTTTTGTACAGCTTTGAAACGTCGGTTTTTCCGTGGTTTGGGGCTGCGGTGTTGGTTCGACTATGTCAATGGTATGAGTAATTGGAACCGCATCGTCGTACTCAGTTATTCGGATATTCTTGATACTAAGCTCAGCTCTCTTGGTGCATGTGATGGCAATCGGAAAGCCTTCGGCATTGCGCGTTTCAAACTCGCGCGATTTCATATATCGCTCTTTCTTAGAGTAATACCGTTCGTCACCGTTTATGAGGATTTGCATAGCTTTTTTATCAAGAATAATCGAAACCTCCGCGAACTGGCCGTACTCTACCGAGTTGTCATATCGTTTGGGCTTACCCGACGGCTCTAAAATGTCCTCAATACGACGGTTCTCCATCCAGGGCGACCCGATGCTGACATGCCCTTCCCCAATCAGTATAAACATTTCCGGCGAATCTATTTTGACAGTCATGTCAATCCGAAACGGAAGCCGGTATAGGCCGGGCAGTTGTGCATATGAATGAATTTTGTCGCGAATGATATTGTAACCGACATCATGTATGGCGCGCGTAACAGCCATGTCAAGGACATCTCCGTTTGAGAGGATTTCTACACCACCGTGCGGAGTTAATGACTGTAAATCAATCGTAAGTTCCTTCATCAGAATCATCCTCCAGCCATAACAAATTTGTTATAATTTTACCCAATATCTCTTAACCATGCTGCCGTCAACGCTTACTTCCTTCTCGAATTCTCCCCCATTTGCGATAATCGTCTTTTCGCTTGCGATATTATCGTGATTGCACGTAATCATTACCTTGTCCAGCCCGTAGTCTCTACAGTTTTGCAGGTTCTGCCGCAGCATTTCCTTCGCGTAGCCCTTTTTTCTTTCGTCAGGTCTAACTGTGTAACCCATATGCCCGCCCCAAACACTCAGTATAGGATGATTAATATGATGCCTAAAGTCGATAATCCCAACGATTTTGTTGTCAGACAACCGAACCGCTATGTAGCTGTACGATGTTACCCCGCCTTTCGGGCAGGTTTCTTCGTTTTCGCGGCTGTCAATAATCTTAATCCACTCTTCTGCCGACGAGCAATTTTTCAAAAATCCGCAGCCTGCAAAGTCTTCACCCCCGTCCAATAACTCTTGACGGAATTTCATAATATCGTCCGCATATTCCAGCGACGGCTTTATAAGCTTAATATCATTCATCGCATTTCTCTCCTTTTATGAACTGCATAGTGTTGTTTCGTGTGTCTAGCTTTGCATAACACCCGACAGGAAATATCGCGTGATTAAGCCCGTGGCCGAAATCATCGCAGTACGCGACGGGTATATTATGCTTACGTCCCAATCTTTCAAGTCTAGCCAGGAGCTGTTCGTTAACCGCATCAGAATAGCTTCCGAACAGCAAGCCCGTTACGTTACCCATCAATTCGCTCTGTTCTATGTGCGACAAAAGCATACTCACATCGGCAACGGTGTTAAATTTCTCGTGATCCTCTAAAAATAAAATGTACTGCCTATCCCTATCAATCTGCAAATATCGGCTGTTAACGGATAACGCAAAATTAAGCGTGTATCCGCCAAGCAGAACTCCTTCGCATATACCGGGGTTAAGGCTATACCATTTACTGTTGCTGACAAAATCGGTTGCGTCACGACGTAACAAATGGGACGAAAACTGCTCAAAATTATAATCGCTTATATTTTCAAAGATTCCGGGCATTTGCCCGTAATATGTAATCAATCCCGTTTTTGTGTTTATGGCGTTAAGTATTGACGTTCCGTCGCTGTAGCTTAAAAATAGTTTTGGATTCCGCTTGATACAGTCATAGTCAATGTACGGCAGCAAATCCAAACTGCCGTAACCGCCGCCAAAAAAGACCAGCTTGACCTCTCTGTCGGCAACCATATTGTTCAAGTCATCCGCGCGCTCGTACTCCGTTGCCGAATAACCGTACGTATCCTTATACAGATTAGCCCCGGTTTTCACACGAAACCCTTTGCCCTCAATACCTGCGATAATTTTTCTATATCTGTCGGTAGTGGCGACGTGGCTCGGCGAAATAATCCCTATCGTGTCTCCTATATTTAGTTTGTCAGCCCACAATTTAAAGCCCCTCTCTGGCGTTTATTACCATTACAATACCAGATAAGCCGCCGTTAATCAACGTAAACGAAGCGGATATCTTGGATACTTTCACACAAATCTTGTATTAATAATAAACTGTGGTATAATACAAAAAAGACGTTGACGGAGACAGTAGGTTATTATCGAAAGTCACAGTGAGCCGGGGACAGTGCGAACCCGGTACGATTAGGTACTAACCGAACATCACTCCCGAGTCGCGTATCAAAAGCCGAGCCTATCGCTTGACGAGTAGATTACGCCGGTTCCCTACCGTGAACAAGGGCGCATATGCTTGTATGGCGATAATGGGTGGTATAACGAAAGCGCTGACTTTCGTCCCAATGCGAAAATTCGTATGGGGCGGAAGTCTTTTTTTCGCGGTGGCAATGAGCCAAGCGCGCAAGTTTATTTGCGCATTTGGCGAATGCCCGCGAGATGAACAACAGCGCCGTTTGCGGCGGTGTTGTTCATCCCGCCCCGTTAAATATGGGAGGTGGTCAGGCTATGGTCGTAGCCAGTCGTATTCACGATGATATTTCCGGCGTTACCAATAAAATTTTGAGAGGAAGTATCATTTATGGAGAACAACTTTATAAAAATCGAGCATGAGATGCTCACATTTTGGCAGCAGAATAGCTGCTTTGAAAAGCTGCGCGACAAGAATAAAAACGGCGAGCCGTTTCGGTTTTTAGACGGCCCGATAACGGCCAATAATGCAATGGGCATTCACCATGCTTGGGGGCGCAGCGTTAAGGATATATTTCTGCGTTACAAAGCCATGAACGGATACAGCTGCCATTATCGCAACGGCTTCGACGCGCAGGGCTTGTGGGTTGAAGTCGAGGTCGAAAAAGAACTGGGCTTCAAGGACAAAAAAGATATCGAAGCCTACGGCATGGAAAATTTTACGCGCAAATGTGTCGAGCGTATCACAAAATATTCGGGCGTAATCACGGAACAGTCCAAACGCCTTGGACAATGGATGGACTGGAGCAACTCGTACTTTACCCATACCGACCATAACATTACGTCGATATGGCATTTTCTTAAAACTTGCCATGAAAACGGCTGGATATCGCAGGCTTATAAGCCTATGCCGTGGTGTCCGAGATGCGGAACGTCGCTGTCGGAGCATGAAATGACGGGTTCGCACAAAGACATCACCCATACGGCGGTATTTGCGAAGCTTCCTGTTAACGAGAGAGATTATGATATACTCGTCTGGACTACGACGCCGTGGACGTTGTCGGCTAACGTGGCGCTTGCGGTCAATCCGGAGCTGGATTATGCAGTCGTGGAACTGCCGGGAGAGGAACGCCCGCTCGTGCTTGCGAAAAACGCGCTGTCAGTCATCGACGGCGAGCGCAGTGTGTTGAAAATCATCAAGGGCGCGGAACTGGTTGGACTTACGTACGAAACCTTTCTGCCGTCGCTGTCGGTGCAAAAGGATTTGTCGCACCGTATCGTAGCGTGGGACGAGGTCGCGGCGGACGAAGGTAGCGGCGTTGTGCATATTGCTCCCGGCTGTGGCGCGGAGGATTTCGAGCTTGGCCTACGGGAAAATTTACCGGCGATATGTCCTGTTGATGAGAGCGGAAAATTTACTGCCGATTATGATTTTCTTTCCGGAAAAACCGCCGCAGAAGCTGCGGCTTTGGTTTTCGAAGCGCTCGCAAAGCAGGGCAAGCTTTTCAAAACCCATGACTATACTCACAGCTATCCTCACTGCTGGCGGTGTAAAACCGAAGTGCTGTTTCGGCTTGTGGGTTCGTGGGTGATTAAGACAGATGAAATCCGTCCGAAGCTTTTGAAGGCGATAGAGGACGTGAAATGGAACCCGTCCTTTGCCGGAAAGCGTATGCAAGACTGGCTAACGAATATGGGCGACTGGAACATTTCACGTAAGCGGTTCTACGGTCTGCCGCTGCCGTTTTATCTTTGCGAATGCGGACATCTTACGGTGGTCGGTTCAAAAGACGAGCTTCGTGCGCTGGGTGGCGCGGAAGTGGACGCCTTGCCGGAGCTGCACCGCCCGTGGATTGATACAGTCAAAATAACATGCCCGAAATGCGGCGGAAGCGTATCCCGCGTGCCGGAGGTTGGCGATGTATGGCTGGATGCCGGTATCACGCCTTTTTCTACACTCGGTTACTTCACAGACCGTAAGGAGTGGGAGCGCTGGTTTCCAGCCGAGTGGGTTATTGAGATGAGCGAGCAAATAAGGCTGTGGTTTTATTCGCAGTTGTTTATGAGCGTTACACTGACCGGGCGCGCGCCTTATGAGCAAGTCATGACCCACGCAAGCGTAGTTCAGGAGGACGGCTCCAAATTTCATAAGTCCGGTTTCATGATACGTTTCGACGACGCGGCTGATAAAATCGGTGCGGATGCCGTACGCTATCTGTATGCCGGTGCGAATACCTCGACGGATGTGCGCTTCGGGTATCATCTCGGCGACGAAGCGCGGCGCAAGCTGCTTGGCTTGTGGAATATCTACACCTTTTTTATGACCTACGCCGAACTTGACAAACCCACAATCACCGACGAACCGTCCGTCAATCTCATGGATGAATGGCTCGACTGCCGCGTGCGATTTTTCGTCGCTCGTGCAGCAAAAAGCTACGAAAGCTATAATACGGCGGAGCTTATTCGCGAGTTTGAAGTATGCGTAGATGATGTTTCCAACTGGTACGTCAGGCTTTGCCGCAGGCGTTTTTGGAAGGATACGTTAGACGGCGATAAGCAGACTGCTTATAACGCGTTGTATAAAGCGGTAAAGCTGCTGTGTCAGGTGATGTCGCCGGTTATTCCGTTTATGACGGAGTATATTTGGCAGAGTATGATTCGGAGATTTGGTAATGACGTGTTGTCGGTGCATTTGTCGGATTTTCCGAAAAGCCAGCCGGTAAATACTGACTTGTTGCGCGAGGTTGAAATCGTTAGAGAAATCATCGCCGGAGGCATGAAGCTGCGTAATGGAAATCAGCTAAAGGTTCGTCAGCCGCTGTCAGTTTTGTATGTTGACGCTTCGTTTTCGGGTTTGTGTGAAAAATACGCGGCGGCGATCAGAGATGAGTTGAATGTTAAGGAAATCGTAACGGTTTCTGACTGGGACAGCTTGTGCGACGAGGTTCTGACGCTTGATTTCAAGGTGGCGGGGCGTGTGCTTAAGGGAGATTTGAATAATGTTAAGGCACTGATTGATGGTCTATCGGGAACAGAGATGGCAAGCTGCGTCGCCGCTTTGAAAACAACCGGCGAACTCAAGCTAGGCAGCCAAACTTTGTCGGCGGAGCTGCTAGTGCTATCGCAGACAGACAAGCCGGATATTAAGCGACTGACCGGAGATGTACCGCTTGCATTAAGCGTTGTCGTAACGCCGGAGCTGAAAGCCGAAGGTGCATACCGCGAGCTACTGCGGAACTGTCAGGTGTTACGTAAGGAGTCCGGGTTCGAGGTTGCCGATCGGGTTAGGCTGTCATTTGATACGGGCAGTATGTTTTTACATTCTGTTATCAATGAATACAGAGATAGTATCGAGAAGGAAGCTTTGGCGGTTGTATGCGAAAACGTTGCGGCGGCTGCGGCTAAATCAATCGACATCGACGGCGAGATTGTTACTATCCTGATTGCTAAATGATATTATTATTAGAAATTTTCTTACTAACCATTGTAAATTACAGCAAAACTGCTATACTACAATAAAGACTATGACGGAGAAAGTAAGTAAAGACCGAACAATACAGAGAGCTGGGGTTTCTGAGAGCCCAGAGCAGTAGGTTTTTACCGAAACTCACTCCCGAGTTGCATATCGAACGGGCATCGCCCAAGTAGGTTATGACGGATTCCAACCGTAAAAGCGGAGCGCATATGTCAGTATGCTGAAAAATGGGTGGTATAGCGAAAGGTATCAGCTTTCGTCCCAATATGCGAATAGCAGTCTGTTAAGGTTGCAAGCCGCGGCAACAGCCACGGTATCATTCGTATGCGGACGAAAGCTTTTTTTGTCCCGTACAGTTTGGGAGATGATTAGGCTATGGTCGTAGCCGCTATGCTCGGAGGTTTTACCGTTTCGATTACAAATTTGAAAGGGGTAAAACCATATGAAAGGATTTATTTATTCAAACGATACCGATAAGAAATGGCAGCAGAAATGGGAAGAGACTTCGCTGTACAGGTTTGACGAATCTAGCCCGGCAGAAAAATATTATCTGCTGGAAATGTTTTCGTACCCGTCAGGGAAAACTCTGCACACCGGTCATTGGTGGAACTACGCGCTGTCCGACAGCTTCGGACGGCTGAAGCGTATGCAGGGTTACAATGTGTTTCACCCACCCGGCTTTGACGCATTCGGACTGCCGGCTGAGAACTACGCAATCAAAACCGGAACCCACCCCCACGACTCCACAAAAGCCAACATCGCAACGATGGAAAAGCAGTTTCGTGCGATGGGAACGACGTATGACTGGGATTATGAAGTTACCACGTGCTTTGAGGAGTATTACAAATGGACAGAGTGGCTGTTTCTTAAGCTTTTTGAAAAGGGGTTGGCGTACCGCAAGGAAGCGCCGGTAAACTGGTGTCCGTCCTGCATGACCGTGCTTGCGAACGAACAGGCAGCTGGCGGCATATGCGAGCGGTGCGACAGCGAGGTCGTCCGCCGCGATATGACACAGTGGTTTTTCAGGATAACTGAGTATGCTGAGGAGCTGCTTTCCGGATTGGACGGGTTGGACTGGCCGGACAAAACGAAGACTATTCAAAGGAACTGGATAGGTAAAAGCTTTGGTACTGAGATTGATTTTCTTTCGGGCGATTGCACGATTACCGTGTTTACGACCCGCGCCGATACGCTCATGGGTGTTACCTATGTTGTGTTAGCGCCGGAGCATCCGCTTGT
>CAZJLW010000029.1:0-28025 GCA_964546895.1 uncultured Eubacteriales bacterium | reverse complement strand
TGTAATAGCGCTTAAACTCTCGACGATATGTTGCTTCCGATCCAAATCCAGATAAGCAACGCCCAGTGCGTTGCTTTTTTTATTTGCCTATAGATTCCAGTGAGGCGGAACCACCAAGATTTTCATAATTTTGCATACGCATACAATTATGTAATAAACGCCTACTCATTTCATATATATATAAGTGTATGGATACATTTTTATTTTAGGGGGTCAAAAATGGAAAGCTATAACATCTACAAGGACATCGCGGAACGCACAAACGGTGATATCTACCTGGGAATAGTTGGCCCAGTACGCACGGGCAAGTCGACGTTTATTAAGCGGTTTATGGATTTGCTCGTAATCCCGAACATCGACAACGTTTACAGCAAGGAGCGCGCGAAAGATGAGCTGCCTCAGAGTGCTTCCGGCAAAACTATTATGACGACTGAACCGAAGTTTATTCCGAACGAAGCCGTCGAAATCACACTGGACGAAAAATCGTCATTCAATGTTAGAATGATTGACTGCGTGGGGTATCTCGTGCCGGGTGCGCAAGGTTATCTTGACGGCGGCGAACCGCGTATGATTTCCACGCCGTGGTCGGAGAACAAAATGCCGTTCGTCGAAGCAGCCGAGATGGGTACGAAAAAGGTAATAACAGACCATTCCACAATCGGTATAATCATCACAACGGACGGCAGCATTACGGAGATACCTCGCGATGACTACATCGAAGCCGAAGAACGCGTTATCAGGGAGCTAAAGGAGATCAACAAGCCTTTCATAATGCTGCTGAACTCCACGAAGCCGTTCGCACCGGAAACTGAAAAGCTACGTCAGGAAATCGCCGACCGCAACAAAGTACCCGTCCTGACGGTCAACTGCGCCCAGCTAAAACTCGAAGACATCAACATGATAATGGAGAAGGTGCTGTATGAATTCCCCGTTAAGGAAATCAAAATAAGCTTCCCCAAATGGGTCGAGAGCCTGCCGCTTGATCACTGGCTAAAGCAGAGTATGATTAAATGCATAAAGGAATCGTTAAACAGCGTATGCAAGCTGCGCGAAATAAAGGACGACATAAGTGGCATCGAAGCAAGTGAGCATGTTAAAAAGGCGTACATAGATAAGATTTTACTGGGCGAGGGCTGCGCTAATGTAGAAGTCACGCTTGACGACAACCTATTTTATATGGTGCTGAGCGAGACGACGGGTATGGAAATCGACGGTGAGTATAAGTTGATTTCGACGATAAAGATTCTGGCGGAAGCTAAAAAGGAATACGACAAGGTTAAATACGCCCTTGAAGAAGTGAAGCGCAAAGGCTACGGGATTGTCACACCGGCGCTTGACGAGATGAAGTTGGAAGAACCTGTTATAGTGCGGCATGGTTCGAAGTTCGGCGTGAAGCTTAAGGCAAGCGCGCCTTCGATTCATCTTATCCGTGCTGATATCGAGACTGAGGTCTCGCCTATCGTCGGTACTGAAAAGCAGAGTGAAGAGCTTATAGAATACTTAACCAGTCAGATGTCCGAGGACAGGAATAAGATTTGGGAGCTGAATATGTTCGGCAAGTCGATGCATGATTTGGTTAAGGACGGGTTGCAGGGTAAGCTGTTCCGTATGCCGGAGGACGCGCAGATGAAGTTGCAGGAGACCTTGCAGAAGATTATTAATGAGGGTTCCGGGGGGCTTATTTGTATTATCCTGTAACATAATAATATAACAGTCCATGTTTTTCATAATCAAATAAGCGATTGAATAGGAACAAAAACAACAGGGCAGTACCAAAATCTCCGGATTCTGGTACTGCCCCATTTTATTACTACTTCTTCACAAACAACTTCCGCGGCGACAGCACCGAAGCAATCGCCTGCATCATCTTCTCATTAGGCTCGATAACAATCTTCTGCTTCTTGCCCTTATAGGTATACAGAAAAGCATAAGTATTATCCTTGACTTCACCGCTGTTATAGTTCTTGGTTTCCTGTGCGGAGCTGAAATCGCCGATATGCATCTTGTCGTCCACATGCGCCATGATCTCCATATCTTTAACATATCCGGAGAACATTCTTTTGCGGCGGGTCTTATTATAAATAACATCAATATCCAGCTCGCCGTTAGTGAACACGTATTCGTATTCCAGATTCATAAACGAAAACAGATAATACGCGCCAAAGGCTGCCGCCGCCGTCAAAATAACTGCCAGTGGTTGAATAAACACCGTCGTAACAAAAAACAGCAACACAACAAGAACCACTACACCCACCTTAATAAAAAAGTTTTTACTGGATGGTTTTTGCTTCACAATCTGTTCCTTAAAAACATCGCCCATGCTAACGCTCCCTTTCAGTATGTTCGGCCTTACCAATATTTACGGTCAAGGTTTCTATATTGTATGGCCTCAGCCAAATGCGGTATGCGAATATTTTCACTGCCGTCCAGATCCGCAATAGTTCTGGCGGTACGCAAAATCCTATGATAAGCCCTCGCACTAAGCCCAAGTGAAGAAAATGCCTGACGCAATATATCCTTTTCGTCCCGCCCTAACCTACAATGCACCTCAGTCTGCGCCGGTGAAAGCTCAGAGTTGAACGAAATCCCGCTGCCTTTATACCGCTCGCGCTGTCTCTCATGCGCAGCCACAACGCGCCTTTTTATATCCGCTGACGATTCAGGCTTAACCTTACTCTCGAAATCGGAATAATTATTGGCCGCAGCTTCAACATGAATATCTATTCTGTCCAAAAGCGGGCCGGATATTTTATTTAAGTACCGCGAGATTTCATTCTGCGTGCACGTACATTTCGACGAGTTACCAAAATAACCGCACGGGCATGGATTCATCGAAGCCAACAACATAAAATTGCTCGGATATGTAACAGTCCCGCTTGCGCGCGTTACCGTTATGAACCTGTCTTCCAGCGGCTGGCGCAACGCTTCGAGCACATTTCGGTGAAACTCGGGCAGCTCGTCCAGAAACAACACACCGTTGTGCGCGAAGCTTATCTCGCCGGGCTTAAGCGATGCGCCCCCGCCCGTCAGCGCCGTGTAGGATGCCGTATGATGCGGTGCCCGAAAAGGACGCGCCGTCACGAGATGTTCACTCTTCTTAAGCAACCCCGCCACGCTGTATATCCGCGTTACATCAAGGCTCTCCGCGAACGACAACCCCGGCATTATAGTCGGCAGCCGTTTAGCCATCATCGTCTTACCGGAACCCGGCGGGCCAATCATTAAAGCATTATGATAACCGGCCGCGGCAATCTCCAGCGCACGTTTCACGCCGTCCTGCCCTTTAACATCGCTGAAATCCACAGGATACGAATCCGCTTCTCTATCCAGCAAGTCCCGAGTATTAACCGTAATCCGCTCCAGCGGCTCACCTCTAAAATGCTTTACAAGCTCTGCAATACTTTTTACCCCGTAAACCTCGACACCATCAACAAGCGCGGCTTCATCGCCATCTTCAGAAGGAATGAAAAATTTCGTAACGCCACTACCCGCCGCCTTATGTACCATCGGCAACACACCGTTAATATGCCGCACGCCACCGTCCAGTGACAATTCCCCCGCAAAAAACGCACCCACCGTCTTTTGCGGGTCTATAACACCCATACAGCTAAGAATCGCAACAGCTATCGGCAAATCAAACGCGGAGCCTTCCTTTTTCGTGTCGGCCGGCGCAAGATTAACCGTTATCCGTTTCACCGGAAAAGCCGACATGACGTTTTTTATGGCGGTACGCACCCGTTCGCGCGATTCTTTAACGGAGGAATCAGGCAACCCGACGATATCAAACGCCGGTAAGCCGTCGCTTATATCTACCTCGACATCGACTACATAACCCTCAACCCCCAGCACCGCGCCGCTGGTGATTTTTGATAACATAGAAAAACTCCCTTATCACTTGCTCGCAAGTATCTCCGTCCAAGCTTTAGCGAACTCTTTAGCAAAATCACCTACATCAAGCAACGACTTGCCATTCTCGAACACATCGTCCGGCGGCCAGTAAGCCGGGCAGTTTTTATCTTCATCCGGCAGCATTTCAAATGCGGCTTTGTTCGGTGTAGAATACCCTGCGAACTCCGTATTCTTAAGAGCGATATCCGGTCTGCACAGGAAGTTTATAAACATCTCGGCTTCTTTTTTATTCTTGCTGCCCTTCGGTATAAGAAGGTTGTCGAACCAAAGTATCGTGCCTTCCTTCGGTATGGCGTAGTCCAAATCCTCGTTTTCCTTCATACTATAGTAAGCGTCCCCTGCGAACGAATAGCCCAGCGCGCCCTCGTTACCGATCATCTTATCCTTTATAATTTCTGCGACATACGCCTGAACAAGCGGCTTCTGCCGAATCAGTTCTTCCTTCGCGCGGTTCAGCTCGTCGATTTTCTGAGTGTTCAGGTCAAGTCCGAGTTTAATGAGCGTCATGCCGAGTACATCGCGCGAGCTTTCGTACATAAATATTTGTCCTTTATACTTCTGATCCCACAGGATATCCCAGCTGTCTACCGGTTCCGTTACCATTTTTTTGTTGTAGATGATACCCATCGTACCCCACAGATACGGCACGGAATACTTGTTACCCGGGTCAAATGCACGGTTCTTAATACGTTCGTCGATGTTTGAGAAGTTCGGAATATTGTTAAAATCCAACTCCTCAAGCATTCCCTCGCGAATCATTCTCGAAACCATGTAATCCGTCGGCACAATTATGTCGTAGTTCGAGCCGCCGTTTTTGATTTTCGTATACATATCCTCGTTCGTCGAATACGTCGAATACTTTACAGAAATGCCCGTCTCCTGCTGAAACGTTTTCAAGACGCTCTCGTCGATGTAGTCGCCCCAGTTAAACACATTTATAGTAACTCCGGTGCGCGTCGCCCCGGCTCCGTTTCCTGTGCCGCCATCCGCGCCGCCTGTAGGAGCCTTCGGTGCGCACCCGCCTAAAACGCCGGCAAAAATCGCCGAGCTTAAAACAACCGCAGTCAAAACCTTAAACCTATTCATTTCAAACACCCCACCAAAATATTATTTATTTTTTTATTCTACTTTCGTAACCTTGGACGAATCGCGCCTGTTTACTATATACAACAACACAAGCACAGCCAAGAACATCAGCGTGGACAGCGCGTTTATCTTCGGGTTTATACCGCGCCGAGCCATAGAAAAGATCGTTATGGACAAATTTGTCATTCCTGAGCCGGTCGTAAAAAAGCTGATTACGACGTCGTCGATAGAAAGTGTGAACGCCAAAATAGCGCCAGTTATAATACCGGGCATAACCTCCGGCAAAATAATTTTAAAGAAAGCGTAAAGCGGCGTGGCGCCCAAATCAAGCGCAGCCTCAAGCAGATTTTCGTCCAGCTGCTTAAGCTTAGGCAGCACTGACAAAATAACGTACGGCACATTAAACGCCGTATGCGAAAACAGCAGCGTCGCAAAACCAAGATTACCGAACCCCAGCATCCTGAACGCGAAAATATACAACAGCATAAGCGATACACCGATGACGATGTCAGGGCTTAGCACATGCAGATTCGTAATGTTCATGACGACGCGGCGCTTAATAGGCCCCATTCGGTCAATCGCAACCGCAGCTCCCGTCCCGATAATCGTCGAGAGCGCCGCCGACAAAACTGCGATAACAAGCGTATTGCGAAGCGCTTCAATAATGCTCGGGTCGTTAAACAGCTCGACGTACCAGTTAAGCGTAAAGCCGCCCCAGTTCGCACGAGATTTCGACGCGTTAAACGAATAAAAAATCAATACCGCAATCGGGCTATACAAAAAAAACATTATCAAGCCCAAATAAAATCGTTTTATAAACCGTATCAAAACAACGCGCCTCCCTTTTCGGCGTTATTTTTGTCAGGCTCGACGAGGGAGAACAGCGAAATTGTAACGAGCATAATGACCATCAGTATCACCGAAATGGCCGAACCGAAATGCCAGTCGCCGACTTTCAGAAACTGCTGCTCGATAAGATTACCGACGAGTACGTACTGACCGCCGCCTAAGAGATTAGAAATAATAAAAGTCGTAACAGCCGGCATAAACACCATCGTAACCCCTGACACAACACCGGGCAGACTAAGCGGGAAAATAACACGCAAGAAAATCTGAACAGAGTTAGCGCCCAAATCCTGCGCCGCTTCGATAAGGCTGCCGTCCATTTTCGTAAGGACGGTGTATATCGGCAAGACCATAAACGGCAAAAAATTATATACCATACCCAGCATGACGGCTTGGTCGGTATATAAGAGGTTTTGCTTCGGTATTTTGAAGAACGCAAGTATCGTGTTGATAATCCCGTTGTTTTCGAGAATCGTAAGCCATGCGTACGTACGCAACAGGAAATTCATCCACATCGGAACGAGGAACAGAAACAAGAGAATCGATTTCGTACTCAGTTCCTTTTCGGCCATGATATACGCCACTGGATAGCCAAGAAGAAAGCAGACTATCGTACTGAAAAAAGCAAGCCTGACAGAGTGCAGTATTACAGTAAGGTACAGCGGCTCAAAAGCCTGCCTAAAATTATTAAGCGAAAAAACTATTCCGCTGCCGTCGTTTTCCGTGAAAGCGAAGTAAACTATAAGCATGAGCGGAATAACCGTAAAAATAAACATCCACAGGTAATACGGATAATTAAGAATTCGTTTCGTCACACAGGCACCTTCTTCATTATGTGGATTAAGTCGGGTTCAAACCTCAGAAACACCTTTGACGACACGGGAGGTGCCGTAGTGCTTATTACCTGCCATGTATAATCGTCCGTCTGCACGAGTATTTCATAATAAATGCCCTTAAACGTGACATTAGTAACCGTGCCGAAAAGGTTAAAAGTGTTTTCGTTAGTTTCGAGTGTGATGTCCTCAGGGCGTATTACGACGTCGACGCTTTCGTTTTTTGTATAACCTTTGTCAATGCATTTGAATACCTTGTTCAGGAAATTAACGTTACAGTCCTCAAGCATAACGCCGTCGATAATATTGCTCTCGCCTATGAAATCCGCGACGAACGCGTTCTTCGGTTCGTTATAAATATCTGTCGGCGTCCCAATTTGTTGAATCCGCCCATTGTTCATGATGACTATCGTGTCGGACATCGTGAGGGCTTCTTCTTGGTCGTGCGTTACGTAAACGAACGTAATGCCAAGCTTCTGCTGCATATTTTTTAGCTCAATCTGCATTTCTTTACGCAGTTTTAAGTCCAAAGCACCCAGCGGTTCGTCTAATAGCAACACAACAGGCTCATTTACAAGTGCGCGCGCTATTGCGATACGTTGCTGCTGACCGCCGCTCAGCTGATTAATGCGGCGCTTTTCGTAACCTTGTAGGTTAACAAGCTTTAGCATCGCACTGACTTTTTCTTTAATAATCTTCGAGTCGATTTTTTTTATCGTTAACCCAAAGGCGATATTTTCAAACACAGTCATATTCGGAAACAAAGCGTATCTTTGAAACACCGTGTTTACGTTCCTTTTATGCGGAGGGAGCGTCAGTATGCTCTTGTTTTCAAACAGCAGGTCGCCGCTAGTCGGATATTCAAAGCCGCCGATTATGCGTAGCGTCGTTGTTTTACCGCAGCCGCTCGGCCCCAGTAACGTTAAAAACTCATTTTTTCGGATATACAAATTAATATTGTCCAGGACTAACGTACTGCCGAACGATTTGTTTATGCCGACCAAATCAATTAAGCGGTCACTCATTTTACCTTACCCCTCCAGTATATTGCGGCTGAATACCTAAAAATTAGGCGGCGTCGAAACCCACAGTATAATGGATTCGTTATTGGAGGCGTTCTCCAAAAAGTACGACGCATTAGCCACATAATAAAAGCTTTCGTTTTTTTTGATTTTATATTTTTTATCGCCGATGTTCATAACTATTGTGCCTGTCACGACATAACCGAACACCTCGCCCGCGTGGGGACTGTAAACGTTCGTTTTGCCGTTTTTGTTAAGAACGACGAGAATAGGCTCCATAATATTTTTTTGGGCGTTCGGAATAATCCAGTTGATAGTATGCCCGAGTTCCGTATTTTCCTGCACGAAAACGTCGTCTTTTCCGAAAACAATTTTGTCGTTGTCTTTTTCGTTAAAGAAGTCTTTAAGATTCGTACCGAGGCATTCCAGAATATTTACGAGCGTCGTAATAGACGGCGACGTTAAGTCCCGTTCTATCTGCGAAATAAAGCCCTTCGACAGCTCGCAGCGGTTCGCGAGGTCTTCTTGCGTTAAGTTCGTTTTGATACGCAGCCGTTTAATTTTTTCACCGATATTCATAAATCAACCCTCATACATCCGTCCTAAAGCAATCAGGAAAGTTTGCAACGCCTAAACTTTATGTTTACATTAGCTAAACAAAATACAAGTGATATTTAAGCATAAAAAAAACAAAGTGTCAATGAAAATTTCAAAAAAAAGCATATTTCTCCTAATAACGGGAAGAATATGCTGAGCTAACTTTAATCATGCTTTTCACAGAGGTGCTTATGAAAAATAAACCTATAAATAATGAATTCAGTATCCGCACCGACCTAGTAATAGAAGCGCGTGAGATACTAAACGACACGAGCGGCTCGCCCGATACCGACGGCGTAACTGTCGATACGCAGTCGTTTTACAATGATGACATAACCGTCACATGGGTCAGTGTACAAAACGAAGCCGGCGCAAAAATAATCGGCAAGCCCGTCGGCAACTACGTAACAGTCGAAAGCGATCTGCTAAAAGCCAACGACATCGAAGCCCACGAGGAAATAATAAAAATCGTCTCCGAGAAGCTCGGCAAGCTGCACAATCTCAAAAAAGACGCGACGATACTCGTAGTCGGGCTTGGCAACTGGAACGTAACACCCGACGCACTGGGGCCGAAGGTAATCGCGAAGGTACTTGTCACTAACCACATCAAAGACAGCATACCCGAGGACTTACAAGGGCGCGTACGTACAGTCAGCGCTATTTCTCCGGGCGTAATGGGTCTTACGGGCTTAGAGACGGGCGACGTCGTAAAAGGTATCGCTGACCGTATTAAGCCCGACCTCATAATAGCAATAGACGCGCTCGCAGCGCGGCGTACAAGCCGTATTAACGCCACGATACAGATGTCCGACACAGGAGTAAACCCCGGCGCGGGTGTCGGTAACAAGCGCATGTCGCTTAACGAGGAGACCCTCGGCGTGCCGGTTATCGCCATAGGCGTGCCGACAGTTGTCGACGCCGCCACGCTCGTAAACGACACGATGGACAAGATGCTTAAGTCCATGATAGAGGAAGCCCCGAAGGGCACGGAGTTTTACACGATGCTGCACGACTTGGAAAGCGACGAAAAATACGGCCTTATTAAGGATATATTAAACCCCTACACCGGCAATATGTTTGTAACGCCGAAAGAAGTCGATGCCGTTATCGACAGGCTGTCGAACATCATTGCAAACTCCGTGAATATCTCGCTTCACCCCGGTATTGACCGCGATGATATTAATCGTTACCTGTATTGATTTATTGAAAACGCCCTACTTAAGCAGATGAATGAACAGACCGCTTCTGAGCTTCGGCTCGAACCATGTTGACTTCGGCGGCATGACGCAATCGGCGTCGGCTACGGCGATAAGCTCGTCCATAGATGTCGGGTACATTGAGAAAGCAACCTTCATAGCGCCGCTGTCCACAAGACGTTCGAGTTCTTCTATACCGCGTATTCCGCCTACGAAATCTATCCGCTTATCGGTACGCGGGTCGCCTATGGCGAGAACCGGAGCGAGCAGCTCGTTTTGCAATACCGATACGTCGAGACCGTTTACGGGATCGTTCGGGACGAACTCCGGCTTCGCCGTCAGCAAGTACCACTTGCCGCTAAGATACATGCCGAACGTATGGATTTTGTCGGGCTTGACGAGTGATGACTGCGGTGCTACGTCGAATTTTTCTTTGACTTTATTAAGGAAGTCTGCTTCGGATAAGTTGTTCAAATCCTTAACTACGCGGTTGTAGTCCATGATGTACAACTCATCATCAGGGAAAACAACTGCTAAATACGAATTATATTCGGCGTCCGTATCTACTGCGGACGCTTCTTTTCTGCGCATTTGTCCGACGTTGACGGCTGATGCGTTTCTGTGGTGGCCGTCGGCGATGTACAGCGCAGGAACTGCCGCGAATTCTTGAATCAGCTTCGCAATAAGGGCGTCGTCGCTGACTGTCCATACCGTATGGCCGATTCCGTCGTCCGCTACAAAATCATACTCCGGCGTACCGGTCTTAACGGCGTTTATAATCTCCTTTACGCCGCTTTTGCTCTTATACGTCAGGAAAATTGGGCCTGTGTTGGCGTTACAGTAGTCGACGTGGTTTGTTCTGTCCTGCTCCTTGTCCTTGCGTGTGAACTCGTGTTTCTTAATCTTGCCTTGAATGTACTCGTCAATCGACGCGCAAATTACCAAACCTGTCTGCGCTCTACCATTCATCGTAAGCCTGTAAACGTAGAAGCAGCGTTTCTCGTCCTGAACAAGCACCTTCTCGTCTATCATCTTGTACAGATTATCGCGCGCTTTTTCGTAGACGCGCTTGTCGTACAGATCAATCGAGCGGTCTAAGTCTATCTCAGCTTTATCCACGTGCAAAAACGAATGCTTATTATCCTTCGCCATCACTATTGCTTCGTCCGTTGTCATTACGTCAAACGGCAGCGCCGCTACGGCAGCGGCCAGCTCCTTCACGGGGCGTACGGCCTTAAATGGTCTGATTACTGACATTTTTCTTCCTCCTCAATTTTTAAACAGAATAAAAGGGCTGCTCAAAACCCCAATTAAGTTTTGATACAGCCCTCAAAATTTCATGTATGGGTCATGAAAAATATATTAGCAAGTTAGATAACTCTTACCGAAATAACGCCATCAACCTTTTGCAGTTCTTCATACGCATCGCCGACCTCGGTCTGGTCTACATCGATCATCGTATAAGCGTACTCGCCTTTGCTCTTGTTAATCATGTTATCGATGTTGATGTTCTTCACAGCAAGCGCTGTAGTTAATGGGCCTACTACGTTTGGTATGTTCTTATGCATTACGCAGAAACGCTTCTTGCCCGTAAACGGCAGTTCGCAATCCGGGAAGTTGACGGAGTTTTTTATATTGCCGTATTCAAGATACTCTCTCAGCTCGATAGCGGCCATGACAGCGCAGTTATCCTCAGACTCCGGCGTCGACGCACCAAGATGCGGTATCGTAATGATATTATCTACGCCCAAAATATCCTCAGACGGGAAGTCTGTAACGTAAACAGCTACCTGCCCGCTTGCGACGGCGGCTTTAACAGCTTCGTTATCAACCAGCTCGCCCCTCGAGAAGTTCAACAGTCGTACGCCCTTTTTCATCTTCGCGAACGCTTCCGCATTGAACATATTCTTAGTATCTTTGTTAAGCGGAACATGAACAGTTATGTAATCGCACTCGCTTATAATGCTGTCGACGCTCTTGGCCTTGCGTACACCGCGTGACAGATTCCAAGCCGCATCTACCGATAAGTACGGGTCGTAGCCATAAACATCCATACCCAGCGCATTACATACGTTCGCAACGAGTACGCCGATTGCGCCCAGTCCGATAACGCCCAGCTTCTTGCCCATTATTTCGGGGCCAACGAAATCGGCTTTGCCTTTTTCTACTGTAGCAGCTACGCCTGTCTGTCCTTTAAGTCCCTGAGCGTAGTTGATGCCCTGATAAATCTTTCTGGACGACAGCATCAGCGCACCGATTACGAGTTCTTTTACGGCGTTCGCGTTAGCGCCCGGCGCGTAAAAAACTACGATGCCTTTTTCGGAGCATTTGTCTATCGGGATATTGTTAACGCCGACACCGGCGCGCGCCACGGCCTTAAGGCTCGCTGGCAGCTCCATGTCGTGCATACTAAAGCTTCTTAATATAATACCGTCCGGATCCTTTTCCTCTAAAGCGATGCTGAAACGATCCTTCGGTAATTCGTCCGTGCCGCAAGCGGCTATTTTATTCAGTGCGAGAATTTTATACATAGTCGGGTCGCTCCTTTATTTGTTTTCGGTCTCAAACTTCTTCATAAAATCAACAAGCTTTTTAACGCCCTCTACCGGCATTGCGTTGTAGATGCTGGCTCTCATGCCACCGACCGAACGATGCCCGGCGAGATTTTCAAGACCGGCTGCGGAGGCTTCCTTAATAAACTTCTTATCCAAATCTTCTTTGCCCGTTACGAACGTAACGTTCATGATCGAGCGATCCTTCTTCACGACGGGATTGCTAAACAGCGCCGAGTTGTCAATATAATCGTACAGTATGGCGGCTTTGTCCTCGTTGACTTTCTGCATAACCTTTACGCCGCCCATGTCCTTAAGCCACTCGTAAACGAGCTTCGCGATGTAAATGGAGTACGTGGGGGGTGTATTGTACATCGATTCGTTCTCGGCCATGATTTTGTAGCTCATCATAGTCGGTGTGCATTCAATCGGCTCGCGGATTAAATCGTCTCTGATAATAACGACGGTAAGCCCCGCAGGCCCCATGTTCTTCTGCGCTCCGGCATAAATAAGGCCGAAATCTGATACGTTGTATTCCTGAGACAAAATATTCGACGACATATCGCAGACGAGAGGAACGTTACCCGTTTCGGGCAGTGTAGTATAGCGCGTTCCGTAAATCGTATTGTTCGACGTAATGTGGAAATAGTCCGCGTCCGGCGTGAATTTGCTCTTGTCAAGCTCCGGTATGTATGAAAAAACCTTATCCTCGGAGGAAGCAACGACATTAACCTTGCAGTATTTCTTCGCTTCCTGAAGGGCTTTCTTAGCAAACTGCCCTGTACTGACGTAATCGGCTTTTTTGTTGACGGCCAAGTTCATCGGTATCATAGCGAATTGCGACGACGCTCCGCCCTGCAAAAACAACACTTTATAGTTAGACGGAATATTCATAAGCTCTCTGAGTAACGACTCAGTTTCGTGGATTATAGCCTCGTAAGCTTTCGAGCGGTGGCTCATCTCCATAACGGACATGCCGCTGTTCCCGTAAATAACCAGTTCTTTTGCGGCCTTCTCCAAAACGGATACCGGAATAACGGCAGGCCCGGGCGAAAAATTGTACACTCTTTCCATCGTAAACCCTCCCTAGATTTGATAAAGCAATCGTGAAATTCTTTTGTAAATTTTCAGTCAATTATAATACCGCGTATATATTTAGTCAATTATTATTGATTTTTCAATTTGAACAAAATAAATAACGCACATCTTTACATTTTTGTTAATGCTTCTCTCTACGGCCTTTCTGTAAATCAAAAGCTGCTGCCTGTATTTTTGCGCGACTGTGTATGCGGTGGCTTCCGTTACGTAGTCGGATTTGTAGTCCACTATGACGGCTTCGCCGTCTTCGATGAAGCAGCAGTCTATAATTCCGTGGACTAGGATTGATTCGGCTTGTTGCTCACGCTGCTGTACATCGCCGTAAATCTCACTCGGTCTTAGCCCGAGTACGAACGGTATTTCCCGGTAAATACGCTCCGACGCGGCGATTCTCAGACCAAGTTCCGACTGTGCGAATGCTACGATTTTTTTTACGGGAATTAGGCTTGCGTCGTCTCTCTCGATAATGTTATCGCTTACCAGACGGTTTATTAAGTCGTTCACAGTGGTTTCGTTCACTGCTGTTTTTTTGGCGCTGTTTTCGTTAATTTCGGATTCGCCTACGGAGGTCTTACCCTTCCCCAGTTCGAGATGTTCTAAAACCGCATGAATCGCCTTACCACGTCGTATCCCCGTTTGCGTCTCATTTTTAAGAAACGACGGCGGATTGAACAACCGCGTCTCGTACAGCGAAACTGTGTCGGGGCTTTCGTTATTATACACGCGCTTGATCTCCGTAACGGACAGCTTCGACGGCAGCGGCTCACGCTCGTACCTCCAGCTTAGCTTAAAATCCGCTTCCGGGTCGGTTTCGCCGCTGTTAATAATATCGCGCAACCCTTCTGTAAGCCGCTCGTTTCTTTCACCCACGGCAACGCTTGCGTTTTGCAAATCCGCTATGCTGTGCAGCGTTATTTCCATTCGTGACTTATCATTATAAAGCTCGTCGTTGCCCGTCTTTATGAACATGCCGTTTACGGACAACCGCCTTACTTTCTCCCCTGCGGCGTGCCTTAATGCGGCTGCCATTACCAAATCCAACATGCTTTGTGCTTCCGTTATCCGGTGCGCCGGAAGTGTCTTTTTCGCGTATCCGGCAGCCCTCACCCATTTATCAGTTTTTGCCGCTAAGGATTTTACGCAACCCGTCAGTATTAGCTTGCTTTTCGCTCTAGTCAGCGCCACGTACAAAACCCGCACATCCTCGGCTAAGCTTTCGCGGCTTAGCTTTTTTACTATCGCCGTTTTCGCAAGCGTGTTAGTTTTCACCCGACGGTCTAAATCGACATAATTCGGCCCGAAGCCGAGATACTCGTGCATTACTATTGCCTTGCGCTCGTCGCTTTTCGGGAAACGCTTGCCCAGTCCGCACAGAAACACCACCGGAAATTCCAGTCCCTTACTCTTATGTATGGTCATGATTCTGACAATGTTTTCGTTTTCCGAAAACACTTTCGCCTCGCCCTCGTCCAGACTGGCCTCCTTTTTTAATACGCGTTCCATATATTTTATAAAATTAAACAGTCCCTTGAAGCTTGTACGCTCGTATTGTAAGCTTTTTTCCTTTAGCGCGAGCAAGTTCGCCTGTCGCACGTCGCCGCCCGGCAGCGCTCCGGCGTAGTTAAAGTAGTCCGTGTCGCGGTAAATTACTGAGATTAGCTCGCTTATTGAGCAGTACGCGGACAGCTTGCGCCACTTTGCCAAGTCGCTTAGGAATCTGTTGAGCTTATCCGCGGTGGCAGCGCAGCCGTCAGCCGCAGCATACCCGCTAACGCACATATAAAAATCAGCCTTCCGATCAAATCCCCGCACGTCCATCAACTCGTCAGCCGTCAGCCCATACACAGGCGAATGCAGTACCGTTATCAAAAACACATCCTGCCGCGGGTTATCGATTACCTGTAAAAAACTAATCACCGTACTGATTTCAAGCGCATCATAAAACCCCGAAGCCAAATCAACGGCCGCCGGAATGTTATATCGCTTAAGCTCGTTTACGAAAGCGCCGCCATCGTTTTTTACGGAACGCATCAGTATGACGATATCGCCGTAGCAAATGCCGCCACCGCTTTCCGTAACAAGCGCATTGATTTTCTCAGCGACAAACCGAGCTTCCAGCTCGGTTTGAGCGAGCTCCTCGATTTCAGTATCCTCGTCCACGTCCACTTCGCCTACCCCTTCCCCCGACCGATCGATAACATATATTTCCAACGTATCATCAAATCCATCGTCCGGAAAAGCCGCTCCAACTCGCAGCGCCGATTCATCATCATAATCAATCTCCGTCGCGTCACGCGACATCAGCTGCCCGAAAAAGAAATTAACACAGTCCAAAATATTTTCACGGCTTCGGAAATTCTTCGATAGATTAATTTTCATCGAGCTGCCCGAAACATCATTCGAAAACGCTTTATACTTCTCTATAAAAAGCTCCGGCTTCGCGCGCCTGAACTTATAAATACTCTGCTTAATATCGCCGACCATAAAAGTATTTTTCTTATCCTTCTTAGATATAAGCGACAAAATCAACTCATGAATCGGGTTGCAGTCCTGATACTCATCAATCAGAACCTCCTCGAACAACCGGCTGTACTCCACCGCCGTATGCGACGGCACAACATTCCCCACCGACGACGAGCCGTCCATGAGAATATCCAGCGCGTAATGCTCCAGATCGTTAAAGTCAGCCAGCCCCTTCTCGCGCTTGTGCCGCGTATACATCTCGCTAAACCGTGTCACGAGCCGCCCAAGCGATTGCATTACGGGGTACACGTTCTGCAAGTCCTCGTACATTTTTTCCGGCGGCTTGAAAAATATATGCTTTTGTACGGACGCAACGCCGTCCTTCACGTCTTTATTACGGATAGTCTGCACAAGCTGTTTCAAATCCGGATCGACTTCATTAACCGGCTTTTTCCTGCTCAGTGCGGCGAATTTCACACCGTCGAACGCCGAATACAGCTCGTCAAACGGTCTGTCCAACGCAAGCTGCAACCCAGCTATCAACTCCGCATCGCTTTCCAGCGCTTCAACATAAGTATTCGGTCCAAAATCCGAAGCCGCTATCTCAATAGCAAGCTTAACATTTTCCAGCGCCCCGTCCAGCACGCCGCGAATATCTTCCTTTAATACATCAGTCCAAACCCTCGTCCCTACGCCGCCGTTAAACATCTCAATGCACTTATCAAGACTATCCTGCGGCCACGGGCTGTTTTCAATAAACTCATAAACGGACAACACAAGGTTTTGCAGCTGCGCGTCGTTTACCTTCGACACACCGTAAGCTTCGGCAAGTCTGGCGAAATCCGGATTACTCTCGTATTCTTCCTCGAACAGCTCGTCCAATATCTCCGACTTAATCAAATTCTTTTCCGTATTATCCGCAATCCTGAAGTTCGGATCGATATCTACCAAATGAAAATTATTCCTAATCAGCTTCATGCAAAACGAATGCACAGTAGATATGTTGGCGTTGTTTAGCAGCATGAGCTGCCTTTTGAGATGCTCATTCGACTGATCCAGTTCAAGCCGCTCGCTTATTGCGCGCAGCACGCGCTCCTTCATCTCAGCGGCGGCGGCTTCGGTGTATGTAACGACCAAAAGCCTGTCGATGTCGACAGGCTTTTGGTCGTTTGTTATGATATGGATAATTCGTTCTACTAAAACAGCCGTTTTCCCCGCACCGGCCGCCGCCGATACGAGCAAGTCCTTGTCGCGCGTAAACACAGCCAGCTTTTGTTCGTCAGTAAAATTATGTGCCATAAGGCGTCATTCCTATTCCTTCGGGGTTAAGATTCTCGAAATTTTGTTGCCTGAGTGCCTCGTATAAAACAATGGAAACGGAATTTGACAGGTTCAGCGAACGTTTGCCGTCTAGCATCGGGATACGCACGGCGTTCTCCCAGTTAGCGCGCAAGATCTCGGCCGGGATACCGGCGCTTTCCTTGCCGAACATTATGAAGTCGTCTTTATCGTAGCGCACATCGGTATAAAGCCGCTGCGCCTTCGTCGTCGCCATAAAAACCCGCGGACTTTTGTTGACTTCCAGAAAATGCGCGTAGCTGTCGTAATAGCTGATGTCGACGTCGTTCCAATAATCCATCCCGGCGCGTTTTACAAATTTGCTGTTAATAATAAACCCCAGCGGCCTAATCAAATGTAGCCGCGCACCCGTTGCGACGCAGGTTCTGCCGATACTTCCGGCGTTTTGAGGGATTTCCGGTTCGTGTAGCACTATGTTCATAAAATAATTATTCCTTTATGTTTATATTTACCTCGAAAATTTTGCCGTCGCTGAAATGCAGCGGCAAACAAATAAGCTGCGTACCGGGCTTAACAAAAGCGAAGTCCGACGCGTTGGGGCTTAGTTTGCATGTCGGAGGTGTTATGTCAACCAGCTTCCCGTTGCCCGAAAAAACAGTAGCGATGTTGCCCGAAATCATATTTGAAAGCTCCGAAATAGCGCTTAACGACATCTCGTCCATCGCCGTGATAGGCATTCCGAACATCATTTTTGATGCTATCGAACATGCGACGTCGTTGCTCATAGCAAATATCACGCCGCCTTGTAATGCTCCGACAATACCAATTTGTATTCCTACGCCATCAAACTTATGTGAATCAGTTTTAAGCGATATTTTTCCTAAAGTGGGCGTTTCGGCGCACACCATATTTAATACGTTCTGCGTACCCTGAATAAATGGGTTCAATATTTCCGCATTCATAAAAACGGCATCACCTACCTTCCGATAAAAAAATTCTTGTGAAATATTATAGCATGATTTCAACTAATAGCAACAAGAACATTAACACACAAAATACAAACATACTGCCTTCGCAAGCAAACGCTTCCGCACCCGTATAATTCGCAATCGGCTGGCAATAATATATTGCGTAAACAACATTAATAAAAAAATCGGAGGATTTATTTATGCCAGACAAAAACGCTAAGAAAAACAACAACAGCAACAAAAATAAAAAGTCAAAGAACGATAACAGCGACGAGGACAAAGCCCGACTAGACTCGCTTATCGACGCTGGCAGCAGCGCATCTGTAGAATAAACGCTACCAGAATTTTTATTGAGGAAACGGCAGGTACATACTTGCCGTTTTTTTGTTTTTGACGTAAAATATGAACAGGTGAAAAGATCGAATACTTTTTCAAGGAGGTTCTACTCTATGGATGGAAACAGCGGGAACGAAAAGCTTAATATAGCATTACTGTTAATTTTGGTTTTTATAACGATGTTGGTTGGTGTATCGGTGGGGTTCTTTGGTTTTTTGCACGGCGAGTATTCTAAAAAAGCCGCGGCAGAGGATTTAGCCATCGGTATTGTCGACGGAAAGATGTCCATCGACGACACCGTAGTCATAAAAAAGGTAATTGAAAATTTTGAAAACAACGTAACAGCGCCGATCCCAGTGCCGGAGGTTTCGAAGCCCGAAGCCGAACCGACCCCGACGCCGTTCGCGATAATAAAACCGTTCTACACGCTGTCCGTATCGGGCGAGCCGCTTTCTAAGAACGAAATATACAAGTCAATCGACGCCGTAGTAAAAATCACAACAGAAACTCAGCAGGGTTCGGGAATCATCCTAAGCGCGGACGGTTATATAGTCACGAACAGCCACGTAATCGGCGACAGCAAAACAACCAAAGTACTATTTACCGACCCCGATACGATGAACGCAGTAAAGACATACGAGGCGAAAGTAGTAGCCGCCGACAAAAACGCAGACATTGCTCTGCTTAAAATCACAACGGACGAACGTTTAAAATACATAACGATATGCTCCTCCATCGAAGCGCTGGTCGGCGACGAGGTTTGCGCCGTAGGCAATCCGGAGGGCTTGACAGATACTATGACGACGGGCGTTATTTCGGCGCTCCGCACAATCTCGGGCGTAAAGATGATTCAGACGGATGCGTTTATCTCCAACGGCAGCTCGGGAGGCGCGCTGCTTAACACATCCGGTCAGCTTATCGGCATGACAACGTCCGGACTGAAAACTACAGGTTTTAATTTCGCAATCGCTTCCGACGAAATTACAAAATTCATTGACAACTATTTCAGATCACTTCCGGTCGACACTGCCGTCAAGAAATAAACATCCTCACTTAGCCACGGATTTCCGCAGAAAACATGGGTTAGCACCAAGAATTTTATCCCAGTTTATCCGCGTTTATCCGTGGCTAATTTTATTGACAGCCTGAATCTTTTTTGGTAAACTTCTTAAAATTTACAAAAAGGCGGAGGAGAGTCGGTAATGAATAAGCTCGTAAAGGAAGGATTAACGTTTGACGACGTGCTGCTGATACCCGCAGCGTCAGATGTATTACCGAAGGACGTTGATTTGACAACGCACCTGACAAAAACAATCGTTTTGAACACACCGATAATGAGCGCCGGTATGGACACTGTTACGGAATCACAAATGGCTATCGCGATGGCCAGGCAAGGCGGCATAGGCATCATACATAAGAATATGTCGATCGAAAACCAAGCGGGCGAGGTCGACAAGGTAAAACGGTCGGAACACGGAGTAATAACTGATCCGTTTTCGCTGTCGCCGGAGCATTACGTGTACGAAGCGAACGAACTGATGGAGCGTTACCACATATCGGGCGTACCGATAACCGAGAATGATAGGCTTGTAGGTATTATTACAAACAGGGACTTGCGATTTGAGACCGACCATTCTAAGAAAATCAAAGATGTAATGACGAGGGAAGACCTGATCACAACAAAGGAAGGCACGACGCTAGAACAAGCAAAAAGCATACTTACCATGCATAAAATAGAAAAGCTGCCTATCGTAGACGAGAATGGGTATTTAAAAGGACTTATTACGATAAAGGACATTGAGAAGGCGATTAAATATCCGGTATCGGCTAAAGACGTATCCGGAAGGCTAATAGTCGGAGCGGCAGTCGGCACGTCTAGCGATGTACTCGATCGAGTTCAAGCACTTATTAAGACTAAGGTTGACGTAATAGTTATAGACACTGCGCACGGCCATAACATTGGTGTTATCGAAACGGTGCGCAAAATAAAGCAAGCATTCCCGAAGCTGCCGCTTATCGCAGGTAACATCGCGACGGGTGCGGCGGCGCAGGCTCTTATTGAAGCAGGTGCCGATGCTATAAAGGTAGGAATAGGCCCCGGCTCGATATGCACGACGCGCGTCGTCGCCGGTATCGGCGTACCGCAGATTACCGCGATTAACGACTGTTATGAGGTCGCTAAGCAGTACGACATTCCTGTTATTGCTGACGGCGGTATAAAGTTTTCGGGCGACATAACAAAGGCGTTGGCTGCCGGAGCGAGCGTTTGTATGATGGGAAGTTTGTTCGCGGGCTGCGACGAAAGCCCCGGGCAGACCGAGCTGTTCCAAGGTAGAAAGTACAAGGTTTATAGGGGTATGGGTTCTTTGGCTGCTATGGAAAAAGGCAGCGGAGACAGGTATTTCCAAGGAGATACGCGGAAGTTTGTACCGGAAGGCGTCGAGGGACGTATTTCTTATAAGGGAATGGTCGGCGATACGATTTTTCAGCTTTTGGGCGGATTGCGCTCGGGTATGGGTTATGTCGGCTGTCACAATATTAAAGAGTTGCAGGAAAAAGCTCAGTTTATGAAGATTACCAGTGCGGGATTGAGGGAGAGTCACCCGCATGATATACAGATTACTAAGGAAGCGCCTAATTATAGCGTGGAGTATTGATAGACCTATGCCCGGACTTGGTTTACGAAGGCTCTATTCCTATAAATCAATAACATAAACATTGCATTTTCGTCTACTATGTTGCTATTAGAAGAAAAACAACATAATTTTTATGAAATGACTATCCCTTTGACTAAGTAATAAAAATATTGCTCAAAACAAGAGCTCGTAATATTTAATACGATAGGGTCTATGTTATTAGATGCTGTTTTTTAAACGCTTCTACTTATTTTGCCAAAAAGGAGAAGGGAGAATTATACACGGATTTAACGGATTTACACGAATTTGCACGGATTCAAAATCATTGTTTGGTTTTAATCCGTGGTAATCAGTGAAAATCCGCTTAATCCGTGTCTAATGGGTTTTTTCCCCAAAATACAGACTGAAACGAATATACACGAGAGGGGTGTACTATGGTTATATATTATTCGTGGCACGGAAACACAAAACTATACGCCGAATCCTTAGCCGCCATACGGAAAACATCCGCGTTCGAGTTGGCTGAGATAAGACCGAGAAAAGGCTTCAGCGGCAACTTACGCGCGGGATACCAAGCCATCATGAAAAAGGAAGAAAAGGTTAAGCGTCTGCCGATAGTAAAAAACTACAAGGAAGTCTTTGTTTGTTCACCGATATATGCGGGGAACTTAGCCCCCGCAGTCGTATACTTCTTACGCAATACGAACCTGAAAAATAAAAAAGTAAACATTATCTTCACATGCAAGGCATTACACGGTCACGATGCCTATAAAAAGAACATCATGAAGTTCCTGACTAGCATCGACTGTATACCGGGCGAGATTTACGCCTTCGCGTCGACGAAAGAGCCGCTCGATAAAAAAATCCTCCGCGAACAGCTTGAAAGCACGGTGGGTGCGTCGAATGCATAACGAAAAAAAATCCGTGGCCTTCGCAACACTCGGCTGCAAAGTCAACGTTTACGACACGGAAGCCATGACGCGGCTATTCGCCGATAAGGGTTACGTCGTAACGGCCTTCGAGGAAGCTGCGGATATCTACATTATAAATACGTGTACCGTAACAAATCTCGGCGATAAAAAATCCCGCCAGCTTATCCGACGGGCAAAGGCGCAGAACCCTAACGCCGTTATCGCCGTGTGCGGCTGCTACGCCGAGGTCAACCCCGACGAGGTAAAAAAAATCAATGGTGTAAGCTTGGTGTTTGGTACCAAAAACAGAGGGCAGATCGTCAGCGCAGTTGAAGCATTTATAAAAAATGAATCTACATCCGATGAAAATGCGCCGGTTTATACCGGCGCTTATTTTAACGGCGATTATGAAGAGCTGCCCGTCGAAAAAATAAGCGGGCGTACCCGCGCGTTTATAAAAATACAGGACGGCTGCGACAGGTTCTGCTCGTACTGCATTATCCCGTACGCACGCGGCTCCGTCCGAAGCCGCAAGATGTCCGACGTCATCGCAGAGGTTAACGGATTTTCGCAAAATGGCTACAAGGAAATTGTTTTGGTGGGTATACATGTAGCTTCATATGGGAAAGATTTAGAAAACACGGATTTGCTGACGCTGGTCAGGCAGCTTCATGACACCCCGGGTATCGAGCGCATACGTTTCAGCAGTCTCGACCCGACGCTTATGACGGACGAGTTCGTGGACGGCTTGGCCGCACTGCCGAAGGTGTGCAATCACTTCCACCTGTCGCTGCAAAGTGGCTGCGATAAAACACTCGCCGCGATGAACCGTCGCTACACCGCGTCCGAATACGCTCGCGCCGTTACAAAAATCCGCGCAGCTTTTCCGGACTGTGCGATAACTACGGATATGATCGTCGGCTTCCCCGGCGAGTCTGACGAGGATTTCGCCGACAGCTACAGCTTCGCCGAAGCGATGCGCTTCAGCAAAATACACGTGTTCCCGTTCTCACCTAAAACAGGAACGAAGGCGGCGGGCTTACCGGGGCAACTCCCCTCACCCGTCAAGGACGCCCGCGCGAAGAAGCTTATCGCTCTGAGCGATAAAATGGCGGCTGAGTTTGTAGAAGGAGTTATAGGCAAGCAGTTAACCGTGCTTTTCGAGCGCAAAACAGGCGAAGATACGTACGAGGGGCATTCCACAAACTACATCGTAGTCGAAGCCACCGCTTCGCGAAGCATCGTAAACGAGTTGGTGACAGTAGACATAACCGAAAGGCGCGGCTGTGTCGCCGTAGGAACGGCGCTTGATTGAAAAAAATGTTTGCAAATTACTTAGGATTGTATTATGATATGGGTAGTTGTTCATTACCAATTTGAGGTGACGGTCATGGATGTCAGAACCAAAGAGATTAGATTATCCGAAACGCAGAAGCTTGGCAGTGTCGAAAAGGTAGCGAAAAGCGAAGCCGGCGAGATTCTTATGAGCGTTTACAAATCCCTGAAGGAAAAGGGCTATAATCCCGTAAACCAGATCGTAGGTTACATTTTATCGGGTGACCCGACGTATATTACAAGCCATAACAACGCCAGGAGCATCATCGGCCGTCTCGAACGCGACGAGCTGCTTGAAGAGATCGTTTGCTTTTACGTTGACAAAAATATGTAGGTGAGCTGTGAGAATACTTGGCCTTGATTACGGCGATAAAACAGTCGGCGTAGCCGTGAGCGACCCGTTGTATATTACGGCGCGCGGCGTGGAGATTATCCGCCGCGATAACGAGCTTAGCATAAAAAAAAGTATTGCCCGTCTCTCGGATTTGATAAAAGAGCTGGAAGTACAGACTATTGTGCTTGGTTACCCCAAAAACATGGACAATACCGAAAGCGAGCGCTGCCAAAAAACGCTTGCCTTCAAAGAAAGGCTTGAACGTAATTTTAAGAAGATAAACATCGTGTTGTGGGACGAACGGCTGACGACGGTGCAGGCGCTACGAGCCTTACGTGAAGCCGGGCTTAAATACGACGAAACCGAGCGCGTCATTGACAAAATGGCGGCCGTTATTATTTTACAATCTTATCTAGACAGCCTAAAAAAAACTTATGAGGTGAATACAGTGGCAAATGATGAAAAAAACGATTTCGATGATTTCGACGATCTGGACGATTATACGCCCGAAATCATTACTTTGACCGACGAAGACGGAGAACAGGTCAATTTTATTATAATAGATTCAGCGGAGCATAACGGAGTGGAATATCTGCTCGTCGTCGATGAGGAATTCGCCGATGACGATGACGCGGACGCGCTCATTCTTAAAAACGTCGGAGAACAGGATGATGAAGTCGTTTACGAGTTTATTGAAAACGATGACGAATTTAATCTCATCGTAAAGCTCTTTGAGCAGAAAAGCGATGAGTATGATATCGAAATATAAAACCCTTTACCCCGCCAACTACGCGGGGTTTTTTAACTTACAAACGGAGGTGTTACTTTTTTGGTTTCAAAAAAATCTAAGCTAAAGGTTATTTCCCTTGGCGGCTTACAGGAAATCGGCAAGAACATTACGGTTTTCGAGTATGCGAACGAGATCATAGCGGTTGATTGCGGCGTTGCTTTTCCGGAGGACGATATGCTCGGGATCGATTTGGTCATTCCCGATTTCTCATATCTGGTCAAAAACAAGGATAAGGTCAAAGGCCTATTCCTCACGCACGGACACGAGGATCACATCGGTTCTATACCGTATTTGTTGAAGGAGCTGAACGTTCCTATATACGGCACGCGGCTGACGCTTGGTTTGCTCGAAAACAAGCTGCGCGAACATGACCTGCTCGCGACCACGGAGCTGATCGTCAAAAGCCCCGGCGAAACTGTTAAGCTCAACCATTTCAGCGTTGAGCTGATAAAGACGACGCACAGTATCGCCGATTCTGTCGCGCTCGCTATTTCTACGCCTGTTGGTCTTATCATCCATTCAGGCGATTTCAAGGTCGACTATACGCCGATTCACGGCGAGTCGATTGATTTGCAGCGCTTCGGCGAGCTTGGCAAGGCCGGCGTATTGCTGTTCCTCTGCGAAAGCACGAACATCGAGCAAAAAGGCTATACAATGTCCGAAAAAACAGTCGGTAAGATTTTTGACGACATATTCGATGATACGCCGAAACAGCGTATTATGATAGCAACGTTCTCATCGAACATTCACCGCATCCAGCAGATTGTAAACTCTGCCGTGCGGCACAAGCGCAAGGTCGTAGTAATCGGTCGAAGCATGGCAAACGCAGTGAAGACAGCGTCGGAGCTTGGTTATTTGGATATGCCAGGCAACGTCCTCATAGACGTAACGGAAATGAGAAACTACACGGACGAGCAGCTTGTTATTATAACGACGGGCAGTCAGGGCGAGCCGATGGCGGCTTTGCCGCGTATCGCGGCTTCCGACCACAAGCAGATCGAAATAAAGCCCGGCGACAAAATAATCATCAGTGCCTCTCCTATCCCCGGTAACGAAAAAACTATTTCGAAGGTTATCAACGACCTGATGCGCAAGGGTGCAGAGGTTATTTATGAAGGGCTTATGGAAATACATGTGTCGGGACACGCGAAGCAGGAGGAAATAAAACTGCTGCACGCGCTTGTTAAGCCAAAGTTCCTCATGCCTGTTCACGGTGAATACCGTCATCTGAAGAAGCATAAAGAACTGGCTGTGTCGCTCGGCATGGATAAAGATGATATTTTTATTATGGCAATCGGAGATGTGCTGGAGATAAGCCATAAGCAAGCGGCTAAGGTGAACGGCACGGTGCCGTCCGGTCAGATTCTTGTTGACGGACTTGGTGTCGGCGATGTCGGCAATATCGTTTTGCGGGACAGGAAGCATTTATCGCAGGACGGGCTGATGATCGTAGTTGTTTCGATTGAACGCGCTTCCGGCGAGATTGTCGCCGGGCCTGATATTATTTCTCGCGGGTTCGTTTATGTTAGAGAGTCTGAAAATCTGATGGACGAAGCGAAGAGTGTCGTGCGCATGGCGCTGACCGAGTGCGAAGCTCGTAACATTAATGAGTGGTCACATATGAAAATTCTTATCAAGGACACGCTAAAGGAATATCTCTGGCAGAAAACTAAACGCAGTCCGATGATTTTGCCTATTATTATGGAAGTATGAGGTGGGTTTATGGATACAGTTATTGAAACCGCTCATCGGCTCGTTGCCGAGCTTGAAGCGTCCGAGCCTTACACGCGCTACGTCGCTTGCTACGACGCTATAAAGGATAACTTTGAATGTATTTTTAAAATCAAAGAATACAAGCGGCTGCAATTTGAATTTCTAGCCAAGGAATCACAAGGCAATCCCCCGAACTACGACGAAGAAAAGATTTTAAGCAAGCTCTATTCGGATTTGCTGTTAGACGAAAAAACCAACGCCTTTTTTGAAAGCGAAAAGGCTCTGCTCAAGCTTTTAAACGAGGTGTACGCTATTATCGGCAACAGCTTTAAGCTGGATTTGCTGCTTAAGTAGATATGTTGTTAAAAAGCCACGGATTTGCGCGGATTTGCACGGATATTAAAGTGCAATGGTTAATCCGTGTAGATTCGTGGTTTATTATTGTTTTTAGTTTATTACAACCGAGGTGCATTATGAAAAAAAACAGTAAACTGTATTCAGCAATACTTTTAACCTGCATCACCGTAACATCAACCCTTTCCGGCTGTGTCAAAACAGGTTCGCAATCTACTCCATCCCCTACCCCAACAGCAGCCATTATCGAAACCCCAGCCCCGACCGCCACGCCAACCGAACCGGCCACTCCCGACGCATCGCCTTCCGCTGATGCAGCCGCATCAGGGTCGCCTGCGCCGAGTACCCCGCCAATCAGTTTTTCGATGAGCTATGCGGACAATCCTGCCTATCCGTACAAAAGTGAATGGCTTGGCTTCAAAGTTGTAGAGACTGATCTCAATGCAAAAATCGACGTAAAGGTCATTCCGATTGAAAGCTATTCGCAAACCATTGCTACAATGCTTAACGCAAACAACGCGCCCGATGTAGTTCTTAATCAGGGCGTAACGGGCGGCGACATTGCAATGATGGCGCTTAACGGCAAGCTTGTACCGGTATCTGAGCTTAAGGAGCAGACGCCTTTTTTTAACGACCTCGTAACCCAATGGAAGCTCACGGACGAAGTCGGCGCGCTTAACCTTGTAAACGGCAAGCGGTATTTCATGCCGTCGCTTACAGAGAAACCGTCTTACGACGGTGGCTTAATAATCCGCGATGATCTACTGAAGAAACACAACCTACAGCAACCGACTACATACGAGGAACTATATGCGGCGCTGAAAAAATTCAAGTCGGACAACAAGGATTCCGTACCGCTCATAGGTTTTATCGAGCCTATGCTGCTTCAAATGACTATGCCCGCTTACGGTATCAGCCTAGGCAGAGGTTCGTCCACCGGCACATACGTGCTGTCGTGGGACTACGAAAAGAACGAGTTTTTCGCCGGAGCGATAAGCGATTTGTTCAGAAGTTATTTAAAATATTTCGCGAAGCTGTGCAAAGAAGAGCTTTTGTCGCCCGAGTTATCGACGCCGCCTGACAAATGGGCGGCGAAGCTGTCGGACGGTTCGTCTATGGCGACGTACGCTTATTACGACTTAATCAGGACTATAACGGCCGCTTCAAAAATCCCGGGCATAAACCTGATGCTTCTCCCACCGCTTAAAGGTGAAAAAGGCGCATACAGCCAGCCCAAAAGCCGCACAGGCGCCGGTATTGTTTTCCCGACTAACGGGAAGCCGGAAGCCGCTTTAAAAGAGCTTGTACAGACAGTCGACACAATGTTTTACGCACCGAAGTATGCACAGGCTTGGAGCCTTGGCATCGACAATGTTTCGTATATGTTCAGGGAAGGAAAGTACGTATTCCCGTATGAATATATTAAATCCAGCCTTGGCTTGAATAAATCGCTGCAAGTCGAGTACGGTCTCGGCATAGAGGGACTTCAAAACGTTTGGGTAAGCGACTGGGAAATGTCGAAATTCGACGACCCATACACGGCAGTAAACAAAGCCGTAGCCGCAATGCCTGACGCGATACAGAAGATTCCGCCGTTCGCGGCGCTTTCGGAAGCGGATTTAGTCGAAGCCAGCGCACTGTATAACGGGCTTGTCGAAGGGTTCGAGCTTTGGACTAAGGCGTTTATTACCGGGCAGAAGGACATCGACGAAAACTGGTCGCTGTATGTACTCGACATGAAGAACCG
>CAZJLW010000028.1:22812-28149 GCA_964546895.1 uncultured Eubacteriales bacterium | reverse complement strand
GATATTTTTTCGATAGCCGCTTCGATGTAGTTTATACACTGCGTGCATGTTTCTTACCGCCTGCTCGAATCTGTTCTGGTATGCTCCCAGTGTTGAACGTACTGACGATATTTTTTCGATAGCCGCTTCGATGTAGTTTATACACTGCGTGCATGTTTCTTCGGAGGAATAATCCAGCTTGCCGCTCACGGGTGAGTTAGTCGTCGGCGGTACAATCATCGCGTCAAACAGTGTCTCGGCTGTTATCTTCGGAATAGACACCTCGATATTCATGTTGTAGTTAGGTCCCGTTTGCACAAGTAAGCCATGTCCGCCGGGCTTTTTGTTGCCGTTTATATCTACGGATTCAACCTCGCCCTCGAGAACCTTTATGCGGTTAAACTCTGTCTTGTTCGCCGTGGATGTGATTTCCTCCATGAGCTGATTAATTTCGTCCTGAATCTTCTGGCGGTCGTCGTCGCCGTTCGTTGCGTTAGCACCGTTTACGGCAAGCTCGCGCATTCTTTGCAGCATCGCGTGTACTTCGGTCAGCGCGCCCTCTGTGCTTTGGATAAGCGACACGCCGTCCATCGTGTTCTTACTCGCGCGTTCCAGTCCCGTTATCTGAAATTTCAGCTTCGTAGCGATTGCAAGCCCCGCCGCGTCATCCTTCGCGCTGTTTATTTTTACGCCGGTGGACAGCCGATTCATTGCGCTCATAACTGCCCTGTCGGTTTTTAACATGCTCGTCGCCGTTTGTAATGCCGCTATATTCTGATTAATCCTCATTTAATATCATCCCTTTCTGCTTTGTCTGTTTCGTTTATATATTTTATAATCGCCGACACCGCTTTGTAAATATTTTCCGGTAATTTTTCCAGCGCCTTATCCATATGCTTCCCCTCTGCTTTGGTATTCGGAAATAATTTTCCCGATTACCTCTGAATTATACGCCCTCGTATTCCACGTTCGACGCGTCCGCCGATATCCCGGCTTCACGCAAAAACTCCAACAGCTTGCCTTCGTTGCGCCGTAGTGCGTCAATGGAATCCGGCGCGGCTTTTAGTTTTACGCTTAAGCTGTCGCCTCTAATCGTAAAATAAGCCGACACCTCGCCAAGCACGCCCGTTTTTATCGACATGAGAATGTCGGCGGGCTCGCCCTCGTTTATTTGTTCGTTCAAGACGTACATGTTAAGCGACGAAACTCCGTCGTGCAGTCCGACCGGCAAGCTGAACCCGTTTCCTCTGCCTGCTGTAAAATTCTGCACCTTGATTGCGTTTTGGATTAGCGTAATCTGTTCGAACAATCTTTCGTTCGGGTAAGCTTCGTCTATATCGTTAAGCTCCGCGGCCACATCGTTAAGTATTTCCTCGGGGCTTTTGCCTTCTTTTAACGGTGTTAAGTCCGTATCCATAACGCTTCTGAGTTTATCGGCGCTTCCGTGCTTGTCGGCGCGATCGGTTCTTTCTGCTCGGTCGACGCGATCGGTTCGCCCGGCACGGTTTATTTTTTCGTTGACGCGGTTAAGCCCGTCGCCGACGAAAAACGGATTCTTTATTAATCCCTGCGCCGCGATAATATTACCTGTTGTCATCGGGATTTGGTTATCCTGCATGTATTGAAGCGTTGACTGTGACGCGTTAATAACGTCGTTAACCTGTTCAACGCTTTTTTCTAGCCTGTATTCGGTTGCGTCCGTCGCGTTTTCATCACGCATGTAGTCAGTAAGCCGATCCAGTTCTTCATTATTCGCATCCGGAAAGTTTTCGAACGCCTTGGACAACGCGTTCGGGTTAGCTTCCCTCGCGAACTCTCCTGTTTTGAACGTTATATAGTCACGCAAAATATTTCTGATTGAATCCTGTGACTGCACTCTGCCAACTACGCCGCCTTCCTCAGCCGAGAAGTCAATGTAGTTACTCCCGCTCTTCGAGCTTAGGTACAGCTTAGTCGTATCCATAAGGTTACCCAGCGTTAGCTGAAAGTTCTCCTTCGCGGCCAGCCCCAGCACCGCGTTCGAATCCTTTTGTATTATATTAAGCATACGATACGTCGCCGTAAGCGCCTTATGCATATCGTCGTCGATCGTTTTGTTGTCGTCCAGCTCTCTGATGTGTGCCGCTATTTTGTCGACTGTGCTTTCGCCGTACAAATCCTCGTACTTGTCGATGTATTCGAGCATTTCGTCCACGTGCATTTCTACCGGGTTAATGCCGTCCTTTATTATAGACGCCGCGATATTAGGGTGCAGTCGCGATTGAATAGCCGTTATTTTAGCATCAATAAGCTTAACGCCCGCCAAGCCCTCTTCCGTAATATCTATTTTGTTCTTCGCCAAGATAGACGCCGCGCGGATATTCTCGGGCGTCGACTCTAAACCCATGCCTTCGAGCGCGTCCGCGTACATCTCTTCGTACTTGTCGAGATTACCGATGTTTCTTGCTGTCGTAATAGATTCGTAGTTGTCCATGTACTCTCGTACCTTTGCCACCGACACGGATTCGTAAATACCGTTTATCGTAAAATCGGCTTTGTTATGGATTATTTTGCCGAATACGTTGTTCGTAAGCAGTTTAATTTCAGCCAATCTGTTGAACGTTACCGACATCTTCGATACGTTCTCTCTCGTCGGCTCCGCTCCAGCTATGCGCAGATTTTTTTCATAATCGGCAGCGTCCATTTCGCGTAGCGTCTCGACGGCTTCCTGTAGCGGCATTGTTTCGATATTGATATTTTTACCGACCAGCCGGTGCGCCGCTTCATGTGTTAGGCGCAGCTGGATTTCCATAAGGCGAAGCTTGTCGGCGGCGGCGTTATGGTGCTCAGCCGGTGTTCGTTCCGTATGAGCCGCATTGTTCTGCGGAATATCCGCCCGCATTCGTTCGGCGGCGTTACGCATTGATATAGTGTTGAAGCCGAGTTCGGCTGCTTGTTTTAGGTTTTTCAGGTTAATTGGCGATTTCCTCGCCATCAGATACTCTATCGAATTCTCGCTCATCTTCGGCAGAATCTTTATAATCTCGTCGTAGCGTTCAGCCAAATCCTTATTGCTGCGGCTTAGCTCGACGTCCATTGCGTTATCGCCGTTAATTATAGCTTGCGCGGCTTGCTCCATGAGCCGCTTGATATCCAGATTATCACGCAAATCCGATAACAGCTCCACTTTCTGCATGTTCTCCTTAGTCAGCGGCACGTCGTTTTTTAATAAGAACATGGCTGTCTCCGTATTGCGTTTGCTCGGTTCTATCTGCTCCCTGTCGAAGAATTTATTTATCTCCGGTTCGAGCGCCTTAAGCTCGTCGTCGGAAAGCGCCGGTTGCTCACGGCTCGCGCCCTCTTTCGAACTGTACTTCGATAAATAAAGACTCCCGACCGTCAGCGGTTTTTCGCTGCGCAGTATTTCTACGATCTGATTCTCGCTTACCTCGGTCAGCTCGGACAGCTTCGCGCCGAACTGTTGCAGCTTTTGCTTGTCCGGCGGCGACAACGCTTCCTTATGAGTTATCTCGCTCGAAACGGCGCTTAACACGCTGATGCTTATTTTTGACAGTGACAGACCGCTGGCTACAAGTTCGCGCACGGCGCTGCGGCTTGAGCTTTCGGATGCGTACGCGAGCTTTCTGCGAATGGCCGCGATAGCCTTTGAAGTACGCGATGCCGTGTTGTCCTCAAGCTCCGTCTCGCCCGGCTTTTCTTCTGAGATGAAGTCGTTTTTCTTAAACATGTCGTAGTTGACGCTTATTTTTTTAAGCTGGCCTGTCGCCCGCGTTTGCTTTGTCTGATTGTACTCGTCCATGAATTTCTGGCGCAGCTCGATACCGTCTTTCCCGCTTTTGATAACCTCGAACGACAGCTCGTCGCCGACCTCACCCACTACGCTTTTACTGTCGGCTGTAAACTTTACGTTGTCCTTTGTCGTGAGCGTGACCGTTTTTTTGTCCCTGCTCGTAACGGTGGCGTTAACTATCGCACCCAGCTCCAGCTTCAGCTTGTTTTCCTTTTTATCGTTTTGCACGCGGCGACTCGCGATTGCGGCGCCCCCGCCGTTTAGCTTAATCATATTTGACATCAGTTAAACCTCCTGAAGCTTTCATATAAAGTTTTCATCACAAATTAATTTTCGGAAAGAAAATAAAAAATAATTAGGTTTTTTCAACAGGTTATTATTCTCAAAAGTCATAAACACTTTTTTTGTTGTATATTAATTTATAATTTGTTATACTCTCTAAGAATTATTCAAAGGAAATTTTTGAAAGGAATGAACTTTGCAATGCAAAAACCAAGACGGGACGTTAACCGCTACTCGGATCAAAATAACGTCAACGTAAAATCCAGCCTAGTCAAAAAATTTTTCATCATAGTCGCCTCGATAGTAAGCGTGTTTTTGTTGGTGAGCAGCATAGCCGCCTACACATATCTGAAAATCACAGACAAGTCTATCGGCGGTCCCACGGCAAATGCGACCCCCGCTCCTGTAATAACTCCCTCACCCGAAGCCACAAAAAGCGGCGGTGTAAGCAATATGTTTCTGCCGCCAAAAAAAACTGTGTTTCTTATAGCCGGTCTGCATAATGACGAGCTTCTTACGGACACGGTTATAGTCGGCTGTTTCGACCGCGACACGGCTGTTACGTCGCTTATATCTCTGCCGCGCGACACTCATGTTACGCTTTCTAAGGATAAGCTCGACACACTGCGAAGCGCCGGGTTTCATCCGCCTGCCAGCGGCGTTATGAAGCTTAACGAAATAAACAACTACGCCGGCAAACGATATGGTTTAGATTTTTTAAAATCGCAAGTCGAAGAAATGCTCGGAATAAAGCTTGATTATCATGTAGTCATTAACCTTGACGGATTCAGGAAGCTCGTAGACGCGTTAGGCGGCGTCGAAATGCAGATTCCGAAGGGCGGGCTGTATTATAACGATCCTTTTCAGGATTTGGTTATTTCAATACCGGGCGGCCTGCAAAAGCTCGACGGCAAAATGGCCGAGGGGCTTGTGCGCTACCGAGCCACGTATCCACGCGGAGATTTGCAGCGTATAGAAGTTCAGCAGCAGTTTTTAAAGGAGCTGTTTAAACAGGCATTACAGCGCGACAAAATAGTCAGCAACGCCGCGAGCCTGTTAATGACGTTTATCGGTTATGTCAAGACGGACTTCCCCGTGGCGGACATACCGAAATACTTACGATACGTTGACGAACTATCCAGTGAAAAAATCGAAACATATTCGCTACCGGGCGTAGCAAAACAGAACCCCGGCGAGCCATCATATTTCTATATTGATGAAGAAGCGACTAAGGCGCTCGTCACGAAAATATTTAGCGACGCCACCGTCGAGCAAACGCCGCTTCC
>CAZJLW010000028.1:0-22712 GCA_964546895.1 uncultured Eubacteriales bacterium | reverse complement strand
AACGGCGGAAACACAATAGGTCTTGCCGGTCTAACGCGGGACAGGCTTAAGCTTGAAGGATATAATATTACGTCGATCGGCGATTATAAAGGCACACAAAAACAGGAAACTCGCATAATGGTACGCGATAAGGACGTCGGCGCAGGGCTTGTTAAGTATTTTAAAAACGCCGTAGTCGAAACCGACGGAGAACTGCCCGCCGGGTATGACATCATAATTATTCTTGGAACGTCCGAGTAAATACAAAACGATAAACGCAGCCGGGAGGTCTCTACATGAGCGCATTCGTCTTAAAAGTAATAGCTCTTGCAACAATGATTATTGACCATACCGGCGCGGTTTTTGAGCATACGTTTAACACCGATGTACTACGGGTTATAGGGCGGCTTTCGTTCCCGCTCTATGCCTTTCTTATCGCGAACGGTTGCAAGCATACCCGCAGCATAAAAAAATACATCCTGCGGCTTGCCATATTCGCAGTTATTTCCGAAATCCCGTTCGAGCTTGCGTTCATGCGGCTCGGCGACATGTCGCACCAAAATATTTTTTTCACGCTCGCTCTTGGCGTGCTTGCTATTATGATTTATGAAAAAATAAATTCGTACAGCGGCACACCCGCGAAAATTTTTAAATATCTGCTGCCTCTTCCTGTAATCATTCTCGGTGATATTCTGAGCACGGACTACGGGGCAGTCGGCGTTTTTCTTATATTCGCCTTTTATTTGGTTAACGATGTATACCGCCGTGCGGCTGGTATGCTTATTGCCGGCTTTGCTGTTTACACTAGCTTCAGGTACTTTGCGCCATTGTATCTGTGTTATGTCGCCGCGTTTATGCTGGCACTCATCCCGATCCAGCTTTACAACGGCGAAAAAGGCCGCGACTTCAACAAATGGGCGTTCTATATTATCTATCCCGCGCATTTACTGATACTAGCCGCAATAAAATATTTCGCTCTATAACCAGACTTGACTGTGAGGATTACCATGAATGATTTTTTTTCTATCGTAATCGACCGCAACAGCAAAACCCCCATCTATCTACAGCTCGCGAACGCTATCGCCGAGCTTGTCCAAACAGGCACACTCAAACCCGACACGAAACTCCCTCCGATAAGAAAAATCGCCGACGCCCTGAACGTCAACAACGTCACGATCGTGAACGCTTACAAACACCTGGAAAACAAAAAAATTGTATACTCAGTAGTCGGCAGCGGCACGTACATTTCCGAACTGCCGTTTACGCCGTCGGTCGTTGCTTCTGTTCCCGTGAGCAGCTCTTTTTTGCCGCCCGTCGAGAGTCGTAACGACTTTATCAATTTCGCCAACACTAACATTTCGGCGGATTTGTTTCCGGTTTCGGAGTTCAAGGGTCTGTTTAACGAGGTGCTGGAGCGCGACAAGGGCAACGCCTTTCGGTACGAGGAGAACCAAGGCTACGAGCCGCTTCGTAAGTCGCTTTGCGAATATCTGGAGCGCTACGGCATAAAGACGACATACGATAAAATCCAGATAACCTCCGGCGCGCAGCAAGCCATTGACATAATCGCAAAAGCTACGCTGAACATCGGCGACACGGTAATCGTCGAGCGACCTACATATTATGGGGCGCTTGGTGCTTTTTTATCACGTGGGGCGCAAATTATCGAAGCACCGCTCGAAAACGACGGGCTTGACATGGCAAAGCTTGAAGCGTTGCTCAAAACATATTCTCCTAAGTTCATTTATGTCATGACGTATTTTCAGACTCCGACGTGTATTTCGTATTCGACCGAAAAAAAACGCAAGCTCCTTGAGCTAGCGATTAAGTACGATACGTTTATTATTGAGGAGGACAACCAGAGCGACTTCAACTTCTCGAACAGCGACGTTGTTCCGCTAAAGGCGCTTGATTATAAGAGTAAGGTTATTTATGTAAAGAGCTTCTCAAAAATATCTATGCCGGGCTTGCGGCTCGGCTTTATCGTGTTGCCGCCGCGTATTCTTAGCGAAGCGCTGAAAACCAAGGCCGCAACCGATATCCAGACGTCAGGCTTTATCCAGCGTGCTTTCGATTTATACATTAACTCCGGTTTCGACCGGCATGTCACGTCCATGAAAGCTATTTTCAAAAAGCGGTACGAAGCGGCGTACGAAGCCGCCGAAACATTTTTGAAGCCGTACGTGAAATACAACCAGCCGAACGGCGGGCTAAATTTCTGGTTCGAAATAAAAAACAAACGTGTAACTGATGAAGACTTGTGCAACGCGCTGCTAAAGCAGAATGTAGCTGTTACGCCCGGCGCGCTGTTCTCAACGTCTCGAAGCGCCACGCAGAATTTTCGGGTAAGCATCGCCGGGCTTGATAAGGAAGCGATCGTCGCCGGTATTAAGATAATCGGGGATACACTTGGGGCTAAGCGGCTGGGGTCATATGCAGAGGGGGAGAAGCTTTGAATAATCGTTATAAGGGCAATTGGATTGAGACACAGGAAAACTTTTGTGCGTGGTGGGAGCATAGAAAAAAAGACAGGCCGTTAATGAGAGTAGTAGCGAAAAAGCCGGATTGCTATGCTGTCACGCCTAACGTACCCAATAACATTGAGGATAAGTATCTGGATGCTAATTATATCGTCGATAAGTACCGCGCCTTCTGCGAAAACCACATATTTCTCGCGGAAGCATTCCCGTATGTAGATGCAAACCTTGGCCCCGGTTCGATGGCGTTATATTTGGGCAGCGAGCCTGTTTTTACGGAACGCACCGTATGGTATAAGCCGTTCATTACAGAATGCGGCTCGTTCGGCAAACTCGAATACTCAAACGAAAACAAATGGTGGCAATGCCATCTGGAATTATTACGTCAGGTGAAGGCTCGCTCGAACGGGGACTTCATGGTGTCGATTCCCGATATAATCGAGAATCTGGATATACTTGCCTCGTTAAGAGATGCACAAGAGTTATGCTACGACATCGCAGACTACCCCGAGCAAGTGAAAGCCGGAGTTGAGCGCATTGACGAGCTGTATTTTACATACTACGACGCTTTTTATGACGTTATTAAGGAGCAGGACGACAGCTCATGCTACACCGCTTTTGCGATATGGGGGCCTGGTCGTACCGCCAAACTGCAATGTGACTTTTCTGCGATGATTTCGCCCATATGTTTCAGAGAGCTTGTGCAAGAATCACTCAGAAAGCAGTGCAAAACCTTAAACAACTCGCTGTATCACCTAGACGGTGTCGACGCCATAAGGCATCTCGACGCGCTAATGGAAATAAAGGAGTTAAACGCGCTGCAATGGACAAGCGGAGCCGGTCAGCCTGACGGCGTTAACGAGCGCTGGTATCCGATATACGACAAGGTAATCGAAGCCAAAAAGAGCCTGTGGATTAACGTTGGCGACGGCAATCAAAAGGACTGGCGCGACGGAATCCTCAGGCTCACTAAAAGGTACGGGAATAATATTTATTTTATGCTACCGGTTTTTGAAACGCTGCAAGACGCACAAGGGTTCGTGAATATGTTTGATTGATTCACTTGCCGCAAACGTAAATAATTTCACGATGTATAGATTCAAGGGGAGCTTTGTCGTACCACGCAAAGCTCTCTTTTATTATGAAGCCGCGCTTTTCGACGGTGGCTCGGAGCTGTTCGGGGTAGTAATATTTGAGCGAAAGGTCGTCGGTGATCCGTTCGGTTTTCCCATCGGGATAAGTCACTTCGTAGGCGTAATGGGGGTAGATTATTTGGTTAACCGTGTCTATCCTGTCGCCCCAGTGTTTTTTTACTACATGATTACCCGTTTTTTCGTCAAGGCGCTCCCATTGGACTGTCTCGTCATAGCACCAGCTCTCATCCATAACAGGGTGTGGGTTGAAGACGTTGACGATAAAAATACCGTCGTCCGTTAAGTGTTCATAAATACAGGCAAGCGCGCCGTTAATGTCCTCGTCTGCCGTTACTGCTTGGAATGCCCGAAATGGCGCGATTATTAGTGCGTATTTTTGTTCAAGGTGGAAATCAGCCATGCTGCCGTGAAATAGTTTGATATTACGTTCCAGATCGGGACTGGCGGCAAGTTTTTGGCGGAATATGTCCAGCATTTGCGTAGACAAATCCAACCCGGTTACGTTGAATCCTTCCTTCGCCAGCGCGAGCGCTACCCTGCCTGTGCCGCAGCCGAGTTCTAATACTTCTCCGTTTCCGGCACGCGCGTAGTCGATATAGAACGGTATGTCCGCGGATAGATTGTCACGGGTGTCGATGTCGTACAGCCATGCGGAGTTTCTGTAGATATTTGTCATATTAATACCCCTTCGCTTTTCCAAGCTCAAACCCTATAAGCTTATCCAACAGCATCCCGAACGAATCATAATTTTTCGAAGCCGCCTTCGGCACCAGACTATGTGACGTCAGCCCCGGAAGCGTATTTATTTCCAGCACGTAAATCTGCTCGTCGCGCACGATCATATCCACGCGTCCGTAGCCCGAGCAGCCAAGCACGACGAACACCTTCTTGGCTATGTCCTGTATCATTACCTGCAAAAACTCCGGCAGCTCCGAAAAATCAATCTTCGTGCTGTCATCGAAATATTTCGCCTCGTAATCGTAGAACTCATTCTGCGCGGCGATATCCAGCACCGTCAGCACTTCCAAGCCGTCAACGGATTCAACAATACCGCATGTTACCTCGTGCCCCGAAATGTACTGCTCGATCAGTAAATCATCGTCCATCGCTTCGACAACCGCCGCCGCCTTGATAAGCTCATCTTCCGTATTCACAATAGTAACACCGATACTCGACCCGCCGTTATTAGGCTTCACGACAAGCGGAAAGCCCAGCTTGTTTATATCCGCCTCGTACGCTGTCAGCCGCTCGCCTTTTTTTATCAGAATATCCTCGGCCACAGGAATATGGCACGCACGCATGATAAGTTTGCTCATTGCCTTATCCATACCGACCGCGCTTGCCATTACCTTGCTGCCGACGTAAGGAATTCCCAGACATTCCATCAGCCCCTGCACAGCGCCGTTTTCACCGATACCGCCGTGCAACGCGCTCAGCACTACATCAGGGGTGTTATCAATAAGCGCTCTCACCCACTCCTTAGCGTTCGTGTCCGTTATTTCAATAACGTTTACGTCATATTTTTTCTTGTCCAGACATTTTATAATCTCATTCCCAGACATAATCGAAACGTCACGTTCGCCGGACGTTCCACCCATCAAAACAGCAAGCTTAATCATCGTTTAGTCCCCCTATGGCTTCTTTTAGCAGTCGTGCTGTGTTTTCGGGCGAGCACGTGTTAATGTAACATCCCGTCCCAAGCTCAAATCCCGCCAGACTGCTAATACGCGGAATTATTTCAATGTAAAAATGCGCGGCCTCATCCATGCGAAGCGAGTTTTCAGGCGCATTCTGAAAACAAATATTGTAACTCAAACCCGGAAGCAAATCACAAAGCGCAGCAAGCGCCTTTTTCATAACTCGACACATATCGATAAGCACAGCCGAATCTATATCTCTAAAATCCGAAAAATGCTTACGCGGCACAACATTCACGCCGAAGCTGAACCGCGACGCATACGGTACGAACGCAACCGCGCCGTCGTTCTCACAAACGATTAGCTCCCTTCTACCGACGGCCTCGTCGCACAAGAAACAGCGCCCGCTTTCGTAAAAAAAGTCCCGCGCGTTTTTGTAAATCGTTTCCTGCACGGGCGGTACTATGGGCATTGCGATAAGCTGCCAGTGCGAATGCGGTATCGACGCACCCGCCTTAACGCCGTCATTTTTGAAAACCTCTATATATTTTATTTTCCGATCAGCAGAAATGTTAATCATTCTGTTTTGAATAGCCAGAAAAACAGAAAGCATATGCTCATCAGTAAACATATACAGCTTCTCGTCGTGTACGGGCGTATCAATCAACACCTCATGATAGCCGTACCCGTTCACGTCCGCAGGCGACAGCGCCGGATATTTATTAGGTGCGGCGCGTACGGTTCCGCCTTGGCTTTTGTATGTAAGCGGTGGTAACAACCGCTCATTCTCTGGGCAAAACGGACACGGCGTTTCTTTTTGCATTATGCTTTCATACTCCGGTCTGTTGCTACGCTCCTCCGAAACCGCAACCCAGCAACCAGTCAAAAAATCGTATCTCAACTCGGGCATATCAGCAAATCCTTTCGTTTTAATCCATGTACCAGTCGCTGATGCTGTAAAAAATATTATCCACGGTAGGCGCAATCGCACCGTTAATCCTTTTCGACGACAACACGGCGGTTTTGCGAAACGCCAGACTTATACACGGCAGTTCGTCAGCGATATATTTCTGCAGCTCGCTCATTGCTTTTTTATATGGAATCTCCGCGGGCTGCGATGCCGCCTGCGACAGCAAAATGTCCATTTTGTCGTCCTTGTACGCGAAGAAGTTATTACCGCCTTCCACCTGCGACGAGTGTAACGCAAACGTAAGATCCGGTATCACCGACAGATTAAACCCGCCGATAAAAATATCGTACGCCTTTGTAGACAGCAACTTCTGATACTCGTCGAACGGTACGGAAATAATTTCGCTCTGGATACCAACCGCTTTTAGACTAGTGTTTAAATAGTTAGCAATTTTTACGCGCTCGTTGTTTTCGCTGTTGACTGCGATTCTAAACGACAGCGGCATTTTTACGCTGTTGACGTCTTTTTCCATAAAACCATCGTCGTTAAGCGTGTACCCGTCCGCACTAAGCAGCCAGACAGCTTGCTCCGGAGCGTAGTCGTAAGTCGCAACACCCGGCTCATACAGCCACGACTGCGGGCTTACCGGCGTATCCGTCAGCACCGCGTGATCGAGATAAATGTTTGCCACTATCTCAGTTTTATTTATGGCATAAGCGACGGCTTGTCTGACGTTGCGGCTCTGTAATGCAATGTTGTTAAAATTAAACCCGATAAAATCATAATACGTCGCAACATATTCCGTAACGGAAGAATATTGCGAGCTGCGATATTTTCCCCAATCCGAAACGCTCGATGATACAACATCAATAATCCCCTCGCCGAACGAGTTCAAGTCCGTCTCAAAATCGGGAGTAACAACAACCTCCACATTTTCGATGTACGGGATTTTAGCGGCGGTAGTGGTGTTGTTCGTTGCTTTAAGCTTCATTTTACGCGTGTTTTCATACGAAACGAACTCGAACGCGCCGTTTCCGACAGGCTTCATGTTTTTGTCGGACTGCGGATTTTTTTCGTTTCTGTAATACGCTTCCGAAATAACCGGGAAGCACAGCAAATACGGCGCACCGCTGAACGCCTGATTGAAACTTATGTTCACAGTTTTCGTATTCGGCGCCGTAAACGACGAGATATTTCTCACGTTCTTTTTATAAATAACTGTGTCGGGAGCGTTTTTAAGCATCTCGATCGAAAATGTTACATCCTTAGACGTTACAGCCGTGCCGTTACTCCACTGCAAGCCGTCTTTAAGCGTCAGCGTGACGCTCGTGCCGTCACTTGAGAAATTAAAATCGGCAAGATTAGAAACAGGCTTCTGGTTTTCATCAAGCACCGCAAGCGGTTCATAAACCAGTCGCAAAATATTATTCACAGTTACGTCCTCGTTCAACAGCGGGTTAAGCGTTTTCGGCGGCCGCATCGACAGCTTCAGCGTCCCGCCAAAAGACGGCTCACGCGGTGTCGGCTCGGGTGTTGCGGGAGGCGGCGTAACAAGCACCTCGGGCGGATTGCCTCCTGTTTTTGCGCAACCCGTAAAAAACGGCACGACCAAAAATACAACCGCACACGTCAATATCATTATTCGTTTTAGCATTAGTGCACCTCATTTTTCCTTACTGATAAACGGTTCTCGGTAAAGCGGTATTATGAACTGATATATTTTATAGTTGACGCTCACGCGTTTTAAATAGTCGCGCGTCTCTCGAAACGGAATGTAGCTAAGCGTCTTTCCGTTCTTGCTGTAATCTGCGTTTTTAAGCCATTTGCTGACGTTGCCGCTACCGGCGTTGTAAGCAGCCAGCGCCGTTTCGTAGTTGTTGTCGTAATCCTTTAACAGCGTCGCGAAATAATATATCCCTATCCTTATATTCACTTCAGGCTCAAAAATCCTATCGTAGCTGTAGTTTTCGAGCTTCATTTCCTCAGCCATCCAGTCGGCTGTCATGTTTGTTATCTGCATAAGCCCGCTCGCGCCCTTAGCCGAGCGCGCGTCGTGTCTGAACTTGCTCTCGGCGTGAATAAGCGCGCAAATAAACGCAGGCGGGATATCGTACAGCGCGCAGTTTCGTTCGATTTCGTTAAGATACCGGAGCGGAAACAGCAAGCCCGCCGTCATATACACAGCCGTCAGCACACACACCGCCACAACAAACGGCAGCGTACGTTTAACAACAGATACCCGCACCTCTCGCGTCGCTTTTCTCAAATTTACGGCATAAAACATTCAAGTCTCTCCAAAATTTTACTTTTCAGCCGGTCAAGCTCGCCGTCGTTTTCGAGTACGAACGTTGCGTGCTTCACCAGCTCGTCGGACGGCGTCTGACTTGCGAAGCGCGCCGCGGCTTCCGTCTCGTTTAAGCCGTCCCGGCTCATGACGCGCCGCAGCCTTTCGGCGTCGGCGGCAACGACAAGCCACACGTCGTCGCATATCTCGTGCAGCTTCGCTTCTATCAAAAGCGGTGCGTCCAACACGATAAAAGCATAATCCCCCGAACGCTCCGCTTGTCCGATAAGCTCCCGCATTCGGTTGAGTATATATTTATGAGTTATCCCAATTAATATGCCCAGTTTTTGGCTGTCGTTAAACACGATAGACCCGAGCGCCTTCCTGTCGATTGTCCTGTCCCCGCGCAAAATCCCGTCCCCAAAAACGCAGACCGTCTCGTCATAAGCACCCTCGCCGACCTCCATAACCTCGCGCGATAAAGCGTCCGCGTCAATAATGTAGCCGCCCATCTCACGCAGTATCCGCGCCGCCGTGCTTTTCCCGCTGCCAGAATTGCCCGTAATGCCGATTATCTTCATCATTTTACCTCAAACCAGTTGCCGCCTTCGTGAACGTCAATGTCTAAGTTTACGTTGAGCTTGACCGCGTGTTCCATTTCCTCTTTGAGAATCTGCCTGACGCGCTCTATCTCGCCAATTTTCACTTCCAACAGCAGCTCGTCGTGTACCTGCAAAATCAGCTTTGATTGCAGCCTCTCTGCTTTCAGCCGTCGGTAAACCTTGACCATCGCAAGCTTTATTATGTCGGCGGCCGTACCTTGTATCGGCATGTTCATAGCCGCCCGCTCGCCGAACGAACGCACGTTAAAATTCTTTGACGACAACTCCGGTATTTCGCGCCGTCTGTTGAACAGCGTTTTTGTGTAGCCGTTTATTTTTGCGGACTTAACCGTATCGTCCAGAAATGTTTTTATGCGCGGGTATTTCTCGAAATATGAATCAATGTACTTACCCGCTTCCTTCGTGTTAATGCCTAAATCATCACCCAGACTGAACGCGCTTATCCCATAAATTATGCCGAAGTTTACGGCTTTGGCAGCGCGGCGCTGCGATGGCCGCACAAGTTCCAGCGGTACATTAAACACCTGCGAAGCCGTCAGGCTGTGAATGTCGACGCCCGAGTTAAACGCTTCCGTCAGCTGTTCGTCGGCCGACATGTGTGCCAGCAGACGAAGCTCGATCTGGCTGTAGTCGGCGTCCATAAAAACGCAGTCCGGCTCAGACGGCACGAACACCTTCCGTATAAGCCGCCCAAGCTCAAGCCTTACGGGAATGTTCTGTAGGTTCGGCTCGGAACTGCTGATGCGTCCCGTCGACGCCGCCGTCTGGTTAAACGTCGAATAAATCTTACCCGTACGCTCGTCAATAGCCGCAAGCAACCCGTCGAAGTACGTAGATTTAAGCTTCGAGTACGTCCGGTACTCGATAATCAGCGGGACGATTTCGTGCTTGTCGGCTAACCCCTCCAGCACGCTTGCGTCCGTGGAGTAGCCCGTTTTTGTTTTCTTCGTAGCTTTTAACCCCAGCTTCTCAAATAAAATCACACCAAGCTGCGCCGGGGAATTGATATTGAATTCTTCCCCCGCGGCGCGGTAAATCTCTTCTGTCAGCTTGTTCAGGTGTTGTTGTAGATTCTGCCCGTAATCTTTTAGAGCGTCAGCGTCAACCCTAATGCCAAGCCGTTCCATGTCGGATAAAACCTCTGCCAACGGCAGCTCAATATCGTAATACAGAGTCTGCTGTTCATTTTTTTCGATTGCGTCACGCAGAGCGCCGTACACATCAACCACTCCGGATGCCAAAGCATACGGCGGTTCTCCCGCCGCTCCGGGTACGACGGACGGCTGATTGGCGACATAGGCCGCAAGCGTTACGTCGAAGCAGATGTTTCTAATTTCAACGCCGTATCCCGTCAACAGGCGCATTTCGCGCTTCGAGTCCAGCGTAAGCTTTTTCGTGTCGGCGGCAAAAAATGGCGCACAAATACCAATCAGCATATCAACAGGCAGCTCGTCATTAACCTCAACATAAAACGAATCACCCGCCGCATCGCCGCCCGAAAAACTTATTCCCTTAATCTGGTCGCTGTAATCCGTCACGAACGCAGCAGTTTCAAGTCGCGTCAGAGCTTCTATTTTCACCCGTGCCTCACCAGGCTCAGTTATTATTTTGAAGCTCGACTTATCCGCCGCATCCTCCGGCTTCGCAAAACGCGGCAACAAGCTGTTAAACCCCATCCGCTTAACCTCTGCCAGTGCGTCCGCGTTAAACATATCGCCTGACTTCAACCGCTCAGTATCAAACTCCACAGGCACATTCACATCTATCGTAGCCAGCGACTTGCTCATTATCGCCGAATCTTTATACGCTTCGAGATTCTCTCCGGCCTTTTTCGGCTTTACGTCCTTCGCGTTCAGTATCGCATTCTCTATATTTTTATACTGCTGAATAATTTTCACGGCAGTTTTTTCGCCGATGCCCGGCACGCCCGGTATATTATCCGACGTGTCGCCCATCAGCGCCTTTACGTCGATGTATTCCTCCGGCGTAACGCCGAGCTTTGCTATTACATCGTTTCTGTAAAAATTCTCGGTCGCAGTGGTTTTTGAGTTGGGTACGCGGATAACGATATCGTCCGCAGCAATTTGCAGCAAATCCCGATCGCCGGATACGATAACAGCCTTGTAACCGTTCGCGGCCGCCTTTCGCGCAATCGTCCCCATGATATCGTCCGCTTCGAAGCCAGCAAGTTCGAGGGTTGCAATATTCATTTTTTGCAGGAGATTTTTTAACGCCGGAATTTGCGGGCGCAGCTCGTCCGGCATAGATTTACGCGTACCCTTGTATTCTGCATAAGCCAGATGCCGAAACGTCGGCGCAGGTAAATCGAACACGACCGCGACAAGCTCAGGCTTTTCCTCGTCGTACAGCTTAAAAAAAATATTTAGAAACCCGTAAACAGCGTTCGTATATTCGCCCTCCGCATTAGTCAGCAGCGGCAGCGCGTAAAACGCCCGGTTTATTATGTTGTTTCCATCTATAACCATTATTTTTTTCACGTACATCATCCTTATCAACATTTTTCGCCACATAAAAAAACTTTTGAAAAATTTTGCAAAATATGCTTATACTATTTACACAACTATAACCCAAATTTTTGACACAGACAACAAAAATTATAAGGAGACAAACGCATGAAGCTAAACATTAAACGCATTACACGACTATTTACTATAGCAGCCGTACTACCGGCACTGCTTATGACCGCGCCGGTTTCGGCTGCGCCCGCCGCAGATAACAGTATCGTGAAAACCTACTCCGGTGTGGAATACAAGCCTAAGAAGCGTGATTTTCGCGCGACGTGGGTTTCGACGGTGGCAAACATAGACTGGCCGTCGCTAGCCGCAACTACACCCGAGAAACAGCGGCAGGAGTTCATAAACATCGTCGAGCAATCGAAGTACATGAACTTAAACGCGTTAATCGTTCAAGTACGTCCGACTGCGGACGCCTTCTACGCCTCGGAAACAACACCGTGGTCAAAATATCTGACGGGCGAACAAGGCAAAGCGCCGAATCCGTTTTATGATCCGCTGGAATTTATGATTCAGACGACGCACGACAGTTGCATGGAGTTCCACGCGTGGTTTAACCCGTTTCGTGTCAGCATGGATACGGATTTAAAAAAGCTCGCAGCGAACAACGTCGCCAAGACCCACCCCGAATGGGTCGTCAGCTACGGCGGCAAGCTGTATTTAAACCCCGGCATTCCCGAGGCGCGCAAATACCTGATCGACAGCATTATGGAGGTCGTACGCAACTATGATATAGACGCCGTACACTTCGACGATTATTTCTACCCGGCGGCCGTAGGCGGCAAGGACTTCGACGACGCGAAGGAATTTAAGTTATACGGCAAGGACTTCGCAAACATCGCCGACTGGCGCAGGAATAACGTTAACGTATTTATTAAGGAAATGAGCGAGTCGATAAAGGCCGCCAAAAGCTACGTAAAATTCGGCATAAGCCCGGCGGGTGTATGGCGCAACAAGGCGAAGGATCCCACCGGCTCCGAAACGCGCGCCGGAAACACGAACTACGACGACCTTTTCGCGGACACGCGCGCGTGGATCAAAAACGGCTGGATAGATTACATTCTTCCGCAAATATACTGGGAGTTCGGGCTGTCGGCCGCGTCATATGAAAACGTGCTGGCGTTCTGGGTTAAGGAAATGGAACTGAACCCGAACGTCGCGCTGTATATCGGCCACGCCACTTACAAGCTCGGCACGACACCGCCGTGGGACAGCGCCGCGCAAATAACGGCTCAGTTAAAATACAACCAGCAGTTCCCCGTAATAAAAGGCGACGCATTTTTCAGCGTAACGCAACTTCTTCAAAACAAGCTGAACATCAAAGAGGTACTGCATAACGATATTTACAAGTATATCGCGCTTGTACCGATAATGCCGTGGCTCGGCGGTACGTCGCCGCAGCCCGTAGAAATAGCGGCAGGCACGAAAACCGATACGTCGCTGACATTCACAATAACCGACAAGCCGGGCAACATCTCGTCGTACTACGCGGTGTACCGTTTCAGGCAGGACGGCAACATCGACATGAACGACCCGGCCAACATCTTGACGCTTATCCGCAAAAAAAGCGACACGACAACGTACACAGACAGCACCGCCGTCGCCGGGCAGAAATATTACTACATCGTAACGGCGCTCGACCGCCTTCATTACGAAAGCGACCGCAGTAACATCATTACGAATTAATATTCTGCTCAGCGTAACGATTTTTGGAAAAATATAGTTTTTTTTTACAAATCGTTGTATAATGTTACGCGTAGAGGCTTCCTACTGCTTCTTCGCCATTATGAACATGGAGTGTTTAATTTGAGAAGAGTGTTTAATTTGAGAAGGGTTTTAATATTAATCGGACTGATAGCGGCGCTCGGAGTTGGGTTATTAACCGCCGGGTGCGTTCCCAACAACAGCGATAAGGACATTATACAGAACTACATCAATCTAAAACCGAACGCATACTATGAATACGTAAGCTCGCCGGATACGAAAGCGTCCCAGCGCGTATTTATTTCGTATATCGATGGGAACCGTCTCCAGCGGCGCGTCTCCAGCGACACAATGATTACGACCGAAGTTCTTGAAGTTAAGAACGGCGAGTTCAGGCTCGTGTACACCGACCCGGTATTCTACTTTTACGAAAATATAACGTCGGCGAAAAGCAACTCGGACTTTTTAATATTAAAAGAGCCCCTCAAGGCAGGTCAGAGTTGGGGCTTAGATAAAAATTCTAAGTGTGAAATAACGCGAATGGACGCCGACGTAACGACACCGTACGGCACGTTTAAGGCGATGGAGGTTGTTTCGGAAAGAAAGGGTAATAATAACAGCAATATTTCTGTTAAGGATTATTACGCGAAGGGTATCGGTCTGGTTAAATCCATATACGCAATACCCGACGCAGAAGAAATAACTATCGACCTCGTAAGCATTCGCGAAGGCACGGGGCTTGACACCCAGCTTGACTGCTTCTTTCCGAACCTTGCCAAAAACGACGTCGTAGACGAGCCGAAGGTGCTGACGCTCACGACTAATAATAACCTCGCGAAAATTATTGAGGAAAAGCTTAAGTCCCCGACGGACGTAAGCCTTACTCCGCTTCTGGCTAATAATGTAAAAATTAATAGTATTACTGTTAACCGTCCCTCCGACAGCCTTATTATAGATATGACGAAGTCTTTCGAGGAGAACCTGAAGCAGTCCGGCAACCCGACGCTTGAGGAATTAACGCTGCGCGGACTGGCCGATACACTTGCGACGTTCTATGATGTGACTAATGTTTTTATGACGTTGGACGGGAAGGCGTATAAGTCGGCTAAGGTGTCTTGGGCTGAATGAGTTATTAAGGATTACAGGGGTTTATCATGGATTTAAAGGCTTCTCTGCGTAATTTAAAAACTGACGTACCTGCCGTGTTCTTGGCGCTTAAGCGAAAAGAAACGCCGCTTTCGGCTAAGCTGCTGGCGGGAATAATTGTGGGTTATGCGCTCTCGCCAATCGACTTTATACCTGATTTTATTCCGTTGTTGGGTTTACTGGACGATGCTATAATACTGCCGCTATTGATTGCGCTTTTTATTAAGCTCATACCTAAGGATGTTTTCGAAGAATGCCGCGAGCAGGCGAAGGGTTTGTGGACGGGCGTTAAGCCTAAGAAGTGGTATTATGCCGTACCTATTGTTTTGATTTGGGTGTTTATTGTTTTTTTGATTGTAAGGGCATTTTTATAGCAGTGACGATATCTGCCGGTTTCCATACCGGCTGATTTTTTTATATCGACAAATTTCATATCCCGGAGGTTTTATTATCACACCGATAGCATCATTCAAATCCACCAGAGAAATACTCATGAAACACAACCTGTCAGCAAAAAAGCATCTCGGACAAAATTTCCTGATCGACAGCCATGTACTAAACAAAATAATCAAGTCAGCGGACGTAACGCCAGCCGATTTCGTAATAGAAATCGGCGCGGGTATAGGAGGGCTGACGCAAGCGCTATGCGAAAACGCCGGACGGGTCTGCGCTATCGAAATAGACAGCGACCTACTGCCCGTGCTAAAAGAAAATCTCGCCGCATACGATAACGCTGACATAGTAAACGCCGATGCGCTTACGCTGGACTTGCACGCGATTATTAAAAGCGGCGGTTATAATTCCGCAAAGGTCGTAGCCAATCTACCGTTTTACATCACTACCCCGATTATAACGTTTCTTCTGGAAAATAAATTCCCGCTGACAAGCATAACAATAATGCTACAGAGAGAAGCGGCAGAAAAAATATGCGCGCAATGCGGCGCGCCCGGCTACGGCATAACATCAATACTCGTAAACTATTTCGCCGACGCGTACTTAGTGGCCAACGTCCCGCAGAACTGCTTTCTGCCACGCCCCACCGTCGACTCGGTAGTTCTAAGGCTGACGCCCCTCGGAGCGCCCCGATTTTGCGTTAAAAACGAGCAAGTATTCTTTAATACCGTAAAGCTAGCGTTCGGGCAGAGAAGAAAAACAATCCTGAACTGCATTTACAACGGCCTGACGGCCGCCGGTTCGCAGGATTTGACGAAGGAACTGCTTCGACAGATACTCGACGCCGTATCAATCAGCGAAAACGCACGTGCCGAGCAGCTGACGCCTGAACAGCTCGGCCTTTTGTCCAATCATCTTATCTCATATATGGAAAACATCATGACAAATTGACTTTTGAAAAAATCTTAGTATAATAACGATAACAATACTCAATAACAAATCGGAGGACATAAATTTATGTACGTCAAGAAACGTATTTTATGGCCAGGAATCATCAGTTCTATAATGATAGTGTTTATAATCGGTGGAATACTGCTGTTTAATGCCCACATTATGAATAAAGTTTCCAACTCCACCGATGCGACGATGGAAGAAATTATCATTCAGCAAGCGTTTAATTTCAGCTCCAAAATCGAAGGCGAAATGACGGCTATGAAAATGATTGCTGCCGGTATAGCGACTTCATCAGACGTTAACGACATCAAACTTGAAACCATTACTAAAATATCCGAAAAATCAGACTTTGATTATATAATGGTAGTCGATAAAAAAGGCGACGCGAGGTACAGCAACGGCTCGAGTGCGAATCTTTCCGACAGAGATTATTTCCAAGAGGCGCTCGCCGGTGAAACGGTGCTGTCCGAGCCGGTCAGATCAAAAATAAGAGACGCCGATATAATTGCCTTAGCTACGCCCATTACATACAACGGCGAAATAATCGGTGTGCTTACGGGTTCGCATCTTGCAGATACACTCGACTATTTATTTTTACCGTCGTTCGGCGGCAAGGGTTACGCTTATATAACTAACAACGAAGGCAAGGTTATTGCGGAGTCACTTAACAGCTATTCCTTGCTAGAGACAGACAACGCCTTCGACTTGTTTCGTAAGGCGCACTTTTATGACGGGGACGACTTCGCCACGATACAGAGAAAGGTTTACGCTAATCAGTCTGGCCATTCCAAGTACGTTTACAAAGATCAACGACGGTTAATGCACTACATGACGATAAAAGTTAACGGCTGGAACATTTTTTCAATCGTACCCGACGAGGTAGTCTCTCAAGACGCAAACGAAATAACATTATCAACGACTCTGTTATCGCTTGCTTTTGTCGGTATGCTAATTGTCCTTGTGCTGCGGATTTTTAGAATGCAGCGGGCTAATCTTGAAAAAATGACGGAGCTTGCGTTTGTAGACGAGCTGACAAAAGCCGCTACCCTCTCAAAATTCAAGCTAGACGCGCAAGAGCTGCTCACCCTCCACCCTGACAAGACATTTATACTCATAAAACTGGACGTAGCAAATTTCAAGATGATAAACCGTATATACGGTTACACCGAAGGCGACCGGCTTTTAATCGGTATAGCGAACGCTATACGCACCAAGCTACCAGCCAGTAACGGTTTATTCGCGCGATTCAACACCGACGAGTTTATAATAATGCACGAAATCAACGCCGGTACTAACCTGAAAGCAAACCGTGCCGGTGTCCAAAAAGTAATACGCGACAGCATGGGCGACGATTTTCGGTATAAGCTGTTTATCCCGACGGGGCGGTACATAATAACCCCCGGAAGCGAGCATGACATCACGTCGGCTATCGAGAAAGTAAGCTTCGCGCACAGTCAAGCGAAGCAAAACAAAATCGAGCTGTACGACTACGACGAATCTGTCTCCCAAAACGCCCTGTATCAGAAGGAAATCGAAAACAAGATGGAAGCCGCGCTGCACGAACACGAGTTTAAGGTGTATTTGCAGCCCAAGTATTATTTATCCGACGAGACGTTAGCCGGAGCTGAGGCACTCGTCCGCTGGAAATCCGGCGACGGCGATATTGTTTATCCGTCCAAGTTCATACCGTTGTTTGAAGAAAACGGATTCATCACTAAGCTTGATATGTATATGTTTGAAAAAATATGCGTTATCATAAAGGAATGGCTTGCCAAGGGGCTTACGCCCGTTACCGTGTCGGTCAACTTTTCGCGTAATCATCTGGATAATCCCGGATTCGTCGACGCGTTGTGCGGTATCGCCGACAAGTACGGCGTAGACCACGGCTTACTTGAAATAGAACTCACCGAGAGTACCATTTTACAAAACGAAGATATTTTGACAGATGTGCTGGCTAAGCTGCACCGCGCCGGTTTTACGCTGTCTATGGACGACTTCGGCACGGGTTACAGCTCGCTAGGCTTCCTGAAAAACATACCCGTCGACGTAATAAAAATCGACAGGAGCTTCTTCACGACCGCGAACGACGCCGCCAGAGCGAAAATTGTTATCTCCAACATCATAAAGATGGCGGGCGAGCTTGGCATTGAAACGGTTGCGGAGGGCGTCGAGTCCGTAGAGCATATCGAGCTACTGCGTGAGCTTGGCTGCGATATCGTACAGAGCTATTACTTCGCGATGCCCATGCCCGAGCCGGATTTTGTTACGCGGTTAAGCGCGGCTAATAAATAAAAGCGTTAATAATCTTGTTCCTATAAAAAACAGTATATATTTCAAACATCGTTATTGAATTAATAAAAACTCCGTGATATAATTTTAAATAATTAACATGGTTAATTATAATTATAAAAGGAGTGTGTCTATGAATTGTGTAAGAGTTGGCATCATCGGTACGGGATTTACGATTGGCATTGCTAAGGCGCATGTAAAGGGTTATTCGCAGGTCAAAGATTGCAAGCTGACGTCGTTGTACGACATCGTACCAGGCCGTGCCGAGCAATGGCGCGAAAAGAACAAGCTGACAGACGTTGCGTGCTACGATGATTTTGACGCGTTTATCGAATCCGTCGACGCCGTGAGCGTCTGCACGCCGAACAACGCGCATGTTGAAATGATGGAGCGCTGCTTAAAGGCCGGGAAGCATGTTATTACAGAAAAACCCGTCTCCTCCACGCTTCAAGAAGCGTCCAAGTCGCTCGAATTCGCTAACAAGTACCCCGGGCTTGTATCTATGGTCGTGTTTAACTACAGAGAAATACCGGGTATCGCAATGATTAAGGACATAATAGATTCCGGCAAGCTTGGCAAAATCTTTTTGTTCAGATACATTCTCGGCGGCAACAGAATCGGCGACGCCGAAAAGGTTCATCTGGAATGGCGTATGCAAAAGGAGCTGTCGGGTACAGGTGCGCTTGCGGATTTCACATGTCATATGCTTGACTTGGCTGATTATCTGACAAGTAAAGATATGGGCAAAATCAATCAGGTCGCTTGTTTTAGCGACACATTCATTAAGCAGCGCCACGAAATCGGCACAGGTGAAATGAAGGACGTTACAAACGACGACGCGTCGGTAATCATCGCGAGAACCGAGGGCGGTTGCCTTTGCTCGTTAACGACATGCCGTCTGGCTGTGCCGAGTAGCACTATTGAGATTTCGGCCGAGGGCGGTACGATCTCGCATGTCATAGACGAAGCTACGATGAACGTACACTTTAAGCCGCTTAACGGCTCGTTCTCTTCAAAGGAAGAGACAATCCCTGTTGAAGAGAAATACAATAACGATTGCAGACATACCGGCGTGCTGAATGAGTTTATCCAGTGCATACTTACCGGCAAAAAGCCCATCCGTAGCTTGGAACAGGGGTACTACATACAGACGATTCTTCACGCGCTGGAGCAGTCCTCAAATACTAAGCAGTTCGTTGATGTGAAATAAATTCGTGTAAAATAAAATACTAAAGCCATGCAACAGGTGTCCAACCTATTGCATGGCTTTTTTAATGGATTATTTTTTATTAGAATATAAACTGCTTGATATGTTCCTTCGAGGCAATAATGCCGCGTTTCACTTTGTCCTCCGTGCCGTGCCATATCGGATCTTCGTGCTCGATGCTGATCGTTCCGTCGTATCCTATCTCGTAAAGCTTCGATACGATATTGCCCCAGTCCAACTCTCCAAGACCCGGCAGACGATATCTCCACCAGAATTTCTTCTTCCCGGCTTTGTCGTTCTCGCCGCGCGCGGTTAAATCGAACATATGTAATATACCGTTTTGCTTGAGTGCGTCGTAGTTAAGCTCACAGTCTTTACCGTGTACGTGCTTGATTCTGTCCTTGTACTTAATAATGAGTGAGTACGGCTCAATCATTTCCCAAACGAGATGTGACGGGTCGTACGCGATGCCCAAGCGTTTACTCTGAATCGTATCGAACACCAAATCCCACATATACGGCGAAATCGACACGTTACCCATGAACGGGCATACTTCGAACAGGATATCAATATTATGCTCCTCGGCCAAATCCACAATCGGCTCGAATACGCGCTTGAAGCCTTCTAGGCTGGCTTCGGGGTGATAATGACCGTTGTTATAGGAAGCGTCCGACACGCCCGTCGTCGCTACGACTTTCGTCGCACCGACTTTAGCAGCGAACTCAATACGCTTTACCAGCTCCGTAACATGTGTGTTAGCTTGTTCCTTATCGGACGACAAAAAATTTCTACAGTAAATAAACGTACTTATATCGATATTATGCTTCTTCTTTGTTGCAAAGAACAGTTCTTCGTCCAGCGGAATGGTCGGACCGATTTCGAGGTCGTTAAACCCATTCGCAACCGCCCACCCCGCAATGCTGTCCAAGTCTTTCACGCCTACTTGCACAAGGCTGTTTGTTAAAAATCCAAACTTCATATCGCACTCCCCTTTTATTATAATAGTTAATTAATAAAATAATATCACGCTCAAAATACACCGTCAAGCATAATCAAAAATCGTATGTTGCTACTAATAAATAATACATATTTGATTTTTTATAACAGTGTGTTATAATTAACCATGTTAATTATACTCGGTTTATTTACCCATGTGTTCGGCACGTGCCGAATATGTAGCTTAAGGAGGAATGCGTTATGAAATTCGGATGTCATGCAGTGCTTTTCGCTAACAGGATATTGGAGGAGACGGAGTTCATCCTCAAAAACCTATCGGAAACTGGCTTTAAGTATGTCGAAATCGGCTCACGTTTTTTTGGAACTGAGCAAAAGGCGTTTTTGCTCGACTGCCTGCAAAAACACGGCGTAAGCCTGTCCGGAATGCACGTCGGTACTTCGTTTCAAAGATTGATTACGGATTTTGAAGAGGAACGCGCGGCGGTTATTAAGGTAGCCGAGTTCGTGGCCGATCTGCCAAACAAAAACGTTATAATGTCGTGCGGCTTCAAAGGAGCGGAACAGGATTTCAGCGAGCAGACCGTCAACAAATCCGTCGAGGCCATAGAAAAAATAGCAATAGACGTAGCGAAAACAGGAGCCGTCTTCAATTATCACAACCACGCTCACGAGTTCAGCAACGACGCAATTATTTTCAACTCGCTCGTAAAAAATGCACCACACGCAAAATTCGCGCTCGACACCGGCTGGGTGAAAAAAGCCGGATACGATCCGATTAAGCTTATTGCTGAAAACCCAGATAGATTTAGCTACGTGCATTTGCGCGATCTGGACGAAAAGACTAATGACTTCGTAGATTTGGGGAACGGTGACATGGACTACCCGGCTTTGTTGGGGCTGCTTAGTAACGTACTGGGTGAGAACGGGCTTGCCATCGTCGAGTACGAGAAGGGCGAACAGGATTTTAACAGATATGCAGCTGCATATTCGTTTTTGAAGGGTTTGAGCGCGGAGGTGTAGCATGAAAAAGCAAGATATACTGATTTTTTTCAGCGACCAGCACACCGGTTACATAAGCGGTTACGCGGGTGATAAAATCGTAAGAACGCCGAATCTAGATAGGATAGCGGCGCAAGGCACTGTTTTTGAAAACGCATACACGACTTGCCCGCTATGCGTCCCTGCCAGAATGTCAATGCTCACGGGACAACTGCCTTCTAAGACAGGTATATTTGATAACTCTGATATTCTGGACTCCGATTACTCCACATTTCTGCACGCGCTGGGTGCGGAGGGCTACGAAACTGTACTGTGCGGCAGAATGCATTTCGTAGGTGCGGATCAGCGCCACGGCTTTACAAAAAGAATATTTGGAGACATCACAGCCATTTTCAGGGGCGCAAGCGAAGAAAAAATCCGTAACTCACGCGGGATATACGAAGGCACGCTGGGCGAGCCGCATTGTTTAGAAATAATCGGCGGCGGTAACTCGCCAACGCTCGAATACGACCGGCACGTCATCAACGCGGCGCTTGAATATTTGAGTGCCGACCACGACAAGCCACAGTGTGTAGTCGTTGGTACATACGCTCCGCATTTCCCATACGTCGCACCGCCTGAGTTGTTTGAATACTACCTTGACAAGGTTAAGCTGCCCGAGTCTATAACAACCGGTTGCAACTACGAGTACCCGCCCTACGCTTCAAGGCCTACTAACAAGTCCGAAGAAATAATCCGTGCTACCCGCGCGGCTTACTACGGCATGATCGAGTTTAACGATACAAACGTCGGCTTGGTTTACGACAAATGGAACGAATATTTGGCGCGCAACAACCGCGAAGGCATGTTCGTATACGTGTCCGACCACGGCGATCACTGCGGTGACCGCGGCCTGTACGGGAAGAAGTCCTTCTTCGAGCCGTCGGCACATATTCCGCTGATTTTCCAAGGCTCAGGCGTCCCCCAAGGCGTAAAAATAAAAAGCCCCGCAAGTATTATCGACATCGGGCCAACCCTCTGCGAACTGGCGGAGACAGCACCGCCGCCCGAACAGGACGGGAAAAGCCTTCTGAATCAAATACATGCGGGACAGGACGACGATAACCGATTCGTTATTACGGAGTTCATCCTGAAATCGTTCGGTCGGATGGTGCGTATGGGTAAGTATAAGCTTATTACTTACCACGGTTATGAGGAATACGATTTGCTTTTCGATATTGAGGCTGACCCGAATGAGCTTACTAATATAGCCGCCGACAATCCGGAAATATTGGTACAGCTGCGCAAACTGGCAGCGGAAGGTTGCAACCCGGACGAAATCAAGCGCAAGCACGACGTCAGGAATCAGCATATTAAGCTGAAGCTGCGCTGGGCTAAGCAGCAGGATTTCAGCGAGACGGATGTATTCAAAAATGAGCAGTGGCTCGCGAATAGTTCGGCGGCTACGCCCCCGGAGAAGTATTTG
>CAZJLW010000027.1:26038-28420 GCA_964546895.1 uncultured Eubacteriales bacterium | reverse complement strand
AGTTCTTAATTATTTCACTCCACGGCTACCGGGCTTAATAGCCGGTGCCGCGCCGCTCTTACAAAGCGGGCAGTTCTCAGCTTCATACGAAACAATCTCATCCGTATAAGCCGCGCGGAACTTCGTTCCGAAGTCCGTCTTCCCATTCGAGCGGTCAACAAGAACAGCAACGCCGACTAACACGCCACCCATGCCCTTTACAATATCGATAACCTCTTGCACACTGCCGCCCGTCGTCACGACGTCCTCGGCAACCAAAATACGTGTTCCCGGCTCGAATGTAAACCCGCGCCGCAGCGTCATTTTGTTATCAACACGCTCGGCGAACAGGTTTCTTGCAGACAGTTTCCGCGCAAACTCGTACGCGAGAATGATGCCGCCAGTTGCCGGACCGATAACTACGTCTACCTTATCGTCGGCGAACTCAGCCGCGAGCGACCCGACTATTTCGTCGACGTATTTCGGATATTGCAAAATCTGCGCACACTGCATGTACTTGTCGCTGTGGCGTCCCGATGTCAGAATGAAATGCCCCTGCAACAACACGCCCGAGTCCTTTAAAATTTCCTCAACTCTGCTTCTAGAAATCATATGACCTCTCCCTTCTTATACGTAAATCCTACACAATCCCTTTTAGCTCATTTATATCCTTAACATTGTACTGATCCATGTAAGTCTCAATACCCGCAAGCACGTCAACTGTAGCGCGCGGGTTGGCGAAGTTCGCCGTACCGACCGCAACCATCGTCGCGCCCGCCATAATGAATTCTATCGCGTCGTCGCCGGTGCTTATGCCGCCCATGCCGATAAGCGGTACTTTCACAGCCTTAGCCACCTGATAAACCATACGCACCGCGACCGGCTTTATCGCCGGACCCGAAAATCCGCCGACTTTATTTTTCAGAACGGGGCGGCGTCTGTGTATGTCGATTTTCATGCCAAGCAGCGTGTTTATGAGCGACAGCGCGTCCGCTCCGGCGGCTTCGGCCGCGCGAGCTATTTCCGTTATGTCGGTTACGTTTGGGCTGAGCTTTACGATAAGCGGCTTTTTCGCGTGGCGCTTCGCCGCGGAAACTACTGCTGTCACAGCCGTCGCACTCGTGCCGAAAGCCATGCCGCCCTCTGTCACGTTCGGGCAGGAAATATTCAGCTCGTACATATCAACGTCAGTGTCGTTCAGCGCGTCGATGACGTTCGTGTATTCATCTACGGTATGTCCGCTGACGTTCACGATTATTTTTGTATCGAAGCCCCGCAGAAACGGCACATCGTCCCGTATAAACGCCCCGACACCCGGGTTTTGCAGCCCGATGCTGTTCAGCATACCGCCGTAAGTTTCGGCAATGCGCGGCGTTGCGTTCCCCGTCCACGGCTTGTCGGCCACACCCTTGACAGTGACGGCGCCCAGCTTGTTCAAATCTACGAACGTCGCGTACTCCTTGCCGCTCCCGAACGTACCGGAAGCCGTCGTAACCGGATTCTTAAACTCGACGCCCGCGATTTTCACCCGCAAATTCTTTTCTGTTTTATTCTCCATAAGTACGCCCCTATTCGTCCCAGACGATATCGCTGCCGTTAAACACAGGCCCATCAGCGCAAACTTTTTTATAAACGAACGCGTTATCGCCGTGTCCTTTCAGCTTCGTGACGCAACCTAGACACGCGCCGACACTGCAAGCCATGCGTTCCTCCATCGAAACCTGACAAGGCAAGCCTTGCGCGTCCGCGAATTGCGATAGCGCGCGGAGCATAGGTCTTGGGCCGCAGGAGTAAATCATGTCTATGTTAGCCGTCGCGGCTGTGGCTGACGACGCGGCTTTCATTAGAGCCGCGACCGCCGTCCCCTTAAACCCGCTCGCGCCGCTGTCCGTCGCAACCGATACATTTACCCCAACTGCCGCGAACTCCTCCACCAAAAACGTCTCGTCCCGAAAACCAAGAAACACATGAACATTTTCAGGCTTCTTAATTTTCACCAGTTCCTTAACAAGCTGCAACAACGGCGGAATCCCAACTCCCCCGCCGACAACAACAGCGCCCGGCTTCTCGTTAACAACCCGAAACCCATTCCCGTTAGCGCCGATTGCACTAATCGTATCGCCGGGCTTAAGGCTCGTGAAATGAGCCGTCCCGCTACCGACGACTGCGTACACGACGCGAATAATTTTTGTATCCGCGTCGTACTCGCAAACGCTTATCGGGCGCGGCAAAATATTTTCGCCGCGTCCGACACGTATCGATACGAACTGCCCGCAGCTAACCGCGTCAGCCGACTTCCGACCATCCTCCGACCCGAACAGCCCGTCTGCCGTAAAACGCATATCGTAAATGTTCGTCGCTATTTGTTCGTTATGAACAATCCGTCCTTCAAAAATATTCATT
>CAZJLW010000027.1:18883-25938 GCA_964546895.1 uncultured Eubacteriales bacterium | reverse complement strand
TCAAGCACAGCCGTAACCGTATCAAGCGACGTAAACAGGTTAACCCCGCATTCCGAAGCGGTACGGCGAATCTTAAAGCCGTCGCTGCCCGTGTCGTTTCCGCGTACTGGTATATCGATTATCAAATCAATCATACCGCTGCGGATTATATCCAGTATGTTCGGCACGCCCTCGCTTACCTTCTTCGTAGTATAAGCATTGATTCCAACTGTCGCGAGCGTCTCGGCAGTGCCTTCCGTCGCAAGGAATTTGCAACCGAGCTTCTCAAAGCGTTTCGCGAGCGGCAGGAAATTGTAATGATCGTGCTTGCGAATCGTCGCTAAAATCGTGCTGCCCGATTTCGGTATTTTTATCTTTGCGGCTACGAAGCCTTTGTAAAGCGCCTCGTTAAGCGTATGCCCTACTCCCAGTACCTCGCCCGTCGAACGCATTTCGGGGCCGAGGGAAACCTCTACGAGCGGCAGTTTTTCCGTCGAGAATACGGGAACCTTTACGCTGATGATTTTCGGTTCTTCCTTTATAAATGTTCCGTATCCGAGCTCCTTCAGCTTGCGACCCATCATGACCTGCGTCGCGATGTCGATTATTGCGACGTCCGTTACCTTACTGATGTACGGTACAGTTCTCGACGAACGCGGGTTGACCTCGATGATATACAGCTCTTTCTCGAACTCAATGAATTGCAGGTTAACCATACCGATGACTTCAAGCGCAATCGACACGCGTTTTGTTACGTCCATTATTTTCTGACGCATTTCGGCGGAGATATTCTGCGGCGGGTAAATCGAGATACTGTCGCCGGAATGTACGCCCGCGCGCTCCAGATGCTCCATGATTCCCGGGATAAACACGTCCTCGCCGTCGCAAATCGCATCGACCTCGATTTCGCGCCCGTTTAAGTAGCGGTCGACGAGTACGGGGTTTTTCGAATCCTTTTCGAACGCGCTCTTCATGTATTCGATGAAACGTTCCTTGTCGTACGTTATTTCCATGCCCTGACCGCCAAGCACGTAGCTCGGGCGCACAAGTACCGGGAAGTGCAGCTCCTCGGCTGTTTTTATTCCGTCCTCGAGATTCCAAACGGCCTTACCCGCCGGGCGCAGTACGTTCAGCTTTTCAAGCAGCGCGTCGAACTTCTCTCTGTCCTCGGCCATGTCGATTTGCTCCGGCTTCGTGCCGTATATCGGTATCTCCATCTCTCTGAAAAACTTCGCAAGCTTTATCGCAGTCTGCCCGCCGAATTGCAGTATTACGCCGTCCGGCTTTTCCTTTTCGACTACGTTTAAGACGTCCTCCTCCGTAAGCGGCTCGAAATACAGCTTGTCCGACGTGTCGAAGTCCGTGCTGACCGTCTCGGGGTTGTTGTTGACGATAATCGTCTGGATTCCGGCTTCCTTTAGCGAGAGTATGCTGTGAACCGAGCAGTAGTCGAACTCGATGCCCTGACCGATTCGTATCGGCCCAGAACCGATAACGAGAACCTTCTTCTTGCTCTCGCAAACGGCCTCGTCGTCTCTGTCGTACGTGGAGTAATAGTACGGCGTTACGGCGGCAAACTCTCCGGCGCATGTGTCAACCATCTTGTAAACTGCCGTTATGCCGAAGCTTTTGCGCAGCTCGTAGATTTTTTTCGGGCTGCACTTCATGAAATCCGCCATGCCCTTATCCGAAAAGCCCTTGCGTTTATAATCCAGCAGCACATCGTACGTCAGGTCGGAGAGCTTCATTTTCTTAATGGCTTCCTCCATGTCGACGATGTTTTTGATTTTATTAATGAAGAATAAATCCATGCCCGTTATCTGGCTGATTTTTTCGATTTTGTAATCGCGACGGATAAGCTCGGCCAAGTCAAAGATACGCTCGTCGTCCGGTACTTGAATGAGCTGCTTTAATTCCTCGGTCGTTTTGGCGCGCGACGATTTCTTTTCAAGGCTGTACTGGCCGATTTCAAGCGAACGCACGCCCTTCAAGAACGCTTGCTCAAAGCTCGTACCGATTGCCATTACTTCACCTGTCGCCATCATTTTTGTTCCGAGCGTACGCTTCGCGCCGCGGAACTTGTCGAACGGCCATTTCGGTATTTTTAAAACAACGTAGTCTATCGTAGGCTCCGAACAGGCGTATGTCTTGCCGGTTACTGTGTTTTTGATTTCGTCTAAGTTATAGCCCAGCGCGATTTTCGTCGCGACCTTCGCTATCGGGTAGCCAGTCGCCTTCGACGCAAGCGCCGACGAACGGCTTACGCGCGGGTTTATTTCGATTACGGCGTAGTTGTAGCTGACCGGGTCGAGCGCGAATTGGATGTTGCAGCCGCCTTGGATTTTTATGTTGTCGATGATGGCGATTGCGGCGTTGCGCAGCATGTTGTATTCCTTCGCCGTCAGCGTCTGCGCGGGTGCTACTACTATGCTGTCGCCGGTGTGTACGCCGACCGGGTCGACGTTTTCCATACTGCAAACGGTTATGCAGTTGCCGACGCCGTCGCGAATTACTTCGAACTCGATTTCCTTGTAGCCCTTAATGCTTTTCTCGATAAGAGCCTGTCCAACACGGCTGAGCGATAAACCTTGCGTCAGAATTTCGGACAGTTCCGTTTCGTTCTCGGCGATACCGCCGCCCGTGCCGCCGAGCGTATACGCCGGACGCACGATAACGGGATAGCCGATCGTCTTTGCGAACCTCAATCCGGCTTCGACATCTGTCACGATTTCGCTTTCGACGATAGGCTGGCCGGTGCGCTCCATAAGCTTCTTGAACTTGTCGCGATCCTCGCCCTCTTTAATCGTCTCGATCGACGAACCGATAACGCGAATGTTATATTTCTCGATAATCCCTCTGTCGTACAGCTCGCACGAAATATTCAAGCCCGTCTGACCGCCCATACCGGCGATTATCGAGTCCGGGCGTTCCTTTTGTATAACCTTCTCAACAAACTCTATTGTCAACGGCTCAATGTAAGTGTAGTGAGCCATTCCCTTGTCCGTCATAATCGTCGCGGGGTTCGAGTTAATCAGTACGACCTCCACGTTCTCGTCGCGGAGCGCGCGGCAAGCCTGCGTTCCCGAGTAGTCGAACTCAGCAGCCTGACCGATTATTATCGGCCCCGAGCCTATTACAAGCACTTTTTTGATTGAGGTATCCTTAGGCATTATTTTATCTCCTTGTTAATGTCATTTTTCATTGCCAACGCGGCTTCGCGCGCAGCCTTTGCGAAATCTCTCTCGTCGAACGAGCCGTCCTTTGGTTTTTTCTGGTACGCGGCGATAATACCGCGCGAACTGTTGACGATTGCTCCGATGCCGTCTTTGTTGAAGCAGACGGCTACGTCGGCCGCTGTACCACCCTGCGCACCGTAGCCCGGCACAAGGAAAAACGTATGCGGCATAAGCTCACGCAGACGCTTGGCTTGCTCGGGGAACGTCGCGCCGACTACGGCGCAAACCTCGCTGAAGCCGTACTCGCCGATAAGCCCCTCGCCCCATTTGGCCGTCAGTGCGCCGACATGTTCGTAAATCGGCCTGTCACCGGCTATGATGTCCTGTATGTCACCCGAACCGGCGTTGGAAGTTTTAACGAGTACAAAAATCCCTTTTTCGTAAGCCTTGCAGTTTTTCAGGAAAGGCTCAACGGAATCCGAACCCAAGTACGGGTTCACCGTCAAGAAATCCGCGCCGATCGGTTCAAACTCCGCTCCGCCTATTTTTACGCGTCCGATATGTCCGTCCGAGTAGGACTCGGCAGTCGAGGCGATGTCGCTGCGCTTCGCGTCGCCGATGACGATCAGGCCTTTGCTTTTCGCGTAGCGCACCGTTTTGATGTAACACGCCAGCCCGGCTGTGCCGAACTGCTCGTACATCGCGATTTGGGGCTTGACTGCCGGTACTATGTCGTAAATCTCATCTATTATCTGCTTATTAAACTCATAAAACGCGTGCGCCACACCCTCCGGCGTTTCGCCGCAAGCCGAGAACGCTTCCCGCTTTATGAACTCCGGAATGTAATCCAGACGCGGGTCAAGCCCGACTACAGTCGGGTTTTGCATTTGCTTGATTTTCGTAATAAGCTTGTCAATCATCATGGATGTGTCCTCCTTATACGCTATAGGCTATGTTTCCGCCGACTATCGTGTATTTCACAGCGCCTTTGACGCTCATTCCGTCGAACGGCGTGTTGCGTGATTTCGAGCGGAAGGTTGCTGCGTTTATTGTGTGCGCTGTGTTGGGGTTTATTATAGTAATGTCAGCTGCCGCACCGGGCGTCAGCCGTCCTTTGTTTATTCCAAGAATCCGCGCGGGGTTAACTGACAGCAGCTCGACAAAGCGCGTCGCCGTTACAAGCCCCGTATGGTACAGCTCCGTCAGCGAAACCGACACCATCGTTTCCAGCCCGACTATGCCGAACGGAGCTTTTAGGAAGCCCGCGGCTTTTTCCTCGGCGCTGTGCGGCGCGTGGTCGGATGCGATTACGTCGACTACGCCGTCCGCAATGGCTTGCTTTATCGCTTCTACGTCTTTTTTCCCGCGAATGGGCGGATTCATTTTGTAGTTCGGGTTCTGCGGGTCGATCATGTCGTCCGTCAGTGCGAAGTGATGCGGGCAAACCTCGCCGGTTATGCTGCTGCCGTGTTTTTGGGCGTGTAGTTTCGCGAATCTCAGCAGGTCGATTGTCCCCTCCGTACTCATGTGGCAGAGGTGGAGCTTTGCGGAGACGGCGTTGGCTAGGATTATGTCCCTCGCCGCGATGACGTCTTCCGAATCGGCTGATATCGGCGGGAGGTCGAATCGCTCGGCTGCCGCGCCTTCGTTGATTACGCCTTTGTTGACTAGGGACAAGTCCTCGCAGTGCGCGAAAATCGGTATGCCGTACCTCGCCGCTTCGAGGAGCGCCGCTTTCATGAGCTGCGCGTTCAGTACGGATTTGCCGTCCTCGCTCAACGCGCACGCACCGGCTTTTTTCATGTCTGCTATATCCGCGAGAATGTTGCCTTCCTGATTTTTCGTAATGCTGCCGATCGGTAAAACGTTCACAATCCCGTCGGCAACGCTTTTGTTTATGATGTAACTGATAACGTCGGCGTTATGCGCCACTGGGTTCGTATTCGGCATAGCGCAGATCGTAGTAAAGCCGCCCGCAACAGCGCTCCGTGCGCCCGTCGTGATGTCTTCCTTGTGGGTCTGACCGGGATCGCGCAAATGCACATGCAGGTCGATAAGCCCCGGCGTGACGAAACAACCGTCCGCGTCAATGATTACCGTATCGGCCGGGACGTCCGCAGCCGCGATGCACTTGTCAACACGGCTGACAACTCCGCCGTCCGTCAGCAAATCCAACTGCTCGTCCAAGCCGTTCGCCGGGTCGATGACGCGCCCGCCTTTTATTAGGATGCTTTTCGTAACTCGGTTCAACGCATAACCTCCTTTAGATACCCATTTCCGCAAAAAAAGAACAATAAAAAATGTTTACACAATTTTTATCGTTCTTATAATTAATGGGACGTATGAAATAAAATGAACTGTAAATAAAATAAACAGGAAGCAAATAAATGTCGTATACATTGATGGGAACAATTTCTTTTTCATTAACAAATACATTCCGCGCGACATATGCGATGCTCCTTAGGATAAACTTAATCCGCTTTCGGATTTATCCGGAAGATTTTATCATTGGTTTGGGAAATTGTCAAATGGTTTTTTCAGGGTTTTAAAGTTTTTGCAGACGAAAGCGTTGAAGCCGGTACAATCGTCAAAGTATAACCTAGCGGCTCCAACAGCTTAAAAATAGTATCTATCTGTGGCGTAGACTTCAAGCTTTCCAACCCCGCAACATCAGACTGCTTAAGGCCTGCCATTTCTGCGAGTTCTTTTTGAGTTATCCCCTTCTGCTCTCTTGCTTCAATTATCTTACCTATCAACTGTACTTCAAAATCAATTTTATTTTTTTGTTCTTGACCTATAAAATTGGGGTCGTTCCATAAATTGTTGAAGTTACTTCCCATAAAGCTTGCTCCTTTTTATATGGTCTTTCATATTCCGAGCGGCCGTATCTATCTCACGTCTCGGTGTTTTTTGTGTCCCTTTGAAAAAATGATGCAGTAGTATAAATTTATTACCCATAAAAGCGAAAAAGAATATCCTGTCACGATGTGGTCTTAACTCCCATATGTCGCCCTCAATATGCTTCATATACGGTTCCCCAGCGCTTGTTCCATACTCTTGTAAAACCCTGATATATGTCAATATTTTATCAGAGCGAATGCGATCTTGTTTGCTTGTGCGTCCTTTGTTTTGTATTTGAATAATAAAGTTTTTTATTGGTTCATTACCATTTCCGTCTTGATAAAACTCAACATCAAACATAATGGTTCCCCTTTTGTTTGCGTTACAACATATTTGTTATAAATTCATAGCTCGCGGTAAAAACTTAGACAAATCCGAAGCATTAACCCCATACCGGCTCATCTCCTCCGAAGCCAACTCCCCGGCCTTCCCATGTAAATAAACACCAAGCGTAGCGGCAGTATACCCATCCAACCCCTGCGAGAGTAACCCGGTTATTATCCCTGTCAATACATCGCCCGAACCGGCCTTTGACAATGCTGAATTCCCGGTCGTATTAATATAAACATGCCCGGACGGGTCGGCAACAATCGTCCGCGCGTCCTTAAGCACCGTCACGACCTCGAACTCCTTTGCGAAATCCACAGCAGTCTGTATCGTATCGCTCAAAATCTCATTCACCGACAGATTAGTCAACCTGCTCATTTCTCCGGCGTGCGGCGTAATAATCGCGTGCTTCTTCACACTGTGCAGTATATCCAGATTCTCAGACACGGCAAAAAGCGCGTCCGCGTCAATAACGATCGGCGCGTCAGCTCCCGCGATTATTCCGTAAACAAAATCCTTAACGCCCTCCGTCCGACCAAGCCCGGGGCCTATAGCGACAGCACTGGCCCCCTGCAAAGCGTTACCAACCGCATCAAGACTCTTCTTATATAAACACCCGTCCCGATCCGGCAGAATCTTCGTAACAGCCTCCGTAACGGCTCGCTGAATAAC
>CAZJLW010000027.1:5587-18783 GCA_964546895.1 uncultured Eubacteriales bacterium | reverse complement strand
GACTTCGGTATCGGTATGTCGGTCAGATGAATCTTTCCGACGTACTCCGCGCCGGGGTACAGCAGCATTCCCAGCTTCGGGTAGCAGAACGCGACCGTCTCGTCGGCGCGCACAGCGCTTCCCATCAGCTTACCTGTGTCGGGGTTAATCCCCGTCGGCATATCAATCGATATAACATGCTTAGCATATGTGTTTACGGCTTCCGTCAGCGGTTCAAGCCCTTCTCTGAACCCGTGCAGCAGCCCCATTCCCGTTATCGCGTCGACAACAAGCTCGCTTGTTTCCAGCGCGTATGTTATTTCCATTATGTTATTGCTCGCATCAGCCTTTATTGGAATGCAAAGCTTTTTGGCGATCTCCATGTTCGTATGGGTGTTGCCCTGAATATCGGACGCGTCACCGATGAAATACACGCTGACATCCACATCCGACAAAAACAACTGCCGCGCCAACGCGAACCCAACCGCGCCCGCCTTCCCCGCACCGGCCAGAACACAAGCCTTTCGCTCTGTGCATGTTTTCAAATACGACAGGCATATTTCCGCAGCACGTATTGCCGCGTTTTCAAGCATAATCAACTGCGGAATGCCCAAGCTCGCCGCCGTCAATTCCTGAAGCCGTTCAAACTGCCGTGATGATACGACCTTCATAAGCTTCACTCCCCTTAACCCTCGCAGACCGCGAACGCCGTAGCGTACTGTCCGCAATGCGAAATAGTCACATGAATTTTTGTGGCGCGTATTTCCTCCGCCAAAACCGCCGCGCCGCCGTGCAACACGACGTACGGCTTGCTGCGCGCATCCTTCATTATCTCAATATCAACGAACCCGAACCCCACAAAGCCTGTCCCAAGCGCCTTTGCTACGGACTCCTTCGCCGCGAAATAACCGGCCGCGGACTCCGTCTTCCTGCGCTCCGACAGCCCGTCAAGCACCGCTCGCTCGCTCGCAGTGAAGCACTTCCGCATAAACGCTTCGTTACGAACCGAACGTTCGAGCCTTTCGATTTCAACAATATCCGTACCAATACCTAAAACCATTTCTTCTTCCCTTTTTCCAGAAATTCCGCGTCGAGTGCGTTAACAATGTCACCACCCAGCGTTTTATTCAGAAATTTATACGAAGCCTCGACTTCCTCCTCCAGCGTAACACGTTCGTCTATCAGGCTTTTCAATTCTTTATGCAGCGCATCGACGCGCGGGTTAATAACCGACAACCGTTCCTGCGACTTCTTTATTTTGCCGTACGAGTGAGACGCCGTTTCATACAACAGTGCGACGTTGGCGCGTTCGATTTTCACGGGGATTGTTTTCATGAGGTTGTCTATTTCCGCCAGCTTCGCGTTGATTTCATTAACCTCGTGGTGCATATGGCTCATTCCGCTTTTGGCGGTCTTTGCGATGCGGCTTTTCTCGCCGGGCGTCCCGTCCTCGTCAAACGCCACTCCCGTCAGGGTCATAATATCCTTAATACACGTCCGCTTGCGCGCCGTAAGCTGCTCCTTCTTCTCCGTCAACCGCGCGTTTTCCTTCATCAGCTCCTTGATTTGCGTTTCAAGCTCGACGGCTCGAGGCGTTTTCATTTCGGCTGTGAAATACTCGTTATAGTCGCCGTCCAATATCAAAATCGGAATCTTGGCAGTGCTTTGTATGGAGTTTTTTATACGTTCCAGTATTTCTCTGCTTTTTGGCATCGCGCGCTCCCGAATGTTTTGCTAAATTTTTCTTAATTATCTTACCTTTTTATATATTAGTCAATTGATATGTTGAGCCGGGTGGGGAAATAATAATATTTAACCACGGATTTTAACGGATTCGCACGGATTTAATTATCGCAAAGCTTTTAATCCGTGCAAATCCGTGGTTAATCCGTGTCTAATTCATCTTTTAACCTAATTACCCCGACCAAGACAAATCCTTTTTTCCAATACAACTACAAACCGATACATAAGCGCCGCAAGTAAACACAGAATCGTGACGGACATCATAACCCAGTCCATCTTGAAAATTTGACTGCCGTACACTATCAAATACCCAAGCCCGGCTCGCGCCACGAGGAACTCCCCGACAATAACCCCCACAAACGACAGTCCGACGTTGATTTTCAAAGAGCTGATGATAGCCGGGACGCTGGACGGCAGTACAACCTTGAACAAAATCTGCTTCTTCGAGCCGCCGAACGAGCGCACGAGCTTGATTTTATCGGCGCTGACCTCTGCGAATCCGCCATGTATCGTTAAAACGGTGACGATTATCGACGTCAACAGCGCCGTAACGATTACGGATTTTACATTATTGCCGACCCACACGATTATAATCGGTGCGAGTGCCGTTTTCGGCAGGCTATTCAGCACAACGAGATACGGATTCAGCACGCGGTTAACAGTGCCGTTCCACCACAGCACTACGCTTATCGCAAGCCCGAGCAGCATACTAAGCGCGAAGCCCACGACCGTCTCCGCCATAGTTACACCGATGTGCAGAAACAGGCTGCCGTCAGACGACATTTTTATGATAGCCTTTAGTATGCGCGACGGCTGGCTGAATATGAACGGATCAATCAGTTCAAGCCGCGCTGCCACCTCCCACGCCGCGAAAATCGACACGAAAATCAATACCTGCATTAGCTTGACGAACATTTTCCCGCGTTTGAGTTTTACTAGATACGTCTGGTGTTCGCTAGACATTTTTGTTCAGCTCCTTCCATATAGCGTTGAAGTAATGCCGAAATTCCGGCGCTTCTCTGGCCTTTAAGGGGCTTTTGTTTTCTGATGTCAGTTTGATTTCGTAAATGTTTGAGATGGTAGAGGGACGGTTCGACAGTACAATAACCCTGTCCGATGTGCTTATCGCTTCCGAAATGTCGTGAGTAACTAAAATCGCTGTTTTGTTTTCCTTGCGAATGATGCCGGTAATATCGTCGGCAACGTTAAGACGCGTCTGGTAGTCGAGCGCCGAAAACGGCTCGTCAAGCAGCAGCAGCTCCGGTTTCAGCGCAAGCGTCCGGATAAGCGCGGCTCGCTGCCTCATGCCGCCCGAAAGCTGCGACGGGTAATGCTTTGCGAAATCCTTCAAGCCGTACAGCTCGAGCAAATCCTTCACGTACCCGACGTTCTCATCCGTGAGCCTGTTCTTGACCTCCAGCCCGAGCGTTACGTTTTGCAGTATGTTACGCCAGTCAAATAAATGATCGCGCTGCAACATATAGCCGACAGAGCCGTTGTTTTCCGTGTTGGGCTTGCCACGAATCAGCACCGAGCCGGACGACGGCGACAGCAAGCCGCTGATTATCGACAGAATCGTCGACTTGCCGCAGCCGCTCGGGCCGACAATGCTGACGAACTCACCTTCGTATACATAAAAGCTGACGTCGGTAATGGCCTTTGTCTCGGACGCCGGTTCGTGGTAATTTTTTGATATGTTAAACAACTCAACAATCTTCTCCAACTAAAAGCCTCCCTAAAAAATAGTTCATTACCATTATATTAGGGAAAAGCCATTGTGTGAAAGCTTGGAAGCGTTTACGCGCGTACTATCCTGACGGTCACAGATGTGGCGTCGGATTCGCTTTGTATCGTGACGGGGTACGTCCTGTTGTTCGTAAATTTGAAATCGATACCGCCGTAGGACGTCGCGGCATCCTTGTCCTTATCAACATAGCTAACTGGCAGCGAGTGCGAATGCCGCTCGACTACGGCGAAGCCGCCTTGCAGCACGGCGTTGTATAGCGTACTCGAAACCTGACATACTCCCCCGCCGTAACCCATCTCTTTTTTGCCTTTGATAAAAATCTGTGCCTTTTTATAACCGTTTTTCTTCGTTGTTGGCCCTACGGTTTCGTTGTATGAAAAAGTCTCACCCGGTAAAATAACCTTGCCGTTTATGGAGTTGCTGGCTATTTTTACGTTTGTCGCTCGCGCCACCGGGTTTTTTAGAAAGGTGGTTTTGAATTCAGCTATGGTGGCTGATGGTTGATCAGTCGGGAATTCGTTCGGTAAGTACGGCATGACGGTGTCGTAGTAAACTGCACCGGATGGGCTGGTTACTGATGGATTTGCCACAGACGGATTTACTACATACGGGCTTGCTTCCGGTAATATAATTACCGACGGAGTTAAGTTATCCGTGTTAGTGACAGCCGGGCTGACTACGACAGCGGAGTTTAGCATTCCCGTGCAGCCCGTTAATAAAAATATAAAAAGAAGTAACACTATATATTTAGAAGTTCGCATAATTTTTTCCCTCCTCGTTTGATTAGTTTTTATTTTTCGAGGGATATTTATGCTGTAAAAATATGTTCGAAAAATTTTGTGCCAAAAGGAAAAAGTCCTACGATAACAATTGTTTACAATGTGATAACTTTTAAGTATACTATTTTCATAGGGAGGGAAATTAATTGTACGACATAATATTTTACAAGGACAAAAACGGTAAAAGTCTAGTGGCAGATTATTTGCGAGATTTAGCCGCCAAGGGCGATAAAGACAGTCGTATTAAGCTCCGAAAAATCCAAGACTACATAAAATATTTACGCGAAGAGGGAAAGGCTGCTGGAGAGCCATATATTAAACACCTAGACGGAGATATATGGGAGCTTAGACCAATAAGAGACAGAATATTATTCGCGGCTTGGGACGGCAGCAGCTTTATACTTCTCCACTATTTCGTCAAAAAAACCCAGAAAACTCCCCTGCGAGAAATTGACCAAGCAAAATGCAACTTAGCAGACCACAAAGAAAGAGGCGATATTAATGAATAGCGAAGCACAATATACTGCCGAACTAAATAAAGCAAAAACAGCATTAGCCGACTTACGTGAACGCGGAGCGAACGCGATAGGGATAAGTTGGGACGACTTAGAAAAAGAGCTTTTTACTGCTGAAGAAATAGTCGCCAGCGACCTCAGAGTAGCCATGATGGTAGAAATCGCACGTGCCCGTAAAAAGCGCGGCGTATCTCAGCGTAAACTTGAAGAACTAAGCGGCGTTAAACAACCCGTAATAGCGCGCATGGAGCGAGGAGAAACAAGCCCGCAAATAGATACAGTCTTAAAAGTTTTGGCGCCACTTGGTATGACGCTCGCAGTAGTACCTCTTAACACCGCACTCCAATCACCCATAAAAGAAGAAGAGCTATTACAAAGATAACCCCCAAAAGTGTAAAACCCAAAAAAAGCCCCGTGAGACCAACTCCTCTCACAGGGCTTTACCTTTACCTCTACAACTCCTTACGCCTTCAGCGCATAAAAGCAATTCTTAGGCGACTCAACAACTCCGTCAGCCTTAAGCTTCTTGATAGCCTTATCGACTTCTTTCTTATCAACACCGGCCATCTCTGCTATCTCCGCACTTTTCAGCGGCTTACCGGCGCTTTTTAACGCCTCAATAACCTTTTCGTTCGCTTCCACTACAAACCCACCTTTCTTTTTTAAAAAGTATATCCAAACAATATTAATTGTCAAACACATTTAAAAAATTCTCCGTGGGTTGTGGAAACATTTGTAAACAAGGTTTTATACATTATTTCTTTTTGTACTTAGTCTCATAAGCCTTCTGCATGTGACCAAGCAGCTTCTGCAATCCCATTTTGTTAAGCTCGCTAACAAAAGCCGGGAAGTTAGTGTTGATGTTGTCGGCGCCGGTTACGAACTCGGCGACCTTCTGTTTGAAGTAGTTATCAATAACCGTAGTGATGTCGGAAGCTTCTGCGTCCGCGCCGGACTTCGATTCGTAAATGAGCGGCGGAACGATGTACTTTTCGTCGAACACATAAGGTTCCAGCTGCTTCTTGGAGCCGTAATACTTCATTATTTCGTTGTAAGCGCCGCTGTTCTCTTTAAGCTTACCGATTTCGCCGCGAAGCGAATAGTCGCCGTCTAAGAACTTGTAAATCATGTCGGCATTCTCAGCAGCTAAGTCAAGACGAACCTGCTCAGATCTGAAGCTCTGAACAACCTGATCCCACGACGTGTTCATTTTCTGTGCGCCGTAAGTAACAAGCTCTTTGTAAGTAGCAGTGCCGCCGCCGATACCCTTTGTTCCGTCAGTCGAGTATGTCCAGCCGGTGCCTTCCGGTCCGATATAAGCCGAGTAGCCGTAATAGTCAGACAGAAGCAGATCGCCAAGTCTTACAGCCGCGATAGGCTCTTTGCACTTGTCGGTTACGAAGTATACGTTTTGTACGGCGTTCCATTGTCCGGTCTGGATAGCGTTTCTTTGGCCTGTCGGTCCCTTGATGGTCGGCATTACAAAGAAGTCGAACCAGCGAAGCGTGTCGCCGGCCTTGGCTGTTCCGGCCTCAGGACCCCAGCCGATAAGGCTGCCGATAACGGGACCTTCGGGAGTTTCGCCGATAGTTACGAGGTCTTTGTTCTCAATTGAGAACGCATCTGCAAGAATAAGCCCATTCTTGTAAAGGTCGTTCATGTAAACGAGAGTGTCTTTAAACTGATCGGTTGTAAACGCAGCAACGATCTTGTCGTTGTCCAGTCTGTATCCGCCGTTCGGATAAACCTGGAACGCGTTCGCAAAATAATTTAAACCTCTGAGCATTTCGCTCTTGTTAAACGCAAGCGGAACCTCGTCTTTTTTGCCGTTGCCGTTCGGATCGTTATTCTTAATCTTCAATAAATAATCCTTAAGCTCAGCCGTAGTTTCGGGCAGCTTGTTGCTGTTAAGCTTATCCATCCAAGGACGGTAGAACCACAGACGGCCTTCGCCGCGGCGGCAGTGATAGCAGTCGTTGATGTCCGGAAGCGAATAAACCTTGCCGTCGTACATCGTCGTTATAAGCTTAGCGTTCGGATATTCTTTCCAAGCCTTTTGCGTGTTCGGTGCGTAATCCTTGATGAGATCATCGAGCGGGATAAAAATGCCCTGCTCGGCGTACATGTTGACTTCCGCCGGCTTCATTCCGCGCGCGACTATAATGTCGGGATAGTCGTTTGAGGCAAGAAGCAGGTTGCGTTTACTTTGAGCATCGGAAGCCGGAGCCGTTACAAACTCGAGTTTCAAACCGGTATCTTTTTGGATCAGCTTCGTAAATTCGTTGTCTACGAAGTTATCGTTACGCGTTGCGAGCGGTGCGAACAGCTTAAGCGTAACGGATTTGCCTGCCGGGACTATCGGCAAGCCGTGTGCAGCCTGGATGTTCGATGTTTTCGGCAGCTGCGCAAACGTCGGTGATACGGGAGGCTTTGTGTACGTTATTTTCGCTGCGGACGCCGCCGATACGGTTGTGTTGCTGACCGGGCCGGGAGCCATTGTAACAAGCAGCGCAGAAACGACAGCCAAGCTAACCACTTTCATGCCAAACGATTTTTTCATAAATTCACTTTCCCTTCATTATAAATTTTATTGTAAAAGCCAAAATCAGCCTTTTACCGAACCTATCATAATGCCCTTAACAAAATACTTCTGCACGAACGGATACAGTATCAGCACCGGCAGCGAGCCGACGACGATAACCGAATACTTAAGCAGCTCAATAACATTCGTAAGTTCCTCAAGCTTTGAGTCGCCCATCGCATTAAGAACCTCCTGCGGCAGCTTCGTTATAAACAAAATATCGCGGATAACAAGCTGCAGCGGATATTTCGACGGAGTGTTCAAATACAACAGCGCCCTCATGTAACCGTTCCAATGCCCTATAGCGTGGAACAAAACCATAACAGCGATAACCGGCTTCGCAAGCGGGAGCGCTATTTTAAAGAAGAAGCCGATATCGGTGCAGCCGTCAACCTGTGACGCCTCCAACAGCTCAAACGGAATGCTGTTGGCAAAATATGTACGCACGATAACCATGTTGTAACAAGAAAACGCGAACGGAATAATCAGTGCAAACCGCGAATCCATCATCCCGAGGTTTTTAACCAACAGGTAGTTAGGAATCATGCCGCCGTTAAAAAACATCGTAACCGCAAAATAATAGATGAAATACTTCCGCGCGCCGAAATCCTTACGCGACAGCGGATACGCACAGAGCAGCAGCAAGACGACGTTAACGAACGTACCTGCGATCATATAAAGCATCGCGTTAGCGTAGCCGGACATGAGTAGCCTGTGCTGAAAAATCGCCTTGTACGAATCGAAATTTATCTCGATCGGATACAGCCACACCCGGTTTGTCAGCACCGCCATAGCGGAGCTGAACGAGCAGGAAACGACATAAACAAGCGGGTACAATATTATCAACATAAAAATGGTAAGCACAGTGTAGTTAACTATGTGAAACGATAAATCGCCGCCAAAACCCTTTTTTGTAGAAGCCTTCGTTTTCATCTAATCCCCCCTGTTCATCACCACAAGCCGTGTTCGGTAAGCTTCCGCGAAATGGCGTTCGTGCCCATAACAAGCACGAAGCCTATGGCACTTTGGAAAAGCCCGACCGCCGCACCGAATGAGAAATCCGGGCGCGCGGAGTTAATGCCTACGTTATAGACGTAAGTGTCTATAACCTCGCTGACCTTAGTGTTAAGGGGATTCTGCATGAGGAATATTTTTTCGAAGCCGACCCCAAAGAGCGAACCCATACGTAATATCAGCATAATAACAACAGTCGGTATGATGGACGGAATGTCAATATGCGTGATGCGTTTCCAGATGGACGCGCCGTCAATAACAGCGGCCTCGTGCAGCTCGGTATCAACCGAAGCCAGCGCCGAAATAAAAATAATGGAAGAGTAACCGGCCTCCTGCCATAACCCCGACCAGACGAACACATGCCTGAAGTATTTGTCCGAGCCCATAAAGTTAATGGCTTCGCCGCCCAATCCCATAATTGCGCGGTTGACGATACCGAAGCGTAGATTAAGCACCTGCGAAATCAGCCCGACGAGAACAACGGCAGACAAAAAATGCGGCGCATAAGAAATCATTTGAATAAACTTTCTGTATCCGCCGTGCCGCATATGCGTAAGGCCGAGCGCAAGCACTATCGGCAACGGAAAGCCGATAACAAGGCTGTAAAGGCTTATTGCAAGAGTATTACCGATAATCTCGAACGCCTTGGCGCTGCTTAGGAATCGCTGAAAATGATACAGCCCAACAAACGGACTGCCGAGAATGCCCTGCCGGATATTAAACCGCCGAAAGGCAATCGTAACGCCGTACATCGGTACATAGTTAAAGATAAAAACATAAACAAGCGGTATCAAAAGGAGAAGGTAAAGCCCCCAAAATTTTTTAAGATCCTTAACTATCCGCTGACCCAGACTTAGTTTCTTAGTTGACATTTAACCAACTCTCTTTCTTTAAACTCTGTTATGTCATTAAGCAAGCAAATCCCATTTGCCAGGATCAACTTCGTACGCTGTTTCCTTTCCGTCGATAGCCGCTACGATATCGCAGACCACCGCTCCCATTAGCGACAGATGCCCTTGCACGGACGCGCCCGCAACGTGCGGCGTAGCCAAGACGTTACTTAGCGAGCGCAGCTCGTGGTTCTCGGGCAGCGGCTCCTTCTCGAATACGTCGAGCGCCGCGTTAAAGCGTCCGGATTTCAGCTCCGCGACCAAAGCCGCCTGATCGATAATGTTACCGCGCGACGAGTTCACGAACAGCCCGCCGTCAGGGATAAGCTTAAGCAAGTCCGCCGTAATCATCCCCTTAGTCTCTGGCAGCAGCGGCGCGTGTATGGAAACTACGCGACACGACATCGCTTCTTCAAGCGACGCCTTTTTTATGCCGAGCTTTGCGAACTGTTCATCTGAGCAATACGGATCATACGCCAATATCTCACACTCGAACAGCTTCAGCAGCGGTATAAGCGCCCGCGCCGTCGAACTCAGCGAAACTATTCCAACCTTCATTCCGCGCAGCTCATAGCCCTTCAAGTTGCTAATCTTCCAGCCGTTATTACTCAGCGCCGTGTTAAACGTCGGCAAAAACCTCAGGCTAGTCATAATAGCCGCAAGGCAATACTCCGCGACGCTGTAAGCGATACGCGGAGCGGCGGAGAATACCCTCACGCCGCGCCCGAACGCTTCAAACGGTACGCGGTTTTTGACTGAACCTGCCGCGTGACCGATGTATTTCAAATTTTTGGCGGCGGCTAAAGTCTCCGCGCCGATAACGGGCGAACCCCACGACGTCAACACTATATCGTATCCGCCTATGATTTCCCGCTCTTCCTGCTCTGTTATGTCATTTTCGGATTGTATGTACGTAGCGTCAAACCGCTCGTTAATAAGCGCGAGCGTGTTTTCGTCGCAAACTTGAACGAGCTGTTTGTGGCATGGCAGTACCAATGCTTTTGGCTTCAACGCGCTTCCCCCTCACCGAGACAATCTCACATCAACGACTTAATATACGCAAGCTCCTCGACTACAAGGCTCTCGACGCTCGCTTCGTCCGTATACTCGGCGGGTAGGCAAATATCTCCCGCGTAGCCGCGCTTTTTGATGTACGCGACAATTGCGGCGTAATCGGCCTGACCGTGACGGCCGAGCGTAAAGTATGGCTTCCACTTCGCGGCCGGTGCTTCCGGTCCGTTTACGCGTTTGTAGTACGCGTTCTTGAAGTTGATAAGGCACATTCTGTCGTAAATAATATCGAGCGCGCTGTCCATTACCTCACCGGCAAGGCCGCTGTGCGCCGCGTCCCAGATGGCCGCGATATTCTTCGGGTCGAAGCGTTCTATGATACGGTACAGCTCCATCGTCGAGGACGCCATTTTTCCGTAATGGTTCTGTATGCCGAGCGTAACGCCGTAGCGCTGCGTGAGTGGAACGATCTTTTCCAAGCGGTCGATAAATTCCTTTTCCAGCTCGAAATATGTCTTATCTTTATCACCGGGTGCCATAATACGCAGTATCTTAACGCCTGTTTTCGCACAAGCTTCAAAAACATGTTCGTCCGTGCTGCCTGCTACGCTGGAAATTTTAATACCGTAGCCGCTAAGTGTTTCGGCGAACTTCGGCAAGTCGCGGACGGCGTTAGCCGGTTCCACCTGGAAGCCGTCCCTGAGCGGGAACTCTATCGCGTTAAACCCAAGAGAAGTAACTTTCTTGGCCAGTTCGTCAACCGATAAACTTTTGAACGGTTTGGTAAATATGCTATACATGTTCACATAAATTCCCCCTATTTTATGAATATTTTTTGTGATTATTACATCACAGCTATGCCATTCTGTCAAGCATGTCTTCAATAGTTTCGTTTTTGAGCGACCCTAATGTACAATATGAATGAAGCTGCTCAATCAGGTACTTTCCTCTTTCACGGCTGCCGTTAAGCGTATGACCGCCGGAGATATGCGGCGTCAAAATTACGTTGTCCAAGCCGATAAGCTCGCTGTCGGCCGATAACGGCTCCGACTCAAACACGTCGAGATACGCGCTGATACGTCCGGATTTCAGTTCCTCAGTAAGCGCGACCTGATCCACTACAGTACCGCGGCTCGTGTTGATAAGCAGCGAGCCGTCCTGCATCATCGCAAGGCGCTCCTTTGTTATGAGGTTGTTGGTTTCGTCGAGCTTCGGAGCGTGCAGCGTGACTACGTCACTCTTCGCCATAAGCTCGTCAAGCCCGCACAGCGTAAAGCCGTGTTCTCTTGCATCGTTCTGCGTCATGTACGGATCGTAGAGCAAAATATTTACGCCGAACGGCTTCAGGAACCTTATCAGATTTTTCGCGACATGCGAGCAGCTTACTATGCCGACCGTCAGCATCCAGTTAAGACGTTTTATTTTATTTTTCAGCAGGTCGACGTTGTTCGGCTGGTCAATGCTACCCTTCTTCGAACCCCATTCTTTCTTCTGGATAATGTTGTTGTAATCCGCCATGTGCTTAAGGCTGAAAATCATCGCGCCTATCGTAGTCTCGGCTACGTCGATCGCGATAACAGGCGCGCACGACGCAACTCTTATGCCGCGTTCCCACACCTCGTCCGTGACTACGGCCTTCGGCGTACCCGCGCCGTGCAGTATTATTTTCAGCTTAGGCGCGCAGTCCAGTATGTCCTTCGTAAACATCTGCGAACCCCAGCACGTGAAGCACGCGTCGGCGTCTTTCAGCCATTTTTTGGCGTAGTCGGCAGTCATTTTGTTTTCGTAGGCGTTCTCGTTGACGATATCAGCAAATGTCTTGATAAAGGCGAAGTCTTCTTCCTTAAACATTTTGTTAATCATCGGCTCGTCAATAAGAATCGCTAGCTTAATCTTTCCTTTGAACATCAATACCATCCTCTCATAATAAAAAAAGCCGCTATATCAGCGGCTTCGCAATAGTACCGCAATCTACAAGAACGGTTTCTATTTCTATTTTCGCGTTACACAAAAAATCAGCTCCGTTTATTCTGCTTAGCAGATACATAAACGCATATTGCACCATCGAGTCGATATTTACGTCCTGCGTAGTTACACTGGGCAGGATGTTTACGTATCTGACCGATTTGTCAAAGCCTACGATACTTAGTGTTTCCGGAATTTTTATGTTGTTTTTCGCGCAATACGACATCGCGCCGTACGCCATCTCGTCATTGAAGGCGAACAGTGCTGTCGGGCGCGCCGTCTCGTCGAGCGCAAATATTTTTTCGCATACGCTGTAGCCCGTCTGAAAAAGCCAGTCGCCCGGGAAAACAAACTCCTCGTCCAGCTTAATCCCCGCTTCAAGGCAAGCGCTTTGCACGCCGAGCATACGCTCGACGGTCGTTTGGTAGCTTCTCTTTCCTTTTATAATAGCTATTTTTTTATGCCCCGCGTCGAGGAGCATTTTCGTCAGGGTGTATGCGCCGTCTGTGTTGTCGCTGACTACGCTCGTAATCAGCGGCGTGTAGTGGTTTATCGATACAGCCGGTATTTTCAACGCGGCTATATTTTCGTAAACCTCCTCTTTGTTGTAGCTGTCGACGATAATGCCGACGGGCTGCGCACTCGCAATTGTCTCCGCCAGATTAAAATCCTCCGACATCGAACGCAAAATCATGTTGTAACCATACGATGTAATTATTTTTTCAAACCGTTTAAACAGATTGAGGTGAAAATCCTCGTTCTTATCCCTCGTGAAATAGTTCTCCTGTGCGATGAGCAGTATGTTGCCCTTCGCAAAAGAACCCTCGTGCGACGGTGGTTCGGCTCGCTTATGCTCCTTGTCGGTTACTATTTTCGTACCGAGACCGGGGAACTTCTCGACTATACCCTCGTCCACGAGCAGCTTCAGTGCCTTTCTGACGGTGTTTCGCTCGACGTCGAAGCGGTCGCTCA
>CAZJLW010000027.1:0-5487 GCA_964546895.1 uncultured Eubacteriales bacterium | reverse complement strand
TTTACGGTATTGATTACCTTTATATATTCCTCGAACACGCCGTTGGTCTTAGCGCCTTCCATAACCGCCGCGGGGCAGCTCGCAAGATAATCCAGCGGGAAAAACTCGAGCATATCGCGCAGCAGCTCGGCTATCGACGTCACCGGAAGGTAAACTGTTTCTCTGTTTTTCGACTTCTGCGGAAAGTTGCCATCCGCAATAAGAAGCTCCTCGCCGTGTCCAAGCTCCATTATGAGCTTAACAAAATCAGGCGTAAAATATTTCGGTATCTTCATTAACATAGCAATCACCTCGTCATTTACAGCTTGCGGCGAGCATATCGCACAGCCGCATCGTCTCGACCGCTTCTTCTATATTATAAGAAACGCTGCCGGGATTAATCAGGCTGTTCACGAAATCCTCGTCCTCTTTATAGTAGCCGTAATATATTTCGTATTTGTCGCTTCCTGCTATTTCTAGGCCGTCAAGCGTTTTGCACTCGAAATTACCCGCGCCCTTCGACGATATCGAAAAGCTGCCCGCACCGGTCGCCGTCAGTATTCTGGCGTCGCACGCTTGCCCTCCAAAGCCGAGATTAATATACGCACTGGCTTTGTTGCCGTGTATCTCGAAGCCGTGAACGCGTCCGCCCGTGTTGTAATTGGCAGTGACTACGCCCGTTACGCCGTTGTCAAAGCTTATGAGCGAATAAAACGCGTTATACACGGAGCTGTCCGTTTGGTTCTTAATCATTTGCGCGGACACTGCCTTACCTCCGGCGATATGGCGCACCAAGTCTATGCAGTGTACGACGTCGCACTCAAACGCCGACGCGCAACCGCCGTAGAACGATGCCGATCCGTTCTTATAGAAGAAGCCCTGTACATGATTGATTTCTGTAATGTCGCGCAATATCGACAGCACGTGTGTTACGAGAGGTATTGCGCGGCGATTGAAGCCGACGTGCAACACGCGCGACTGCTCCTTCGCGATGGCGTACAAGCTTTCGGCCTGAAATGTCGTGATGCCCATAGGCTTTTCCATGAACACATGGACGCCCATTTTCAGGCAATCGCTCGCTATGCGAAACAGCGTGTCCGGCTGCGTCAGTACGAACACGGCCTCGGGTTTAACCTCGTCGAGCATTTTATGGTACGACTCGTAAACGTTTGGGATATTGAATTTGTCGGCAAGTTTTTTAGCCTTGTCGCTGAAGATATCGCATATCGCGACTATGTTTACCTGCTTCATTATTGTAAGCGACGGGAGGTGTACGCTGTTCGCGATACCGCCCGCGCCGATTATTGCAATGTTTACTTTCATGTCCATTCAATCACCTTCCAGAGAGAAGCCCCTGAGCCAAAATAATTTCAGCAATCTCAGTAGTCTTAATAGCGTCCGAGAAGTTGCAAGCCGGTTGTTTGCCGGTTAAGCAGCCGTTAACGAAATCAGCCGCGGCGGCTTTTACTCCGGTGAACACGTAGTTGTCCTCGCTGCCTGACACCTCTCGCGTGTCATACATAACGCCCTTGACGTCGCCGTCGGCGTACAGAAAAGCTTTGTCCTCATGCTCGGCTTCGACGAAAATACCGGGTGCGTGAATCTCTACTGAGAAAATGCGCTTGCCGCTCGACCAGCTGTTAAGTATGTAACCGTTAGCGCCGTTGTCGAAATGCAGCGTCGCGGAGATGAAGTTGATGTCCGTCGTCCGGATATTTTTTACGTGGCTATCGATTTTTACAACTTCGCCACCGCATAGATATCTTAACGAATCGATCGCATGTACGCAGTCGTCAAACATATGATCCCTTGCTCTGGTAAAGTCGGTTATTTCGTTCTTATAGAATTTGCACACGGCGTGAACTATCGGGCCGCGTTCGAGACATTTTTCGTGCAGCATCGTCACCATCGGCGTGTAGCGTCTCTGGTAGCTGACCTGGGTTATGCAGTTGTTCTTTTTTGCTACGTTCTCCAGAATCCGCGCTTGATGAATCGTCATGGCGAACGGTTTTTCAATATACAGGTTCAGTCCTTGTTCAAGGCACCACAGCCAAATGTCGTACATGATATGCGGCTGGCCGATGACGGCTACTGCGTCTGGCTTCTGCTCGGCTATCATACGCTTGTAGTCGTTGACGCCTTCTTTTCCGTAGCGGTTCTGTATATTATACTTGTCTGCTGTTTTGTTAAGCCTTTCGAGGTCGATGTCGCATATTCCGACGAACTCAACATCCGGCAACGAGTTAAAAGCCGGATAAATAACGGCATTGGCGCGGCTGCCCGCTCCTATCATAGCAAGTCTCAATTTTTTAGGCATGTTTAACAAGCATCCTTTCATAAAATATATAATTAAATGCACATTACACATGTATCCTAACACCTAACGTTACCCATGTCAATGATTTTTTAACATGTTTATTTACATGTTGACACTAAATATTTATGCTTGTATACTTGTTTAAGATAGTAAACCTACGAAAATCAGAGGAGTGACACTATGAAAATCGCTAAAATCGAATTATTTAAAGTACCTCCGCGGTGGTTGTTCTTAAAAATGACGACGGACGATGGCTATGTCGGCTGGGGCGAGCCGGTCGTAGAGGGCAGGGCAAGCACGGTCGAAGCTTGCGTTAAAGAGCTGAGTGTATACGTGCTGGGCGCAGACCCGCGTAAAATTGAGGACATGTTTCAGGTGCTGTACCGTGCGGGATTTTACCGCGGCGGTCCGGTGCTGATGAGCGCTATTGCGGGCATTGAGCAGGCCATGTGGGATATCAAGGGCAAGCTGTATAATATGCCTGTGTACGAAATGCTGGGCGGCAGCTGCCGCGACAAAATCAAGGCATACCTGTGGATCGGCGGCGACAGACCGAACGACGTAGCCGACGCCGCGTATGAGAAAAAGATGCAGGGATTTTCGGCTATTAAAATGAACGCTACGGAAGAACTGCATTATCTTGATGATTTCAGTAAGATAAGTGCCGTCACGGATAGGGTTGCCGCCATTCGCGAACGCTGCGGCAGTGATTTTGGGATTGCGGTAGATTTTCACGGGCGCGTACATAAAGGCATGGCGAAGATATTGTGCCGCGAGCTTGAGCCTTATAACCTTATGTTTATTGAAGAGCCTGTGCTTATAGAGAATATGGAGGCGTTCAAACAGTTCGCGCATTATACTTCTGCACCGATTGCTACTGGCGAAAGAATGTTCAGCCGCTGGGATTTTAAACGTTTGTTTGAGATGGGTGTTGTGGATATTATTCAGCCGGATTTGTCACATGCCGGGGGGATTTTGGAGTGCAAGAAGATTGCGGCTATGGCTGAAGCTTATGACGTGGCCGTCGCGCCGCACTGCCCGCTCGGGCCTATCGCGCTGGCGGCGTGCTTGCAGCTTGATACTTGTACGCCTAACGCTATCATTCAGGAGCAGAGCTTGGGGATTCATTATAATGTCGGTAATGACGTGTTGGATTATATTTCTGACAAGGGCGATATCATTTATAAAGACGGGTTCGTTTCGCTTTCGGGCAAGCCGGGGCTTGGAATTGAGGTTAACGAGGAATACGTGAGAGCGCGGGCGGCCGTGTCGCATGACTGGATTAATCCGGTTTGGAGAAATCAAGATCAGACCGTTGCCGAGTGGTAAGACATACGTTAGGAGGGGAATCCGTGGATACTCTTGAGAAACTGCTGCAAGGTAAGATTGTAGCTATTATTAGGAAGGTCAAGCCGCAGCAGATGTTTGATACAGTTTCGGCGCTTTATGAGGGTGGAATACGATTGGTCGAGGTAACGTTCGATCATACGAATAAAGATACTATACAGGAAACGGTTGAGTCGTTGAAGATTATTAATGAGCGGCTGGGGGATAAAGTGTTGCTTGGCGCGGGGACGGTTCTTACGGCTGAGCATGTGGATGTTGCCTGTGAATGTGGGGCGCGGTACATTATTTCGCCCGATGTTAATGTTGGTGTTATCAAACGGACTAAAGAGCTGGGGCTGGTTTCGCTGCCCGGGGCGCTTACGCCTACTGAGATAATGACTGCCGTTAATGCCGGGGCTGATGTGGTTAAGTTGTTCCCGGCGGGGGTTTTGGGGTTGGATTATATTAAAGCTGTTATGGGGCCGCTGTCGCATATTCCTTATTTTGCTGTCGGCGGTGTTGATGAGAAGAATATTCGGGCGTTTATGGACGCTGGGATAAAGGGGTTTGGGATTGGCGGTAGTTTGGTGGATACCGGGGCTGTTAAGGCTGGGGATTTTTGGAAGCTGACAGAGAAAGCACGGGGGTTGATTGGTGCGGTTTCGTAGGGTGCGCATAGCAGCAAGACAGGAATAGCGGCAAAAATTTCTCCATGTTAAAATAACGGCATCAAGTTGAAAGAGGTGTCGCAATGGAATACGAAGCTACGATTCAATCGGTTCTGGATGAAATCGACCGCAGAATTGCAGAGAACATCCGCGTCGATGAATTGGCGCGTGTGGCTAACTATTCTACTTATCACTTCTGCCGGGTATTTATGGCTCTGACCGGGACGCCGGTGATGAACTATGTAACCCGTCGAAAACTTGATTACGCGAAGTATGACTTGTCGCAGGGCAAAAAAATACTCGATGTTGCGGTGGCGTACGGGTTCGAAACCCATACAGGGTTTGCAAAAGCATTTAAGAAGCGCTTCGGCTTTCCGCCTTCTCTGTGCCACTTACGCATAGCGACTAATCTGCCCAAAAGAGTGACAGTCAGCAACTTAAAATTTAGACATGGAGGACGCAATATGACCCCATACATTACTGTAGTTACGCCGTTCACAGTCGCCGGTAGAACGAACCGCCATAAAATGCCCGGCGTACGGAACACCGCTGACATTCCTGCCTTTGATTTTGACCCAAAAGCCGATGTCCATACACTGCTTGAAAACACAAGCAAGCTGTTTAGTAAATCCGATGCAATCAAGCATTGCGAAGTAGAGATGTGTTACGATGTTGATGAGGAAACGGGCGAGTTTATTTACTTCGTCGGTCGAGGTATTTTTCACCCCGACGATATGAAAAACATACCTCCGGACATGGTAAGTCTTCAAATAAACGGATTATACGCGATATTTACAACACCGCTAATACCTTTCGAGCAAAGAGAACAATTCGCGCAAGCAATACGCGATACATGGAACTATGTTTTTTCAGAATGGCTACCTAACTCCGAGTTCGAATATGACGAAGCCCGCAAAGACTTTGAGTATTATGATTACAAAAGTCATGGGTGGTATTTCGACTGTAACAAGCAAGGCGATATTTATATTCCGATTCGCCAACGCGACGATGCCAGAAAGAAATCCCAAGAGAAAATGAATGTTTTTTGGGAGCAGGAGATGAAGCGGAGAGGGTAAGAGACGTAGCGGGAGGAAGTAATAGTGAATAGCAAAACGGATACCTTTTTGGGGTATCCGTTTTTTCTATATCACAAACCCACCTGTTGCCCACTCGGCACAGACACAACCCGTCCGTCCA
>CAZJLW010000026.1:3239-28722 GCA_964546895.1 uncultured Eubacteriales bacterium | reverse complement strand
ACGCCTAGTTTGCGTTGTACAAAAAATGGCGAGGGTACAGAGGTCGAGGTATTGATTCCTCTTGTACCGGGACGGGCGCGGAGTAGAGACGGGTATTATAGGGAGTTGCAGTCGGTCGGGTTTGTTGTCGAGGATTTTGTGAAAATGGAGATTAATAGCGAGAATCCTTATTCGGCTAGTATTTTTGTTAGGAAGGCGTAAACGCAATAAAAAGGAGGCATCACAAAGCATGAGACACATTACCGCTAACACAGCACAAAAAGACTTTGACAGCGTTCTTGATAATGTAACACAATACAACGAACCTTTTACCATTGTTTCAGACGATAATAAGGTAGCAGTAATACTAAGGAAACATTATACCTACACTCAATTCCGGGCATGGTTGCTTCAATAAAAGCCGCTGCGGCAGAACCGCTTGAAGATGGAATTGATGCTGCGGAGGTTAACTTTGATGTATAAAGTTATTCTATCAAAGCAAGCCGAGAAAGACTTAGGTTTACTAAACGAATGGGCGGTTCTTATTCGAAAAAAGCTAAAGAGCTTGTCGGAATTGTATCAATGAATCCGTACCAGAATCCTCCGCCATATGAAAAATTAATAGGAGATTTGCAAGGCTACTATTCGCGCCGAATCAATGAGCAACATCGCTTCATTTATGAAGTCCTTTCGAACGCTGAAAATGAAGCCGATAAAAATGGAACTTACTATAAGGGAGTTGTTCATATTCTGAGAATGTGGACTCATTATGATAAATAAGAAGACATTAGGTGACATAATATGATTAACTTATCCAGAAGTAAAACAATTTTTTGGCTGTTTATTGGTTTAGATGTTGTATTGGCTATATTAAATTTCTCATTGTTCATAAGACTGTCAGACGGATTTCATATTCCTGATGAAGAAGCATTGCTCACAACACTACATACGGTTAAATATCCATTAATTACGGCTCTTATAATATGTGTGGCTGTAACGGCGGCGATAAAAGCGATTATAAATGATGTTACTGAGCAGCTTAAATATTTGTCCGAGAGAATATATGAGTACAAATCCAGCAAGTGAGCCAAAATCTAGTCGGCTTAGCAAATCATGCACTTGATATCTTGCGAAAAAAATAAACACACAAAACACTTATTAGACACGGATTACACGGATTTTCACGGATTGACACGGATTAAAACAAGCAATTCTAAATCCGTGTCAATCCGTGAATATCCGTTAAATCCGTGTCTAATTCGCATTTTAGCCTTTCAGCCTTTCACTTCCCAGCTTCGAAATACTTAATTATTCCCAAATAAATACCCCACGCAATTTTTTCCTGATACTCATCCTGCTGCAACAGATATTTATCATTCGCGTTTGATAAAAATCCGCACTCGACTATTACGGCGGGCATCGTTGTGCTGCGCAGTACGTAATATCCCGAGCCTTCCTTCGGGTCGCGCTTATTCGAAGGATTAGCGACGCGTTTCACCTCGTCCTGAATGAACTGCGCGAGCTGCTTGCTTTTTTCCGATTCGTAATAAAAAACCTGAACGCCGCGTACACTTGCTGACGGGTACGAGTTCTGGTGTATGCTGACGAGAATATCGGCCTTGCTGCCGTTCGTTACGTACTTGCGGTTACGCATGTCGCCGCTTTTCGTCGACGCCAGCGCCTTATCCTCGACACGCGTCATCATTACGACAGAGCCGCTCTGTTCCAAATATGCTTGCAATTTTTTGGCTATCTCAAGATTAATATCCTTCTCCTCGGTTTTCCCCTTGACCATGCCCGGATCGAACCCGCCGTGTCCGGCGTCGATTACTATAATCTTCTTCCCCGTCGGCATCGAAAACACCGAAACCGATTCCTTGTTTTTATCATTTATCGTTTTCAAAACCCCGACAACAATGATTATTAAATACAGCACGAACAAAATTTTTTCTTTCTGAATACTGATTACCTTCATCTTGCCTTCCCTCCGGTACAAAATAATTTATATCATTCTATGTCCGTCTTTTTTGTAATATTATAAAACTCACTCGACATCTTTACGGAAATATGCTTTAATATTTTCACAAACCAAAAACAGAACAGACAGAGGGGATTATTATGTTTCAGGCTTACAACGTCAACATGTCAACAAAAAGAATAGCGATAATCGGGCTAATGATTGCCGTCTCGGCGATAATGGTTTTCTCGCCGCTAGGCATGATTCCGCTGGTGTTTGTCAGTGCGACTATCTCTCATACTCCTACGATAATCATCGCCATACTCGAGGGGCCGCTCGTCGGCGCCATAGTCGGCGGTATTTTCGGCATCATCACGCTCGTCAGGGCGCTCTCGCCCCAAGGCGTGCTCGACCCGCTTTTTCTTAACCCGCTTGTGTCCGTGTTGCCGCGTATTTTGATCGGGGTTTTCGCGGGGTACACGTACGGCGCAATGAAACAGATGCTCTCCGGCGCAAAGCATGGCGACAAAATCGCCGTATTAATAAGCGCAGCCGTCGGAAGCATGACAAACACAATAGGCGCACTCGGTATGCTCTATATTATTTACGCAAAGAGAATGGTCGAGTTATTAAACGCCGCCGTCGAACCGATTATACTTAACGTAATCGCAACTTCCGGCGTGGTAGAAATGATTGTCGCCGTAATAATCACGTTCCCGATTGTAATGGCGCTGAAAAGGATGAAACATTCAACATGAACATAGGCAGTGTAACACTGGCAAACAACATAATGCTCGGACCGATGGCAGGGGTAACAGACCTGCCTTTTCGTATGCTCTGCAAAGAATATGGCTGCGGGCTGGTTTATACGGAAATGGTCAGCGCAAAAGGAATGCTTTACGAGAACAAACACACGCATGTGCTGCTTGATATGTCGCCTGACGAACGCCCGGTGGCCGTCCAGATTTTTGGCAGCGAGCCGGATGTGCTTGCCGCGATGGCGAAACGGCTCGACGCTTACCCGTTCGATATAATCGACATAAACATGGGCTGCCCAGCGCCTAAGATCGTAAAAAACGGCGAGGGCAGCGCGCTAATGAAGAATCCGGCTTTAGTCGGAAGAATCGTCGAGGCCGTCGTATCGCAGACCAGCAAGCCCGTCACCGTAAAAATCCGCAAAGGCTTCGACAGCCGAAACGTAAACGCCGTCGAGGTCGCCAAAACAGCGGAAGCGGCAGGGGCAGCGGCAGTAGCGGTACATGGGCGCACACGCGAGCAGTATTACGGAGGAACCGCCGACTGGAACATAATCGGCGAGGTCAAAGCAGCGCTAAAAATCCCCGTAATCGGCAACGGGGATATTTTTTCGCCCGAAGCCGCCGCGGCTATGCTTAAGCAAACGGGATGCGACGGGGTTATGGTAGCGCGCGGGGCGCTTGGGAATCCGTGGATTTTCGGCGGTATACTGCGTTATCTACAATACGGCGTAATCGAGCCGCCGCCGTCCATCGAGGAACGGCTGCGCGTGGCGATGAAGCACTTCGACCGGCAAATGGAATACAAGGGTGAGCATTTGGGGCTGCTTGAGATGCGCAAGCATTTGTCATGGTACACGAAGGGCTTGCCGAATTCCGCTGAGATACGCGTACGGCTGAACAGCGCGGCAACTAAAGACGAGGTCGTTGGTATTTTCCAAAAATTACAAAGCGATTTCCAGTATATTTTAAAATAGGATATTAATACTAACTGAACATTGATCAACGAGCGGGAGGGCATGGCTTCATGCGGAACGATTTTCGGTTAGTTAAGGTGTTTATTTGTGTGACGCTCTGCGTGTGCGCGGCGTTTTATGCCGTAGCAAACGCTACGGAAACGGGTACTACACAGGCGCGTATTTTGGTTACGGAGGACAATGTCAATGTGCGAACCGGCCCCGGCATTTCCTATCCGGTAATAAACAAGGCAAGTAAAGGTGAGCGGCTCCCCATACTGGCGACGCTTGGCGATTGGTACGTTTCGATGTTGAGCGACGGTTCAATCGGCGTTATCAGTAGTAGGTACGCCGTCGCAGAAAAATCCGCTGTCGGCTCGTTCACGTCCCCCTCACCTACATCATCCCACGTGCCGACGCCGACACCGACCCCCTCCTTCGGCTTGGCTTCCCCCGACGAGGTACGTCTCTTTGAGCTGACAAACAGCTCCCGCGTCGAAAATAGCTTGCCGCCGTACGTCTGGGACAGCCGCCTTAACGAGCTTGCGAAGCTTAAGGCTTCCGACATGGCCGTCAACAAATATTTCGGGCATATGTCGGACAACTACGGCACGCCGTTTACAATGCTTAAGCAATACGGCGTTTTTTATAAAAACGCCTCCGAAAACATCGCCATTGACAAATCCATCGATGACACGCACAACCGAATAATGGAAAACCCTTCTTACCGTTACAACGTCCTGAATACCGTTTACAACAAAATGGGCGTCGGAATAGTTACGCTAAGCAATAAAGATAAAATAATCGTCCAGTTGTTTATTCAGGATTAGTACCTTACGCCGCAGTAACAAAAATAATAACAAGAAAATTAAGCGGCGTAAGGTACTAACGGCGCGCGGGCGTATGCCCGCGTGAGTGAAGCGGGATTCATTCCCACGTAACGTTGGGGTATGGGGCGAAGCCCCATTTTAGAACAATTGATAGGAATGATTAACGATGAGCATATCCAGCGACTACAGAACATCGTCCGCGCCATCCGCCACGCCCGCCGCTCCGGTCGAATCATCGGCCGCGAAAAACTCCGCGCCGCAGAAGATTAGCGACGGCGTTATAAAAGCGGAGATAGTCGACATAAAAAAGGATTCCGTAACGCTACGCAGCGAGGACGGCCAAATAATAACGGGGAGACTGACGGCTCGACCCAGCGTCGGTATCGGCGGCACGGGCGAATTTACGATAGCACGCGACGAAAATAATAATATTACCGTAACGCCTACCGCTGTCCCGCAGCGCGAGGTTTTCACTGAGCTGCTAAAATCCTACGGAATGAAGCCGACGGAAGAGAATTTGAAAGCGCTTGAGTTCTTGCTACAAAACAACATTCCGCTGACGAAGGAAGCCATCACTAAATTTAATCAAGGCGTTAAGCTTCTGGGTAGCGCGGAGAAAGCCTTGTTTTTTATCGAAAACGACATACGCCCGACGTTGAAAAACTCCGAGATATTCAAAAGTCTACTTGACGGAAGTGGTAAGCTGTCCGGGCAACTAAACGAGCTGCTTAACACCGCGGAAAACATTAAAGACCCGGTACTAAAAAGCGTCGTTGCGGATTTGCTCACGAACGGCGGCGCGAACTCGGAGTCCGGCAGCGTTGCACTACTGGGTAAATCCGCCGATAATGTGAAAATGTTGACAGAAGCATTTTTGCGTACAAGTCAACCTGAAAACGCGGCACAGCCAAACAACGCGCAAACGAATGTTACGCAGACGAGTGCTTCACAAACGAATGTTGCACAGACAAGCACCGTGCAGACGAACGCCACACAGTCGAATCAATCGCAGACAACCACCCCAGCCACGCAGGTTCAACAAGGACAGCAATCCGCTGATTCAGTAAACGTTCGAACCGCACAGAATCCGTCAGCTCCGCCACAATCCGGACAGCAACCCATAGCGAACCAACCCGGATTTACAGACACAACCAGCCCCGGCGCAATGAACATAGCCGATTTAGCAAGCACGATTTCCAAAGCAATACGCCAAGAAGGCTTTACGTTCGAAAAACTCGCCGCGATAATAAACGAAAACGGAATCGGCACAGGTACGACAAACAGCGATGCGCGGTTTAGAACATTAGTTGAAGATTTGCTGAAAGAAAACAGGGGTCTCATAGACAATATCATTAAGCGAATGGCTGCGGATGACGCAAGCCCGGCATTACATAAGCTTGCGACTAAGCTGACCTTTGACATGCGCGGTACGAAGCCGCAGGATTTGGACAGGTTTTTGAATACGCTTGCGGAGACATTAAAAACAACGAGGGATTACGTCAAGGCTAACCTTCCGCAATCCCCCGAAAATTTGAACCTATTGAAAGACATGGAAAACATAACCGACCACCTAAAATTCGCCGGGCAGCTAAAGAATACGGTATACGTGCAGTTCCCCGTCATGGTAAGCGACAGGGAAGCCAACGCTGAGCTGTTCGTCTTCAAGGATAGGAACGCAAAAAAATCCTCGGGCGCGGCATCGAGTGCGCTTATCGCACTCGACACGCTAAGCCTCGGCAGGTTCGAAGCCTTCGTGCAAAAAGACAGCCACGCCGTTTATTGCCAGTTTCGCGTTAAGTCCGACGAAATCGAGCGGCTTACAACTCAGCATATTTCTAATTTAAACGATTTGCTACGTTCAGCCGGATACACGCTCGAAAACTACTCGTTCAGAAGATTAGAGGAAGCGTTTACGATAGCGGACTCGCCGGACACAGCAAAATTCGCAGAAGCAGGCACGAGCAAGAAAAGCTTCACGTTCGATATCAGAACATAGAACAGCAACTTAAGCAACAGGCGTCATCATTTTGCCAAGCCACATGAGCGTAAGCCGGTTACGCACGTAAGGCGACAGAATGAGCGACGCCTCTTTTATTTCCTCAGGCAGCCCGATGTCCGTAAGCGTCGCCTTACAACCGCAAAATTCCAGCAGCTCACGCATTACGGCGGGATCCGGCAGCGACTCGATTACCGCGCGAATGTCGGAAGCTTTTTCCGTCATGCGCTTCGCATCAACGGATTCCAACAGCAGCTTGCCTTCGGATTCAAACAATTCTTCTAGCATTTTAAAAAGCTCGGCGTTTTTTACGAAGCCGCGTACACTTTTTAGCTCGTCCTGATCGTAGGATTGCACGGCAAAATTTTTTAGCTGCGCGTACCTTTCAAGACAGAGCATAAGCCCGACGGAAACCTTTTCACCGTGAAGCGCGTCTACGTGTCCGTTAATTATTTCCATCTCCCACAAATGCGACAGATGATGTTCGCTTCCCGACGCCGGGCGCGAATTGCCGACCATCTGCATAGCAAGCCCCGACAGCAGCAGCGCATACATCAGCTGCTCAACCGCCTGCTTGTCCGATTTTTTTAGACCGGCCAAGCTATCTTTTACGATCGTTACCGCTTCCATCTCCATCTCGCATATACGCTCGCAGATATATTCGCCCGTCACAATATTAGCGATTCTCCAATCCGCTATCGCCGTGTACTTACCAAACAAATCCGACACACCTGAAGCTGTCAGGCGAAACGGCGCGTCGCATAAAATATTACTGTCGGCCAACACATACACCGGCGAAACCGCCGGAAACGTCTGTTTCAGTCCGTTCCACGTCATTGCTGCCACAGTCGAAACAAAGCCATCGACGCTTGCCGCCGTCGGCATCGATATAAACGGCACGCCACGTTTATGCGCCACATATCGCGTAACGTCGTGAATCGTCCCCGCGCCAAGCGCAACAAGCATGTCGCAACCCGAATGCAAGCCGCCGTCCAAAACCGCTACGGCTTTTTCATCTGCATGGCTGTCTGCCGGAAGTGTTACCGTCGCCAGCCCGAAGCCGTTATATTTCGCCGTGTTGCGATCGCATACCACTACGGGCATACGGCAGCCCTCGGCTTTCAACACGTCGCTAAGCATGGTTGAGACGCCTTCCCCGATATGTACTTTCTTAACAAACATTTCGTGTGGCTTTCCGCATATGCACTTTTCCGAAAACCTATCCAGATTAATCTCCATAAAATACCTCCTATTGCAAAATTTTAATTATAATCGACATTTTGCACCTACTAAAACTATTGATTTTTTCAAAGAGTTATTGTATCATAATTTTACAGTTTTGTACTTTTTTATATGGCACCAAATACAGAATAAACAAAAAATTTATCGGGGGTATGAAAGGTTATGAAAAATCTTAAGATCAGAAGTAAACTTATCGTTGGTTTCAGCATTGTATTGATTTTTTTGTTAGTGCTTGGTGCAGTATCGTACTCTAGTCTTGTTAAGCTCAGTGCGACCATTAACGACTATAAAGACAGACGCGTTCCAAACATATCCAGGATATGGCAGGCTCGCAGAGACTTGGTATCTATACAGAGATACCTACTGTTGGCTATCAACAGCGACGACCCGAAGCTTATCCAAAGCGCGATAGATTCCATCGCCACCGACGAAGCTAGCTTTAATAAGAACGTAACAGATTTTAAAAACCTTACCACCATCACCACCATCAAACCAAAAATGGATACCGTTCTAAAGAATATGAGCGATGTTGCGGTTTACAAAAAGCAGATTTTGGATTTGGCTACTAAAAACACCGAAGAGTCAAACGCCCAAGCGATGGATCTCTTTGTAAATAAGTACAAACCGGTGTTCGATGAAACTGCTACGTCCCTCATTGAAGCATACAACGCAGTAACCGACGTAATCACTAACCTAGGCGTTACCGCCAATAAGACGTCTGAAGTCGCATTTATTACCGTTATCGCGGTGTTAGTATTAAGCGTTATTTTAACAATTATTGTTGTATTCATCATATCTTCGTCTATTTCCGCACCTATCGGTAAGCTTCAGGCTGCCGCTAAGGAAATCGCCGACGGTAATCTTAACGTCAACCTTCGCGTAGAGGGCAAGGACGAAATCGGTATGCTTGTTTCTTCATTTATAACTGTTCGAGACAATATTCTCTCGCTGACTAACAACATCAGCAAAATGGCTAAGGATATGGACGCAGGCGACATTGACGCGCGTATCGACGAGAACGGCTTTAAGGGTGAATACAAAGTCGTCGCTCATTCTATCAACGATCTGTCAAGCGAACTGGTTGACAACTTACTGAAAATTCTTAACGCCTTTAACGAGTTCGGTAAAGGTAACTTTAAGGTCGAGCTTGCTAAAATGCCCGGTAAAAAAGCCGTCGCAAACGAGATGTTCGACGAGCTTAAAAATAATCTTAACTCCGTAAACAACGAAGTAACAGGATTAATCGCCGGCGCAATAGACGGCAAGCTTGATACGAAGGTCGATTCCTCAAAATACAAGGGCGACTGGCACGACCTCACCGAAGGACTTAATAATCTGCTTAAAGCTATCAACTCCCCGATTAACGAAGCAAACGGAGTTCTGGCGCAGCTTTCCGAGGGTAATTTCAACATACAAGTCAGCAAGAATTACAAGGGTAGCTTTGCGACTATGATGAATTCCTTCGACAAGATGATTGTTTCGACTTCTTCCTACATAAATGAAATCACTAAGGTGCTCAGCACTATAGCCGACGGCGATCTCAGAAGCAGTATTTCCAGAGAGTACGTAGGCCAGTACAACTTCATTAAGGAATCAATCAATAACATAGTCAGAACGCTCAACGGTACTATCACAGAAATAAAAACGTCTGCCGAAAACGTACTTGTCGGTGCTAAGCAGATATCCTCGACATCTATGGAACTGGCCAACGGCGCAAGCACTCAGGCAAGCTCGGTAGAGGAGCTTAACGCTTCGATCACGACCATTAACGAGCAAACGAGCAACACCGCTCAAAAAGCACAGGGCGCCAACGAGCTTTCGCAGAAATCTATCGAAAGCGCAACAAGCGGCAACAGCGAAATGACGAAGATGCTCGGCTCGATGGAAGAAATCAAGGAAGCTTCGAAGAACATATCCAAGATTATCAAGGTTATCGACGACATAGCGTTCCAGACGAATCTGCTCGCGCTTAACGCTGCTGTTGAAGCCGCGCGCGCAGGTGAACACGGCAAGGGCTTTGCCGTAGTCGCTGAGGAAGTACGCTCGCTCGCCGGAAGAAGCCAGCAAGCCGCTAAGGATACGTCGCTGCTTATAGAGGATACTATCTCGAAGATTAACGACGGTACGCAAACAGCTAAGCTGACTGCCGATTCGCTACAGAAGATCGTAGCCGATACGAACTCCGTCTCCGAGATTATCAGTGATATTTACCACGCAACAAGGGAGCAGAAGGAAGGCATATCGCAGATAACTATTGGCATCGGCCAGATTTCGGACGTCGTACAGAAGAACTCGTCTGTTTCTGAGGAATCAGCAGCAGCAGCCGAGGAGCTTAACAGCCAGTCCGAGGTTCTCGCACAGATGGTTGCAAATTTCAGAGTATAGTGTTTTAGTATTTTCGGGGCCTGCTGATTCGACGGCAGGCTCCTTTTTATTAATTTTGTAGTACGGAGGATTAAGCTTGAATAAAAAAATCGGTATTATCGGCGGCGGCCAGCTCGGCAAAATGATGATTCTTGAAGCGAAAAAAATGGGTTTCTACGTCGCGGTTCTAGACCCGGCTCAGAGCTGCCCGGCTTCCAGTATCTGTGATTATCTAATTACCGCCGGGTTTAAAGACAAGGAAGCCATAAAGCGTCTCGCGTCGCTTACAGACGTCGTAACGTATGAGCTTGAACATATAGACAGCGATGTTCTAATTGAGCTGGAAAACTCCGGCGTTAAGGTGTATCCGACGGCTAAAAGCCTTATTAACATTCAGAACAAATTTACACAGAAAACCATGCTGAAAAACGCTGGTATACCCGTACCGGATTTTTTGCCTGTCGGCAGCATTGGTGATTTCGAAGCTGCTGCAAGAGCATTTGGATATCCGTTTGTGCTGAAAACCTGTTACGGCGGCTACGACGGTAAAGGCAACAGCGTAGTACGCGGCGACGAGACGCCGGATAAGGAGCTAAGCGTCTTCAGCACCGGCGCTCAGCTTATGGCCGAAAGATTTGTTCCTTTCATAAAAGAAATTTCTGTACTAGCTTGCCGCGACTTAAACGGCAACACGCGCGTCTATAGCGTCGCCGAAAACATACACAACAATAATATCCTCTACAAAACTCTGGTTCCCGCGCGTATATCGCAGCGCGATTCGGAAACCGCTATGCGTCTTGCGGAACAGGTCATGGCCGTGTTCGACGGGGTTGGCATGTTCTGCGTTGAGATGTTTTTGGAAGAGAACGGTAATGTCCTCATAAACGAGGTCGCGCCGCGCCCGCACAACTCCGGTCATTATACGATCGAAGGATGCGTAACGAGCCAGTTCGAGCAGCATATCCGGGCTGTTGTGGGCTTGCCGCTTGGCGATACGGCGCTGCTTCGCCCGTCAGTTATGATAAATATTTTGGGTGAGCCGGACTCAACGGGTTCGGCTGTGGTATCCGGACTGCACGAGGCGCTTGCCATTCCCGGTTGCAATGTACATTTCTATGGCAAGGAGGTTTCCGTGCCGGGACGGAAAATGGGACATCTTACGGTTACGGCGGATACGCTTGAAGAAGCGGATGCGTTGGCTGAACAGGCTAAATGCTTGGTGAAGACATTGGGAGTTTGAAACCGCAGACATGAGTTATGGATTATGCGAAATATCAATACTTTTCAGGAGGAATTTACATGAACAAGGTTGCAATAATTATGGGAAGCGATTCGGACTTGCCCGTTATGGCTGACGCCGCGAAAGTCCTAGAGGACTTCGGCATTCCGTTTGAAATAACGATTGTTTCGGCGCACAGGACACCGGAGCGTATGTTTGATTACGCACGCGCAGCTAAACAGAACGGCTTCGGCGTTATTATAGCCGGTGCGGGAGGTGCGGCACATTTACCGGGCATGGTCGCGTCGCTCAGCGCGCTACCCGTTATTGGCGTCCCGATAAAAACTAAGGACTTAAGCGGCGTAGATTCACTCTACTCGATTGTACAGATGCCGCGCGGCGTTGCGGTGGCGACAGTCGGCATTAATAACGCGACTAACGCCGGACTGCTGGCGGCGCAAATAATCGGCAGCCACGACGACGGTATTTACGAAAAAATCCTCGGCTACAAATCCGATCTTAAGGAAAGTGTCTCGGAAAAAATAAAAAAACTTGACGAAAACGGATATAAAAATTATATTACAAACATGAAATAAGATATATAGGCGGCATTAATGTTAACAAATCAAAACATTAACGCCCTCCTATAAACAGAGGAAAATATTCGGCACTAAACCGATTAAAAATTTAAAATGACTAGTGCCGAATATATAGCGAAAGGAAGTTATATATGAGTAACAAATACGAGCATCACAGCATCGAACAGAAATGGCGCAAGAAATGGGAGACGCTTAACATCAATGCGCTCGGCGACGAGAACGACCGCCCGGGTTTTTATTGTCTCGACATGTTCCCCTACCCGTCGGGCGTCGGCCTGCATGTCGGGCATTGGCGCGGCTATGTACTGAGCGACGTGCTGAGCCGCTACAAAATCTTAAACGGCTATAAGGTACTGCATCCTATGGGCTGGGACGCGTTCGGTCTGCCGGCTGAGAACTACGCGATACAAGTAGGCGTTCACCCGTCGAAGGTCACGTTGCAGAACGTCGAGACGTTCAAGCGCCAGCTTCAGGAAATGAGTACCGTCTACAACTGGGAGCGCGAAATAAACACGACTGACCCGGCGTATTACAAATGGACGCAGTGGATTTTCGTACAGATGTACAAGCAGGGGCTTGCCTACGAAAAGGAAATGCCACTTAACTGGTGTCCGACCTGTAACTGCGTACTCGCCAACGAGGAAGCTACGAACGGCGAATGCGACAGATGTCATTCGCCCGTCACCAAAAAGCTGCTGCGCCAGTGGATGCTTAAGATTACGGCGTACGCTGATAGGCTTCTTAACGATTTGCAAGGGCTGGATTGGCCTGAGAAGGTCAAGAAAATGCAGTCCGACTGGATCGGCAAGAGCTACGGCGCGGAGATAGACTTCGCAATCGACGGCTCAGACAAGAATATCAACGTGTTCACGACGCGCCCTGACACACTTTACGGCGCGACGTTTATCGTGCTTGCGCCGGAACATGCCATCGTACCGGAATTAACAACGCCTGAGTATAAGGAAGAAATCAACCGTTACGTTTACAAAGCTAGCACAAAGTCGTCAGTCGACCGCATGGCCGACAAGGAAAAGACGGGCGTATTCACGGGAAGCTACGCGATTAACCCGCTCACCGGCGGAAAAATCCCGATATGGGTATCGGACTACGTATTAATCGACTACGGTACGGGCGCAATAATGTGCGTACCCGCTCACGACACGAGGGACTTCGAGTTCGCGAAGAAATTCGACATACCGATAGTTCAAGTTATCAAAAACGAAACCGAACCGGACGGCAAGGAGCTTATCGAGGCGTACACAGGCGAAGGTGTTATGATTAACTCCGGGCAGTTCAGCGGAATAAAGTCCCAGACGGCTAAGGAAGTCATCGCAGACTATACCGAGGAGCAGGGTTTCGGCAAAAAGACTGTAAAATATAAATTACGCGACTGGGTATTTTCACGTCAGCGTTACTGGGGTGAGCCGATTCCGATAGTTCACTGTGAGAAATGCGGAATCGTACCCGTACCGGAAAACGAGCTGCCCGTACTACTGCCGGAAATCGACTCATACAAGCCGACTTCCACCGGCGAATCGCCGCTTGCGCTTATCGACAGCTGGGTAAACACGACATGCCCGACATGTGGTGGTCCTGCCAAGCGCGAGACAAACACAATGCCCCAGTGGGCTGGTTCGTCTTGGTATTTCCTACGCTACACCGACCCGCAGAACGACCAGGCACTTGCAAGCAAGGAAGCGCTCAAAAAATGGGCGCCCGTAGATTACTACGTCGGCGGCATCGAACACGCCGTACTGCATTTGCTTTATTCACGGTTCTACACGAAATTTCTGTACGATATCGGCGTAATCGATTTCGAGGAGCCGTTCTTGAAGCTGTTCAATCAAGGCATGGTAACGAAAAGCGGCGTGAAAATGAGTAAATCCGCCGGAAACTCCGTTTCGCCCGACGAGCTTGTCCAAAGCTACGGCTGCGATTCGCTTCGCCTTTACGAAATGTTCATAGGCCCCCCGGAGCTTGACTCGGAATGGGACGACAGCGGTATCGACGGCGTTTACAGGTTCTTGAATAAGCTGTGGCGTCTTGTTAACGACAACAAAACCCGCATCGTTAAGGACAACAAGGACTTGGAGTACGTGCGCAACAAAATGATTTTTGACATCACTACGCGCCTTAATAATTTGACGATGAACACCGTCGTCAGCGGATTCATGGAATATACGAACAAGCTCACCGACTTAACCAAGCAGCTTAACGGCATCGACAAGAACACGCTCGAGTCGTTGGTAATACTGCTCGCGCCGTTCGCGCCGCATATGGCTGAAGAGTTATGGGAGATTACCGGCCATACGAAATCCGTGTTCGCCGAGAAATGGCCTGTCTATGACGAAAGCAAGCTGACGCTTGACGAAGTATCTATCGCGTTGCAAATAAACGGCAAGCTGCGCGACAACATGGTAGTACCGACGTCCGCCGACAAGGATACCGTTCTTGGGATGGCGAAGCAGACGCTCGCGAAACGTATCGAAGGCGCGACGATTGTTAAGGAAATCTACGTGCCGGGTAAAATTGTCAATATTGTCATTAAATAATGTTTGCGGCGATGTAAACTTTTCTATAAATTTTCCGATATAATGTCTATAGGGCAAAAAAGCCGCTCGCAGCTTTTTGCCCAGGTATGAATAAACAATCAAACCACTACGAGGGGGGTATCAGCATGATTTCAGGCTCCATACAAAATACGAAAACATTAGACATTTACAAATCCTTAAGCACCGGCAAGCGAATCAACTCCGCCGCAAATGACGCGGCTGGTCTCGCTATTACAGAGAAAATACAGGCAGAACTACAGGGAATCGAACGCGGCTCAACGAACACGCTCGATATGAAAAACCTCTTAAAAACAGCCGAAGGCGGCCTTTCCTCCATATCGGACAGTTTGCAGCGCGTGCGTGAACTGAGCGTTCAGGCGTCTAACGGCATTTACACAGACGACGACAAGAAGATAATACAAAACGAGATATCCCAGCTTATGCAGGGCATTTCCGACACCGTCGGCAGCACTCAGTTCAATAAACAGAACTTACTGGACGGCAGCTTCCAAAACAAAAATACCGCCTCATATTCGGACGGTACCGGCAAGCAGGTTTCGATCGGCGACATGTCTTTAAGATCGCTCGGTATAGAAAATTTTGACGTAACGGGCAGCTTTGACATTTCCACGATTGACAATGCCATTAACAAAGTCAGTGCAAGCCGTTCGCAAATCGGCGCGACGATGAATGCTTTCGACCACACCGTAGCTTCGAACGACATAACGATGCTTAACATGGCCGCCGCAAAAAGCAGAATAGCTGACACCGATATGACAAAGGCGACTTCCGACTTGAGCAAGCAAAACGTTTTGATGGAATATCAGATGTACACGCAAAAAATGCAGATGCAAAGCGAAGGCACTAAGCTTTCGATACTGTCTAAATAACTCGCGAGTTCGCCAACCTAAAAGAGGCTGAAGCGCCACCGTTAACAAACCGGTGATGCATCAGCCTCTTTTTCATTCATACTACTTCGCCCTCTGGCTGAAATAATTCTCAATCGGCGGGTACTGCTCTGGGTATTGATAATGCGAAAAATCCACACCGACGTACCGCGCACTGTAACCCTCTATCTCCGGCACATTGTAATACGGGAAATCCTCGACGTTAAAAAACGGTGACGCGAACGGGTAACGCTCGCACAGTTCCTTCACGCTTTCAAAAACGGTCCACGTCCATTCCGAGTCGTTATTCGGCAAACGAATAAACGCCGCGGCGGCTTCGTCGTTCGCACAAAACCTATAATGCAGACTTTTCCGGTACTGCTTCATTTTTATCATATAGCTCTCTATTTCCGCTATTGCTTCTGTTTTATTCATCGGTCGGCATCTCCCTTCGTCCAAGATGGTTCGGACACCTGCAATCGTCTGATTGGCGCGAATACAGGCTTCTTTGTATCTATTACATTATCCTGCGTGTAGATATGTATAAATCCGTCTATGTTGAACATTATCTCGTCGCGCGGGTCGCCCTGCACCGGCTTTGCGAAAATTTGTGGTGCGTAGCGACCGGAAGGCTTGTGGAAATACTCCATTACTTCTTTCGGGAAAATAACCGCTCTCCGTCCGTAGCCGTCATAAAGCCCCATAACGTCCGTTCCAGAGCATATCAGCATAAGCTCGCGTCCGTCGCCCGTCCAGTTGACCGCCGGGCCGCCCTCTGTAGTATAGTCCGGCTGGAACGAGCTCAGCCTGTCGCCGCGGCCGTTGTACATAGTCAGTATGCCGTAGTTGTTCCAGCGCGTCGCGCTGCAAACGGTCAAGCCGCCCTCCTCCGGTAAATAGCTCCCGGCGTATATCGCTTGGGCGTGACCTACCCGATGGTTCGCAACGGTTTTGCCGGTGCGAGCGTTAATTGCGTACACACCGGCTGAACCGACCGAACAGAACAGCATCGGATCAAGCGTCCTGTCTCCCGAGAAATTACCGATTACATTCGAGTCCACATGCAACGCGTCGTGAATGTTCGCCATATCCGCCGCGTCCTCGGTTTGCCACAGCAGTTCGCCGTCAGGGCTGTAGCAGCTCGCGCCGGGAAAAATTTCTTCTCGCCCGTCGTCGTTAATATCCATGAACGCAAACGAATACAAATGCCCGTACAGCGGATAAATATCCTCGGCGCGCCACATCAGCGACAAATCCTCATCGTATGCCCATATAACGCTGCCCGAACCGGCCGGGCAGTTGTTGGCTTTAACAATAATATCCCTCGCTGTAGGCGTACCGCGCAGGTTTACAGCCGTAGGCGGCCAGCCGCTGAAATTATAATCCTGACTGATTGAAGCGTTATGCAGCGCGTCAAACTCCACCTGCCGCCTAATCGAACCCGTCGCCCCGTCCAAAGACGTCAGCTTACCGTCGACTACGCCCGTTATGTCGAAGCTTCCTTTATATGGTGCGGTTATTACCGGAAAATAACCGAACATCGGCCGCTCCCATATTATCTTCCCATCTAAGTCCGACAGCGCCGTAACCGTCTTTCCTTTTATAAGGAATCCGCTTTTGCCGTCCGGCAAAGTCACTACGTCATATGTAAACGGATTGTACTTCGTAAAATCCAGCCTTCGCCACAGAACCATTTTAGGGTTGCTCGCCTGCAACGCGCCGATTTCTTCTTCGTAAGCGACGCGGCTCTTTTCATTTCTGCTCCACTGGCCATCCGACATAAACACGCCGAAGTTTTTCACACGCCCGGCCGTCGAAAACCGGAAACCGTACTGTCCCTTCTTGAAAGTGTAATCATTAACGGTGAACAGCTGCTCGTTCTGAATGAAGCACGTTATCGCGCTCCCGCTGAACTGCACAGCCAGCTTGTAGTACCGCCCGGTTTTTATTGTGAGCGGCCTTCTCGCCAGCTCCTTCCACATATCATCCATGCGGCAGTACAATACACAGCTAGCGTTGCCGATGCCCTCCAAGCAGAAATAATAATAATGTCTGCAGTCCTCAAACCTCCCAAAAACTCCGGACATCGCGCGGACATGCATTGAGTTGTCGGCCGACTGCGTAGTCAAGTACGAATCCAGCGCAACATCGGCCTCGACACAGTAGTCCGTCATATATTGTTCGCCGCCGACCAGATACCTGTCGCAGCCGTATCTGTGAAACTTCTCGCCCGCGTCGACAAGCCTATGTATTATTACGCCCTCGTCCCCTTCGCGGATAACCTCCAGCAGCGACGGCATCCCGTGGCTCTGCCCGAGCGGATTCGCCCAGCCCTTAAAAAAATTATCCACGCCGTCGTTCGGCGCTTTCTCGTCAAGGATTTTCCCCGGCGGACACTTTTCAAGCGCCAAGCTCACAACAGTCCGTTCCTTCAAATGTACTAACAAACTAACAACCTCCTTCGGTAGTGCGTTTCAATGCTTATAATATATCCCGCCGCGTATTTTTCAATAGTCATTTCATGCCGAAACATATCTCACGTGTCATGAAATGATTATAGACTTTTTCATTCACCGCAATTAGCATAGCGTTATCATATTCATTGGAGGTTTTATTATGTGGAATGTAAAATCTTTCGGCGCTATCGGAGACGGCGTAAGCTTCGACACGCCGTCGATTCAGCGAGCTATTGACGACTGCTATTCCAGCGGCGGCGGCACGGTCGTTTTCCCGTCGGGTACATATCTGTCGTCGACTATCGTACTGAAAAGCCACGTGCATTTGCAGATCGAATCCGGCTGCGTCATAAAAGCAGTCGCGGACAAGGAGTTCTATCCTGAAAACGAGAAAGTATCCGGCAAACGCGGCTATGTATTATTCGCCGACGGCGCGGAGGATATCGTTATCAACGGCTTCGGCGCGGTGCTTGGTACCGGACAAGAAGACTGGGGCGTATGGTGGGGCATTACGCACACGCTGGATTTTCGTGTCGGCCTGCTTCTGTTCGAGGGCTGTAAAAACATTACGATAACCGGGGTGCAGTTTCTATACAGCGACAGCTGGACGCTGCATTTTAAGCTCTGCGAAAACGTGCTTATCGACCGCGTTAAAATACTGAATAACTTCCGACACTTAAACTCAGACGGAATCGATCCGAATTCGTGCAAGAACTTCATCATATCAAACTGCCACATAATAGCGGGCGACGATTGCATCGTAGCCAAAACAACCGAGAACCACCCGACCGAAAACCTAGTCGTCACGAACTGCATTCTCGAATCGCCCAGCACCGCGATTAAGCTTGGCACGGAATCGTTCGCGGCGTTTCGCGACGTGCATTTTTCGAACTGCGTCATAAAAAACACTTCCGTCGGGCTTGGGATTTTTATAAAAGACGGCGCAGTCGCAGAGCGCGTTTCGTTCTCGAATATTTCGATCGAATGCGCCGACCGCGAGCATATCAAGCCGGTAATACCCTTGTACATCGATATAGAAAAACGAACCGAAGATTCCGTAGTCGGCAAGGTACGCGACGTCAGTTTCAATAATATTCAAATAACAAGCGGCAGCGGCTGTCTGTTCCAAGGTATGCCCGAAAGCCCTATAGAAAACCTGACCGTCTCGAACATTACGTTTCGCACGGACAAAGCCGTAGACTTCTCAACGCGCAAAAAAGCCATCGGCGGCAACAGAAAAGCCCCTGACGACGGACGCGACACGGCGTTCATTCGCAAACCGGCGTACTTCACATTCGCGCATGTCCGCGGGCTTATCGCGGAGAATATCACGCTCGCGCTTGACGGCGACGCCGCCGCGCAGTACGGCGACCGTAAAGCTGTTTACGGTTACGATGTACGCGGCGCAAAGCTGGATTACATTAGGGCGAACGGCGCGCCGTCCGTTTTGCTCGATGAAAGTTTTGATTAATTTTTCATTCCCACCGGACGATATTAAAGTAGGAGCCACGGTCGACAGTGGTCAAATTCATCAAAGGGAATGATCGAATATGAGAATCGCCTCCAGCAACGTATTAATGCAAGGCTCTTCGGAAAAAATTACCAGTATAAAAGCAAGCAGCGGTGTCGTAAAATCCATTAAGGGACTCGGAAATATTACGAATATGGCAACGAACTTCACGTTCAACGGTTCGCAGCCGGAAGTACCGCGTTCCATGTCAATCAACAGAGTAAAAGAATTAATAGATGAAAACAAAGCACGTGCGGCCAGCCAGATGGCAAAGATATCATCAAAAAGCTCCTCTGACGACGAGGGCAAGGACTTCCGTCTTATATTGTTGGAAAAAATGATGATGGCACTCACGGGCAGAAAGTTCAGATTTTTCGGAGTCAGTCCGATTAAGTTAAGCGGCACACCAACACCTACGCCGACAGAAGCAACGCCCGACTCCACTCAACGAAAACCCCTTACTGACGAGTTACAAGAAGGTGACTCGATGGCTATGACGATGGCCGTTGCACAGGGACGGGTGTCTTATTCCTCCATCGAAATTTACGAGCGTCAGACGATGACGTTCAGCACACAAGCAATCGTCAACACCGCCGACGGCAAGACGATTAACATCGACATCGACATGATAATGTCGCAGGAAGCCTACACAAACTTCACCTCGCTAAACGTCCAAGCCGGAAAGCTCTGCGACCCGCTAGTCATTAACTTCGGCAGGAGCAGCGCCGAGCTGACGGATACAAAAATGACCTTCGACCTCGACTGTGACGGCACTGCCGACCAGATTTCGACGCTCGCGTCCGGCAGCGGGTTCCTCGCGCTCGACCTAAACGGCGACGGAATCATCAACGACGGCAGCGAGCTGTTCGGCGCGAAGTCCGGCAACGGCTTCGAGGATTTGGCGAAGTACGACTCCGACGGCAACGGCTGGATCGACGAGAACGACAAGATATTCGACAAGCTGCGCATATGGTATACGGACAGCTCGGGCGAATCACAGCTCGTCGGGCTTGGCGAAATGGGTATCGGTGCGGTTTATCTCGGCAATGTCAGTACGAACTACGAGCTGTCAGGCAACGAAGGTATGAACGGCGTAATAAGACGGACGGGCTTTTTCTTGAAAGAAACCGGCGAAGCCGGAACCGTCCAGCACGTAGACTTAGCCATATAGAAGAGGGTTCATCTTGTTAAAAATAACGAATATAAAAATGCCCGTCGGCCACAGCGCCGACGATGTAAAAAAGAAGGCGGCAACTGTTTTGGGAGTGGTGCCGGAAGCGTTACGCGGTTTTACGGTCGTAAAGAAATCGCTAGACGCGCGAGACAAAAACGACATCGCGTTTATTTATTCTGTGACGGCTGACGTGCAGAACGAAACGCGCTACACGAATAAGCCAAACGTAACGCTCGCCTCCTCACAAAAATACACGCCCCCAAAACTCGCAACCTCATCAGAATCCATAATCAAACGTCCGGTGGTCATAGGAATGGGTCCCGCCGGACTTTTTTCTGCGCTTATACTGGCTGAAGCCGGGCTGCGTCCGCTCGTCTTCGAGCAAGGCAAGGACGCGCTCAGCCGAAAAGCCGACGTCGATATGTTCTTCGCGACCGGCGTGCTTAACCCGCGCTCCAACGTGCAGTTCGGCGAGGGTGGAGCGGGTACGTTTTCCGACGGCAAGCTCACGACCGGCATAAACGACATCCGTATCCAGAAGGTACTGGAAACGTTCGTCGAAGCCGGTGCGCCTGAGGAAATTATTTATTCGTCGAAGCCGCATATCGGCACGGACAAGCTCATCGATGTCGTTATGAATATCCGTAAGCGTATAGTTTCGTTGGGTGGCGAGGTTTTTTTCGATACGCGCTTTACGGGCTTTACCGCCGAAAACGGCGCGCTCAAATCCGTCACCGTCGAGCGGCTCGGCGTTATCGAAACTGACGTTGCTATTCTTGCTATCGGCCACAGCTCGCGAGATACATTCGCGACGCTTTGTGCGAGCGGCGTAAAAATGCTACCGAAGCCGTTTTCAGTCGGAGTGCGCATAGAACACAGCCAAGAGTTGATAAGCAAAAGTCAGTACGGCAAGCTGTACGCCTCGCTTGGTGCTGCCGACTACAAGCTGAATACGCGGCTTCAAAACGGACGCGGTGTGTACACATTCTGCATGTGTCCAGGCGGTTATGTCGTCGCCGCAGCTTCCGAACCCGGCGCACTCGTTACGAACGGCATGAGTTATTACGCGAGAGCGGGTACAAACGCAAACAGCGCGCTGCTAGTATCCGTAACGCCGGAGGACTACCGCGCATACGGTGACGACCCGCTAGCCGGTATCGCTTTCCAACGCGATCTTGAACATGGCGCCTACGCCCTCGGCGGCGGCGGTTACAAAGCGCCCGTCCAGCTGGTCGGCGATTTCATGAACGCCCGTGCAACTACGCGGCTCGGCGACGTGAAGCCGACGTACACGCCGGGCGTTACGCCCACGGACTTGTCCGCTTGCCTACCTCCTTTCGTAACAGCATCGCTACGCGAAGCTATCCCCGCGCTCGATAAAAGACTGCGCGGCTTTTCCTCCCAAGACGCCGTCATGACGGCCGTCGAAAGCCGCAGCTCATCGCCCGTACGGATTCCGCGCGACGAGTGCTACAGCGCTAATATTCGCGGTATTTTACCGTGCGGCGAGGGCGCCGGCTACGCCGGAGGTATTATGTCCTCTGCCGTCGACGGTATTAAATGCGCAGAGAACGCGATACACTTTGTAGTTATTTAGCGATATAACTTGTCTAAACTTTGTTGACAACGCCCTGCTTAGCCTTTATGATGTTTATGGTGATTGGTTCATGAAATCAGGCAAGCTTAAGGGTTTAATTTATATATGTGTAATCATTTGTGTCGTGCTTATAACGCTGACGTCGCCGCTTTTTAACGTCTCTGTCGTGAAGATTACCGGCGCAGAAAAGCTGACGGAATCCGACATCAAAAAGACTGTCGGTCTATCCGATAATACGAACTTTTTTGCGTTTAGCTCCTACAAAGCCAAGAAGCTGTTGAAAAAAAACAACTACGTCGACAGCGTCCAAATAAAAAAAACGTTCCCTAACGAAATAGCCATAACGCTTGTAGAGCGTCGCGTGAGCGGCTATATCGAGTTTATGAAGGGGACGTTTTTGTACATAGACGGCGAAGGCCGGGTTTTAGAGGTTGCTACGTTTTTCAAGGATAATCTGCCGATAATAGTCGGGCTGAAATTTTCGGAGTTCGCTGTCGGAGAAATTCTGCCGATATCGCACGAAACTTCATTTTCAAACGTCGTCACGATCGCAGGGCTACTATCGAAATACAAAATCGAAAACGTCGTAAAGGTCGACGTCACAAACCCAAGCGACATTCACCTATTCATACACAACATCGACGTAAGCTTCGGCACTATATCCGACGCCGACGAAAAAATACGCACTATCCGCGCCGTCCTAGAAAAAACCCCGAACGCAGAAGATGTCAAGGGTTTTCTCGACATAACCGACGTAACCAAGCCTTCTCGGTTCAGACTGTTAACATAACAAACCCGCCGAATATATACCTTGGCATAATTTGGTTTTGTAATTTTTTTAAAATATAAAATTTTCTGTGGAAAATTTAATATATATGTAGTATACTTAACCAAATGTGCGCTTATATAAAATATTGCAGCAATTCGTAAATTGGGAGGGTATTGTATTGATTGACATCGATAACACTCATAGCGGACACGCAAGGATTAAAGTTATTGGTGTCGGCGGCGGGGGGAACAACGCCGTTGACAGGATGATTGAGGATAATGTAGAGTCTATTGATTTTATAACCGTGAACACAGACCATCAAGTGCTGGAGAAATCCAAGTCGCTTGTACGCGTGCAGCTAGGCGAAAAGCTTACGCGCGGCTTGGGCGCAGGCGGCAAGCCCGAGATCGGCAAACGCGCCGCGGAGGAATCCAAGGACGAGATCGCTCAGGCTATTAACGGAGCGGACATGCTCTTTATAACAGCCGGTATGGGCGGCGGCACCGGCACCGGTGCGGCACCGGTTATCGCCGCTATCGCTAAAGATATGGGAATACTGACGGTCGGCGTAGTCACTAAGCCGTTTAATTTCGAAGGTAAGAAACGCATGGAAAACGCCATGAAGGGCATTTCCGAGCTTAAAAAGAACGTCGACACACTTGTTGTTATTCCGAACCAAAAGCTGTTAGAAATAATCGATAAAGACACCACTCTTAACGAGTCTTTCAAGAAGGCAGACGAAGTATTGCGGCAGGGCGTACAGGGTATTTCGGATTTGATTTCGAAGCCCGGCACAATAAACCTTGACTTCGCAGACGTCCAGACGATCATGGAATCTAAGGGCGTGGCACATATGGGCGTCGGGCGCGCCACCGGTAAGAATAAAACCGAAGCCGCCGCTCAGCTTGCTATTAAAAGCCCGCTGCTCGAAACGTCCATCAAGGGCGCAAAGAGCGTTCTTATCAGTATCGCGGGCGATTCTAATCTTGGTCTGTTCGATACCGACATGGCTGCGACTATTATCGGAGCCGCTGTAGATCCGGAAGCCGAGATTATTTTCGGTACATCTATTAACGACGAGTTAAACGACGAAGTTATTATAACCGTTATTGCGACAGGGCTTGAAGAGGACGGGCTTGAACAGCCCGCACCCGTAGCCGTAGCTGCGCCCGAAGCTGGTCCGCAGCGTCTCGAAAAAATCTCCGAAGCTCGCGTTAGCCAGCCGCAGCCGCGCTTGCAGCCCATTCGCGAAGCCGACAACGAGCCGCCGCTTGATATTCCGATATTTTTGCAGAGAAAGCGCGACAGGGACAGATAGGTTGCGCCGCATATCACGTTAATTTTTTACCACAGTGTGTATAATTTAGAAAAAAAAGTCCACCCTAAAGTCAACATGATTAAGGGAGGACTTTTTTTATGACTTTTGTTCGGGCTAGAGTATTCCCCGTTTTTTTAGCAATCGTATTGACGCTCGCTTTCGCCGTAAACACCGTTACGGCCTACGGTGCGCAGACCGCGCCGCTGTCGTTTAGCATTAACGCAAAGTCGGCTTTGCTCATGGAGCCGACGACCGGCAAGGTACTGTACGAGCAGAACCCTCACGAAAAACTACCGCTCGCCAGCGTTACGAAGATTATGACGATTCTGCTTATTTATGAAGCGATAGATTTCGGCAAAATAAAATGGGACGACATCGTGACAGTCAGCCCTCACGCCGCTTCTATGGGCGGCTCGCAAATATTCCTCGAGCCGACGGAGCAGCAGACCGTCCGCGACTTGACTAAGTCGGTCGTCGTCGCATCCGCTAACGATGCCGCAGTCGCTATGGCGGAGTTTATCGCCGGTGGCGAGGAAGCGTTCGTCGCTATGGCTAACGCCAAGGCGAAGGAACTGGGCATGAACAATTCGAATTTTGTCAATGCCTGCGGATTAGATGCGGAAAATCATTATTCCTCGGCGTACGACATCGCGCTTATGAGCCGCGAGTTGATTAATAAGTACCCGCAGGTTTTTGAGTTTTCTACTATATGGATGGATAAAATTTTTCATAAAACAGCTAAGGGCGTTACGGAGTTCGGGTTATCTAATACTAATAAGCTGCTGAAATCGTATTCCGGTGCGACGGGGTTGAAAACCGGCTCGACGTCTAATGCATTGTTCTGTATTTCCGCCACAGCCAAGCGGGATAATATGCAGCTAATTTCCGTAATAATGGCCGCGCCTGACCCAGCGATACGTTTCACCGAAGCTGGTAAGCTGCTGGATTATGGGTTTACGAATTTTACGGTTGTTGAGGGTGACAAGCCTTCTACTGTAAAAGGCTCGGTTAAAATTTATAAGGGCGAGCATGAGCAGATTGATGTAGCTGTTAAGAATCAGGTTAATATTGTTATACCTAGGAAGAAGACTAGTACGCTTGAGAGTAAAGTCGAGGTAGTTGAGGCTTTGAAAGCACCGATTAATATGGGGACTAAGGCCGGTGAGGTCGTATATTTCTTTGAAGGCGCTGAGGTCGGACGGAGCGATTTGATAACGCTTTCGCACGAGAAGAAGGCTTCGCTGTTTGATATAATGGGAAGGTTACTCAACCGCTGGGTTGGGTAGGGATTAATAACCGTGGTGGCTGGTGTTTATACACTTG
>CAZJLW010000026.1:0-3139 GCA_964546895.1 uncultured Eubacteriales bacterium | reverse complement strand
ATTGCCTACTGATGACTACAAAGTCTATCTGTACTACGATAATGGAGAAATTAGGGTGTATGATTGTTCTTTTGTTTTAAACCAAAGCGGTATTTTCGAAAAAATAAAAGATATTACAAAGTTCAAAGAGTTATGCACAATTATGAACAGAACGCTTGCTTTTGACATATCGGAAAAACGCGATCCTTACTGTTGTATTGATATTTGCCCTGATACTTTATACAACGACAGTGTTCCTTGTAGCAAGGACATATTGTCTGCTTGACATAGGAGATGAAAAATTGAAAAAGAAAATAAAAGTAATTGTCTTAGGTACGATTTTTACTGTCGTTGTAGGAGGTGCTTTTTCATTAGGGATTTTTAATAATCCTACATTCAACATAAATGAATTTTGCGCAAACTTATCATCTGAATTCATTGGCTGGATACTTGCTGTTACAATATTTCAATATTATGTTGACGAAAAATTAGCATTAAGAAAAGCGCCACAAAATAAAGCTGGAAGCTCACTAAGTATAGCTGACGAAATTCAAAAGCTAAAAACCCTACTGGACAGTGGTGCCATTACGCAGGACGAATTCGAAAAAGCTAAAGCCCGTATATTTGAACTTTGAAATACATATATAAAATTTCTCGAAAAGCTTTTTTTTAGTATTTTTTATGATATACTAAACCCAACACAAAAAAGGAGGGATAAAAAATGCTGGACAGAAACGAAGTAATCAATGTTGACGCGGACTCGGCATTAAGCTTCGGCAATTATTCGGTTAAGGAGAAACAGAAGGTCAGCAACTTCGATGTTAACGGCGATATTTACAACATCAAGACGCATAAGGATATTACGCGGCTTGAAAAAAATAACAAACTGTTGTACGAATCGGTGCCCGGCACCAAAGCTACGGGCTTTAAAATCACGGATAAATGCGTAACCTTTACCGCGTTCGGTTTTACGGACAGCCAGATAACGCTGGAGCTTGAACCGGAAAAGGAATATGGCATAGTTATCGACAACATAAACGTCGGAAGCGCGAAATCAAATATGTCAGGCAAGGTCAACTTCAGCATTGAGCTGGACGACACGCCGAAGTTTGTTAAGATAGAAAAAATGTAACCACAATACGAGATACCCCGCCGTGCAATCACAGGCGGGGTATTTTATATCATTGCGAGGTGAACACTATGGCAAAAACAACGATTCCGAAAACAAAAACCGTGTTCGTGTGTATCGAATGCGGCAACGAGACATCGAAATGGTTCGGGCGCTGCCCGTCCTGTAACAAATTTAACACGATGGAGGAACAAGTCACCGAACAGCGAAAGTCCACCGCACCCCCGTCCGGCGGACTTGCCAGACCGGTCTTACTGCGCGATATTCAGTCGATGGCCGAGGACAGGCTTCCTACGAACATGGACGAGCTGGACAGGGTGCTGAGCGGCGGCATAGTTAGCGGCTCGCTTACGCTTGTGGGAGGCGACCCGGGCATCGGCAAGTCCACGCTACTCTTACAACTATGCCGCAACATTTGCACGAACGTCACGGGCGTCACGGACAGCGCTGGCGGTAAGCGCGTCCTCTACGTATCGGGCGAGGAAAGCGCGTCGCAGATAAAGCTGCGAGCCGAACGGCTGTCCATTTCCACGGACAACCTCTACATCTTAGCGGAAACAAACATGTACGCAATCGAAAACGCGTTAAAGGAACTGCGGCCGGACTTGGCCATAATCGACTCCATCCAAACAGTATTCAAAGACGAGCTAACTTCAACGCAAGGCAGCGTTACGCAAGTGCGCGAGTGTACACAGACGCTCATGCAGCTTGCCAAAGGCCTCAACATCTCAATATTCATAGTCGGCCATGTCACAAAAGAAGGCGCGATAGCGGGGCCGCGCGTTCTGGAACACATGGTGGACACCGTCCTATACTTCGAAGGCGAGCGCCGCGAAAGCTACAGAATAATCCGCGCCGTCAAAAATCGGTTCGGTGCGACGAACGAAATCGGCGTGTTTGAAATGCGCGAGCAAGGGCTTATGGAAATCTCGAACCCGTCGGAATACATGCTGTCCGGCAGACCGCTCGGCGTATCCGGCTCGGCCATCACGTGCAGCATCGAAGGCACGCGCCCGATACTGACGGAGGTTCAGGCGCTCGTAAGCTACACGAGCTTTCAGATGCCGCGGCGTACGGCCACGGGTATGGACTATAACCGCGTCGTTATGCTCATAGCCGTATTGGAAAAGCGAGCCGGTATGATTATGGCAAACTACGACAGCTATGTAAACATCGCGGGCGGCATAAAAATACTCGAGCCGTCGCTGGACGCGGCTGTAATATCGGCTATCGCCTCAAGCTACAAAAACAAACCGATCGACCCGTACACGATAGTTTTCGGGGAAGTCGGGCTTACGGGCGAGCTGCGCGCCGTCAGTCTTGCCGAAAAGCGCATTACCGAAGCGCACAAGCTGGGTTTTAAGAACTGTATCGTACCGCAGGCCAATCTGAAAGGGCTAAGAGCGTTCGACGGAATGCGTATATTCGGCGCGGCAAACGTCGGCGAACTGCTCTCTTTGGCGCTCGAAGCGTATTAAAATATTCTTTATTTCGGAAAAATTACAAAATATTAACAAGCTTACAAGAGGATAACAAATACCCGTTTTGAATTGCGGACACCGAAATTTTCCAATATAATGCCCTCACTACTTCATTTTCAAATAAGGAGGGCATTACTAATGAATCAAGGAAAAAATAAAGCGATACTGGTTTTTTTGTTAGCGGCGGCGTTACTTTCCGGAAGTATAGCGTTTAGCGGGAAGCATGTTAACGCAGCTCCTAATATTGCGGTTATATTAAACGGATCACCGCTGACATTTGAGGTTCAGCCGCAGATTTTGGCTGACAGTGTAGTCGTACCGTTTCGGCGCATTTGCGAGGCGATGGGCGCACAAGTAAGCTACGTCGACAGCGAACGAAAGGTAACGATGCTTTTAAACGGCAAGTACATAATAATGTATCTGGACAACCCAATAATGACGTACGGCACATACATCATAGACGCCGGTGGCACGATGCGTACACAGACGACGAGTTCGCTCGTCCTGCCCGTACCGCCCACGATAATCAACAACTACACGTTGGTTCCGC
>CAZJLW010000025.1:27052-28934 GCA_964546895.1 uncultured Eubacteriales bacterium | reverse complement strand
TCCAATACGTAGTAGTCAACTCTGATAAGTCCGAACATATTCGCGAACTGACCGGCGTTTCTGATAGCTGTTTCGAGATTGCCTCTCGTTATGCTAAAAGGAGCGGTTGCGTTTTTCTTTTCCTTAAAAGCCTTAAGCATATCGTAGAACTGTTGTCCGGTTTGCGGGAGCTTTAAGCCAAGCTCAGTAACCCAGTCGTCACGTACGATAACGCCCGAAGAGATTCTTAAAATTTTGTCGCCGCGGATAAACGGGAAGCCGACTATTTTGCCGTCCGCTGTTACGGCCGAACGATAGAAGTCGTCATCCAACATAAGCGTCTTGACCAAGTCGGGCGCGAGCGCTTGGAGCTTAGCGTCGAGCGGATAAATAGTACCGTCGGAAATAGCCTTTGTTGCGCCGCCCGGATAACCGGCCGAACCCGTAGCGTAGAAGTCGAACTCTACGATATCCGGCAGGTCGCCAGAAGCGAACATGAGCTTCATCGCGTTGCCGTCAACGGGATGAATCCAGTTAATTTTTACGCCGGTGTCCTTTTCCATCTGCTGGAACATGGGCATTTCTGCGTAGCTCTTCATTTGTGTGGATTGGTTTGAGTTCATAACCACTGCGTAATCCAGAGTTCCGCCACCCTTAATAGGATACGTAATTCCGCTGGCCGGTGCCGCCGTCTTGGCGGCGTTCGCGGTGAATGACGGGGCGCTTGTCGCGCACAGCACTACCGCTAAAGTAAGCGATGCAAATAATCTTGCTTTGTGTTTCATTAATACTCCTCCTTTGGATATTTTTTAATATTTCTTCCTGACAGTGAAAATTTTATGATATAATGCAGCAAAACAAAAGCGACAGAATATATCACGAAAACATGATGAAACCGCGGTTTTTCACCGAAAGGGACATTTTTTCCGGCTATATTTTTTGAAGGAAATTTTGTCCTGTGCTATTCTTCGTGTCATGCTGGGGGGAATTTTTACGAAAAAGTTTATATATAGATTTATGCCAAAATGTAAGAGCATCATTATCAGCTGGGCTGTCTCATATTTACTCATTTTGATTGTCCCTGTCTTTATGCAAATTTTTAACTTCTTTAATATCCGCGAAATAGTCACGAACGAAATCAACCGTTCAAGCAAACAGCTGCTTGACTCCATTCAGTACAACTTCGATAACGCCTTGAACGATATGCAGGTTTCGAGCACGTTTATCTATTTCGATTCGCGTTTGTTTGATTTATACAACGCGGATTACTCCTCACCTTCCTTTTCCCAGTACGCTTTCAACTGTCAAAACATGATCTCCAACCATTATTCGTACGGAAATGCGTTAGATGTACTTATTTATTTGCCTAAGCAGGATTTCTTAGCTATTTCGCGCGCCGGCAGTAACATCAGCTCGGACATACATAGTACATTACTCGCACGTAACCCCTGGACGATCACCTACGACCGTTTCATTAATAACCTCAGCTCGCGTTATCGCTATGTCTACATGATTAGCCCATATTTCAGCTACAATAATTACAACCAAACCTCAATCGTTTTCGCGAGGACTATTTCTGACCTCGTGCCGGACAGTAGGTTCGCAAATATTTTCGTGTCTATCCCGTACAGCTCGATTAACGCGGGATACGCCGATTTGCTTAAGGACAGAGAGCTTGTCGTGTTCGACCAAAACGGCACCCCGATACTAAAAAGCGACGGCTTCAACATCGGCAAAATGACGTTCAATGCGAACGAGGGCGTCATGGAGACGCCGCTCGCCGGCGAAAAATACGTCTGTACATATTCACAGTCGCGCGTTAACAACTGGACGTTCGCCGTTTTCGCGCCGAAAAATATTTTCTGGGAAAAGTGGCGCATGATTGAGTTGTTTTCTACTGTGA
>CAZJLW010000025.1:24378-26952 GCA_964546895.1 uncultured Eubacteriales bacterium | reverse complement strand
GTAGACGAAAAAGACGAGGAGCGAGCCTGTTCTATCGCCGCCAGAATCTACGACGAGCTTGAGCTGCGCTATCCGGCATACAGTGTTCTTAAGTTCCGGATATACACGGTTGCGGGGGTTGTGCTTGACGAGTTTTACGAAACCGTGCCGAAAAGCGACGACAAGGGGCTGGAGGCTGTATCTCTGCTTGAGCGCGTCAGGACGGCGAAGGATCCGGAGGAGCTGCGCCGCGAGTTAATAGATTTAACACGGCAGATTTGCGTCTTGCTTAAAGAAAAAACAGACGACGCCCTCATAGACATAGCCGACGACATCAAAAACTATGTCAACAGAAGTTACACCGACTATAACTTGAACATATCATCAATCGCAGCCGCGATTAACCTTAGTCCGAAGTTTATTTCGAAGGCGTTTAAGGACGAGACGGGCGTAGGTATTCTGGACTATATTAATAATGTGAGAATCGCCCACGCGAAAGAGCTGATGGAGAAAGGCGGCGATAACATGGAAGTCATCGCGTCGAAGGTTGGCTATACGAATGTGCGCACGTTTAGACGTGTTTTCTCAAAATACGAAGGCGTGACGCCCGGCAAATACAAGGGCATATAAACGGAGGTGCGATATGAGCGAACGGACTGTTTTACTGCATGAGGATTTCAAGAGCTTCCCTATCGGTGATTTTCCGTACGACAGGGAGCATTCGGCTATGGGGGAGTATCATTATTACCCGAACGAAGGTTATTGCGGGAGCTGGTACGACCCGGTAGTGAACTACAATTACCGCGGCGCATCGTGGATTATTACGGAGGATAACGGCGTCCACTATATCGAGCAGATGCGCGTCCCGATTGAAACTACTAAGCCGCATAAAACCCGTCCGATGCTTGTCAGCGGGGAAAATGGTTGGAATAAATATACTGTAAGCGCGACGATGCGAATGCTCGGTACTTCCGGCGAGGCCGGGCTATGCTTCTACTATGCGAACAGCTTGAATCACCTGTCGTTTGTTTTTTCGGGTGGCTGCGTGAAGCTTATCGACCAGAAGAAAATGGTTATGAATACGATCGAATCGTCAGAGTTTTGTTATGACTGCGACCATTATTACGAGCTGCGCGTTGAATGCGACGGTGCGCATATCACATGCAGCGTTGACGGTATGATTGTGCTTCTGCACACTATCGCAGACGGACGGGTCTGCGCCGGAAAAGTCGCGATTACTGCGACATGTCCGACGCAGTTTACAGACATAAACGTAACGCAAAATGCATGTGATAGCGCTGGCGACAACGCCGTCATACGCCGCGCTATCGAAAAACGACGCGCCTATCCGCAAATGAAGCTATACAAAACTCTGGACTTGAAAAACTTCGGCACGGGTAGGCAAATCCGCTTCGGACATCTTACCGGGACTGACGAGTTTTTTATCGTGCTGGCGCAATGTCAGAAGCGTGTTTTTAAAGACGCCTACGCACACATCAGCTGCCTTACGGCTATTAATCTAAAAGGCGACATACTGTGGCAGCTCGGCGAGCCTTCCGACGACGAAGCGTTCGCGCGGCTGACGGCCGACGTGCCGCTGCAAATATACGACATAGACAATGATGGCGCGGACGAGGTTATTACATACAGAAATTTTGAGCTGTTAATACTGGACGGCGCGACAGGTGCCGTAAAGCGCCGTGCAAAAACGCCGCGTTCGGAAGACTTTGGCGCGCCGTTAATCGGAGTGCCGTTCGGCGAATACGCCTTTGACCGTATAAACGTCGACGCAATACGCATTGCGAACTTTTCGGGCAACGCCCATGCGTCAGACATACTGATAAAAGACAGGTACTGCCGCGTCTACGCCCTAAACGACAAGCTTGAGGTCATGTGGACTTTCCGCAACGGCAACACCGGGCATTTTCCGTACACGCTCGACATCGACGGTGACGGACATGACGAGATGATATGCGGCTACAACCTAGTCGACCACGACGGCTCGCTTATCTGGTCGTTACCGATTGAACACGACCACACGGACGAGATCGTAGTGTGCAAAGATTACATCGGGTTCGTTTCGGGTTCGGAGGGGTTTATACTTGCCGATTACAACGGTAAAATCCTGAAAAAAGAAGACATCGGCCACGCGCAGCGCATCAGCGTCGGCAACTACATTCCCGAAAACGCCGGGCTTGAAATCTGCGTAACAACGTACTGGGGACATCACGGCATCGTCTACCTGTACGACAACGCCGGTAATCCCATATGGGAGCGCGAAACCGGGCTTAACGGCAACCTCATAACCCCTGTCAACTGGACGGGAGACGGCCGCGATTTGATTCTCATGAACGCCGACGTAACGGGCGGCGGCTTGGCGGACGGAGACGGCGACATCGTCGTGCCATTCCCCGACGACGGCCACCCTACTTTGTGCGCCGAGGTTATAAATTTAACCGGCGACGCCCGCGACGAGCTGGTCGTCTGGGATAAGCACCGTATGTTTTTCTACACTCAGGACAGAAGCTGCGGGTTTGCCGACGGCTCAGTTTACAGCCCGGAAAAGTATCCGCACTACAACGCTTCAAACTATCG
>CAZJLW010000025.1:18803-24278 GCA_964546895.1 uncultured Eubacteriales bacterium | reverse complement strand
GTTGCGGCAGTGAAAAATTTATGGTAACATTCTTTGAAAAGGACGGGGGGCTGGTTATTTGTCGTTGCGTGAGCAAATATATATAAACTTGATTTACGAAAACAGATGGATGTTTTTGATCGACGGATTGAAAATGACGCTGTTTATTTCCTTATTTGCCATACTCCTTGGCATTACGCTCGGCATTACGCTTGCCTTCTTCAAAATAAGCAAGTTTAGGGTGTTCGGCTGCTCGCCGCTTAAAACGATTGCGGGCGTGTACATAGACATAATCCGCGGAACTCCTGTCGTTACGCAGCTGTTGATTTTCTACTTTGTTATTTTTAGGACGGGTAATCCGGCAATCGTTGCGATTATCGCGTTCGGCGTCAACAGCGGCGCGTATGTGTCGGAAATAATCCGCGCAGGTATTTTGTCTATAGACAAGGGGCAGACTGAGGCGGGGTTGTCGCTCGGCTTCACAAACACTGCCACGATGCGGCTTATCGTCATACCACAGGCCGTCAAAAATATTTTGCCGGCGCTTGCGAACGAGTTCATCGTGCTTATTAAGGAAACGGCCGCCGTCGGCTACATCTCGACTGTGGATTTGACTAAGGCGGGGCAATACATTTACAGCAGAACGTTCAGCGCGTTCGTGCCGCTTATTAGCGCTGCGATTTTATATTTTGTTGTTATTAAGCTGCTGTCCATTTTATTTGCGCAGTTGGAAACTAAGCTTCGCAGCTCGGACAGGCGCTAAAGGGGGGGATTCGGTATGATTAAGGTTAACGGGCTTGTAAAAAACTTCGGGGACTTGAAGGTTTTACGCAATGTGTCCGAGTTTGTCGCGCAGGGCGAAAAGGTCGTAATAATCGGCCCGTCAGGCAGCGGCAAAAGCACGTTTCTTCGCTGTCTGAACCTGCTGGAAACCCCAACGTCAGGCGAGATTTACGTGGACGACGAGCTGATTACGTCGCCGAAATGCAAGGTCAACCTGATACGTCAGAAAATGGGCATGGTATTTCAGCAGTTTAACCTGTTCCCGCATCTGACGGTCATGGACAACATTACGCTCGCGCCGCGTAGAATAAAAAAAATGCCGGTCAAACCGGCGGAGGTGCTTGCGAGTAAGCTGCTCGAGCGTGTCGGGCTGTCGGATAAAGCCAAGGCGTATCCTAATCAGCTGTCGGGCGGGCAGAAGCAGCGCATCGCCATAGCGCGTGCGCTTGCGATGGAGCCTGAGATTATGCTTTTCGACGAGCCGACGAGTGCGCTCGACCCGGAAATGGTCGGCGAGGTGCTTGCGGTTATGAAGTCGCTTGCGCAGGACGGGATGACTATGATCGTCGTAACGCATGAGATGGGCTTCGCAAAAGAGGTCGGCTCGCGGATATTGTTCATGGACAACGGCGTTATCGTCGAGCAGAACGAACCGGCGGAGTTCTTCGCGAATCCGCGCAACGAGCGTACACAGGCGTTTTTGAGTAAGGTGTTATAACATTGACGAAAGGATTTGATATTTATGAAGCGGGTATTATTACTTGCGCTGGCGATCGTTGCAGTCGCCTTATGTTTGACGGGTTGTAAAAATGAGAGCGCCAAGACCGACGAAACGCGAAAGATTCTGAGAATGGGAACGAATGCAGCTTTTGAACCGTTCGAGTTCGTCGCCGATAATGAGAAGGGGCTTGTCTCGAAGTTCGACGGCATAGACGTTACCCTCGCGAAGGCTATCGCTGATAAGTACAACTACGACTTAGAAATAGTCGATATGGATTTTGATTCGCTCGGGCTTGCGCTGGAATCCGACAAGGTTGATTTTATCGCGGCGGGTTTTTCTGTGACACCCGAACGTGAAAAGACGTTTGATTTCTCAGTTAAATATTATACTGCCATACAGTATATAATAATCCGTGAGGACAGCAAGGACGCCATCAAGTCCGCAGAGGATTTGAAAAACAAGCACGTCGGCGTGCAGATAGCTACCACCGGCGATATTCTGTGTGAGGAAATGGGTCTTAAGGTCAGCAGCTACAAGCGCGGCTCCGATGCGATCATGGCACTTAACAATAAGCAGCTAGACGCGGTCGTAATCGATTCCGAACCGGCCAAGAAGTTCCTGAAAAACACAAAGGGGCTGCTTGTAGTCGAGGATCCGAAGGCGTTCGAAAAAGAAGAGTACGCTATGGCCGTTAAGAAGGGTAATAAGGATTTGCTTACGAAGATTGACTCGGTACTTGGCGAGTATGTTAAGAACGGAAAAATATTGGAAATCGTAGAGAAGTACGCGCAGTAAGAGGGGCACCTATTATGACGAAGCTTTTACTTACAACCACCACTACCGATTAGGGCTTGCCTTTTAGTCAGTTGCCAACGCAACCGGCGACAAGGGTCAGCCCTAAACACCTTGCATCACTTTATTGTGAGCGGGGTGTTTTTTATTTCGGCGCAAAACTGTACAGGAAAGGAGGTGTTAGCTCCGATGATTAATGGAATATTCGGAAAGTATTCCGAGGGGCGGCTCACCGCATCGTCTTCATATAATAAGAAAACGAATATAAGCGCGGCTTATTGCGAGCGCGATTGCCGACGCGAAAAAATGAGGAGATGCGATTATTATGAACTACAAAAAAATATTGGCGGATAGGCTATTGGATGCGGTAAGGCTGTCTTTTGATACGGCTGAGCTTATTCATTACGAAGAAAGTGAGAGCGGATTTTTCTGCGACTATAATATTCCGCCGCTTAATCCCGCCACGTTTGCGGAGATTGCGAAAAATATAAAGGCGGACGCTGCCGAGAACGCAGTCGGGTGCTGCTTTGAGCTGCACAGCTTTTCGGGAGTTTACGAGGACGGCGACGCCGATAAGCGAAGTCTGCAACGTATTTATGTTACGGCGTTTGCGACGGCTGCTGAGCTTGACGCTTATAAGAGCTTCGTCGCTGAGGCTGCGAAGCGAGATCACAAGACGCTTGGCGGGGAGTTGAAGCTGTTTTCAAGCTCGAATGAGATTGGGCAGGGGTTGAATCTGTGGCACCCGAAGGGGGCAATGCTGCGATATTTGCTCGAGAGCTTCGGGCAGACGGCTCATATTTTAAACGGGTACGAATGGGTTTACACGCCGCATATCGGGCGCGCGGAGCTTTGGAAAACGTCGGGGCATTTGGATTTCTACAGAGATTCGATGTACAGCCCGATCGTTATCGATGACGATGAGTATTATTTGAAGCCAATGAACTGCCCGTTTCACATTAACATTTACAACAGCGAGATACACTCGTACCGCGACTTACCGATAAAATACGCCGAGTACGGCACGGTTTATCGCTACGAGCTGTCGGGAGCGCTGAATGGATTGACGCGGGTCAGGGGCTTCACTCAGGACGACGCGCACATCATTTGCACGCCTGAGCAGGTGGAGACTGAGGTTTCGAACGCACTCAAGTTCTCGCTGTATATTTTGCGTTCGTTTGGGCTGGAGGCGTTTGAGCCTTATGTTTCCACTAAACCCGCGCAAAAGTCTATCGGGAGTGACGACGAGTGGGCGATGGCGACGGACGTGCTGAAGCGCGCGGTCGATTCGGCAGGACTTGAATATAAAATCGATGAGGGCGGCGGCGCGTTTTATGGGCCGAAAATCGACTTGAAGCTGCGGGATTCGCTCGGGCGGGAGTGGCAGTGCAGCACGATTCAATTCGATTTCAACCTGCCTAACCGGTTCGACATGGCTTATATCGGAAGCGACGGACAGCGGCATGTGCCGTATATGATACACCGGGCGCTGTTTGGCAGCCTTGAGCGGTTCATTGCGCTATTAATCGAGCATTATAACGGGGACTTCCCATTCTGGTTTGCGCCGATGCAGTTCGGGATCGTGCCGATTAAGGAATGCCATAATGCTTATGCGAAAAAGCTGTCGAAGGATTTGCGGGCGATGGGCTTCCGCGTTACGGTAAATTACGACAGCGATAATATGCGTAATAAGATTAAGAGGTTTTTGCTGGAAAAGGTGCCGTATACGCTGGTCGTCGGGGATAAGGAAGCCGCCGAAAACACGTTCTCCGTACGCAGCCGCAAGGACGGCGACCTTGGTGTGATGGCGCTTTCTTCGCTTTGCGAGTATTTAAAGCCCATGACAGAACCCGGCAAACCACGCTGTATTTTCGAAGAATAAAAAATAATGCAGAAATACCGGTTGACACACACTGGAAAATATCATAAAATGTTTCTTATTGATTTTACCACTTAAAATCCGTTAGCCCCGGATTTATATTAATAAATGTAAGTAGCAAATATTTTTGGGAGGTTAATCTAATGAGGTCAACATACATTACGAAACCCGCCGATGTCGAAAGAAAATGGTACGTCGTCGATGCGCAGGGTCACACGCTTGGCCGCCTGTCGTCAGAAATTGCCAAAATACTTCGCGGCAAAAACAAGCCCATATTCAGCCCTAGCGTTGATACTGGTGATTTTGTTATCGTAATCAACGCCGACAAGATCGGTGTTACAGGCAAAAAAATGGACAAGAAGGTTTACAGAAGGCATTCGGGATACGTCGGAGGTCTTAAAGAAGTAACACTCAGAACAATGATGAGCAAAAAGCCCGAGGACGTTATTTACTTAGCCGTCAAGGGTATGCTCCCGAAGAACGCTTTAGGCCGCCAAATGCTTAAAAAATTGCGCGTATACGCCGGCGTCGATCATGGTCACGAAGCTCAGACACCTGAGGTTCTCGTTATTAATAACTGATAGGAGGTTTTGTAATGGTTGCAGCCAGATATTACGGTACAGGCAGAAGGAAAAGCTCAGTCGCGCGTGTTTATTTGATTCCCGGTAACGGAAAAATAACTATAAACAAGCGTAACATAGATGATTATTTCGGAATGGAAACTTTGAAGCTCATTATAAGACAGCCCCTCGAATTAACCGGTACGACAGCTAAGTTTGACGTACTTGTTAACGTTTTCGGCGGCGGTTTTACAGGTCAGGCCGGAGCAATCCGCCACGGCATTTCGCGTGCGCTGCTCGAAGTCGACGCTGACTTAAGATCGGCTCTCAAAAAGGCCGGGTTCCTCACCAGAGACCCACGCATGAAAGAAAGAAAGAAGTACGGCTTAAAGGGCGCAAGACGCGCTCCGCAGTTCTCGAAGAGATAGTTTTTTGGTGTTTAAAAACCCCCGTGAATGGATTCACGGGGGTTTTGTTATTGGGTTGGGTTACTTATACATTACAGAATTTTCGTACAATTCATGTGGCGCCAAATCCTGACCACCAGCCCATGCTACAGTATCATCAGAAATATGGACGGACTTAAAATAACGAATGTCTTGAAGCTTGCCATACCAGCTTCCTTTTATATACGGAGAAACGTCAAAAATCCTCTTTTCTTCTGTTTCATACAGCAAAAGAATTTTATATCCGTCCAAAGGTTTAACATCAATTATTTTCGGATAGTTCATCACTAAACCTCCTAACGTAAAGGCTCAATT
>CAZJLW010000025.1:14415-18703 GCA_964546895.1 uncultured Eubacteriales bacterium | reverse complement strand
GTATTCGCACAAATCCGCCCACTTATGCCCCACGACCTCAAACTTCGCCTGATCCCAACTAGTGTTCCAATGCGTTGGCCGTTCTACATAGCCAAACTGAATATCATATCGCGCCTTAGTAGTCCGGACGTTAAGCGGGAATGACGCCTTAAGCAGCCGATGTTCTTCATGCCAGTCCACAGTCGTCACGAAGTCGATACGCCGCGAAGCGGCATACACGGTTACATCCTGAACAATCTCCGACACATCGGTCGCGAACTTAAACCGCAGCACCGCGCGAACAGAACCGTTTTCCAGTAAAATCGGAGCCGCTGTAGCAGGTATAAGTTCCATCTTCTCGAAATGATACATCTCGATATCCCAAGCATCGTGATTGATAGGCTTATCTTCATACAACTCGAACGCGTTGCCCTCACCCGACAGCACCTCACGTCCCATTGCCTTATCGAAAACCGATTCGAGCCGTCCAGCCTGATTCCACTTTAGCACGTAGTACGGTGTCGTAAGCGTCACGTTCTGCGCATTATATTCAAACACGGTGGAATTTTTAGGCTTACTGGCTGCGAACTGATCGGCCGCATTATCACCGGCTACATTATCAGCCCCAACATCCCCAGCCGTAAAATATATGCATTTATGACTTAACGGCTGCATCTTAACCTGAATCAACGCCCCGTCTGCCGTATACTGAACCGGCAGCCGCAGCCCGTCGTCATCTGTAACCACGCCTTCGCGTTTTTCCGGCAGCAACACCCTATCATTCCGTTCAAAGCTCGAAAAACTCCACAATGTATACGCGTCCTTCTTCCCATCTACCGTCTCGGATAAAACCAGCGCGTTTTCCTTTTCCACATCGTCAATACGTTTATAGGATTTCGCATAGGCGATTTCGGAATCCTCATAGACCTCCTGAATCGACGAACCAGGAATAATATCATGGAACTGGTGCAGCAACACGCACTCCCAGCAGTCGTGTAGCACGTCGTAATGATCTTTACCACCGTGAAGTTGCGCCTGCGCGTCAAGCCACTCAGCCGAAACCAACCGCTGCTCGATCAGTCGATTCCATTTTTTATTGCGCGCCTGTGTCGTATACGTTCCGCGGTGATATTCAAGGTACAGCTCGCCGTCCCACGTCGGTACGAAGCCCTCGGTCTGCGCAACATTCTCGTGAAGCTTCCGGAAAAACTCAACCCCGCCCGCGAGCTTAACATTCGGCAGCCCGGGCAGCTCATTCAACACATGCGCGTTGTGAATCATTTCGCGCGTGACACCGCCGCCGCCGTCGCCGTAACCGTACGAAATCAGCACATCACGGCTGATGTTTTTGTCCGTGAACCTACTCCATGTCCCGAATATAGATTCGGCTGTGATTACGCCGTTGTATGTGGTGCGGTAATCGTCAGCCGCGCGCCCGGGGTGCGGCGTCGAGATAAAATACGTCAGTATCTCGCTGCCGTCTATGCCGCGCCATACGAACAGGTCATGGGGCATACGGTCATATTGGTTCCAGCTTATTTTCGTAGTCATGAAAGTTTTAATATTGGCAAGCTTTAGCAATTGCGGAAGCGCCCAGCTGTATCCGAACACGTCAGGAAGCCATAGGTACTCGCTCTCCCTGCCGAACTCCTTACGCAGGAACAGACAACCGTGCAGCAACTGACGCGCAAGCGATTCGCCGGACGAAATATTACAATCGGCTTCGAGCCACATCGCGCCTTCCGGTTCCCACTGCCCGTTTCCGACGCGAGCTTTTACTTTTTCGTAAAGCCCCGGGGCGTCCTTTTTTATAAAGCTAAGAAGCTGCGGTTGCGATTGCAGGAAAACAAAGTCCTTAAATTCGTCTATTAGACGAATTGCGGTAGTAAACGAGCGTACAGTTTTTTCGCGGGTGTGTTTCAACCTCCACAGCCACGCAACATCGATATGGGTATGTCCGGCGCAGTAAACCGTTATGTCGGATTGCTTCTTAAGTTTGGACAGCCGCTCTTTTAAATATGCAAGCGCTTCCGTGGCCGTGGCGTAAAGCTTGGTCTGATCCCAATTGATAAGCCGGTACGCTCCGTCCAGCGCTTTTAGCAGGTCGTCGCGGTCGGGACTGGTCTCCGGCAGTACGCTAAGCGCTTCGCAAATACCTCTTGAATACCGGTACAGCTCGTCGCTTGCGCCATGCAGCCAATACAGTCCCGCGCGGGAAAAGCGGTGATGATGCGGCGCATGTGAGCTGCCGCCGTTCATGCCCGTCCATAGCAGGAACGTAAACTCCTTTTCCGTCCCTGCGAAATCATTAAGCGGCACGTCGTAGTGATATGTATCGACCGCCTGATACGGCTCGCCGTTTAAATATAACAGCGACTCGAACCCCGAATTAAAGCCGCCCCCCGTTCTCCCGAAGTCAAAAAGCCCCCACAGCGTAAACCCTTCGCGTTTCTCCGGCAAAGCCGCCGTTTTTTGAATATACGCATACGCGTCCCAGCCGATGAAATAGCTGTCACGCTCGACGACTTCTCCGTCAATCCTGCCGGGATACCCAGTGTGCAGAAAATCCCGTACCTCCTCTGATTTTTTCAGCACCATCGGGAACAGGCTCTCCCCCTGTTCATACCGTCTGCGTTCCAACTCCTTAGTAAACTTCCGAAGCTTTTCTTCCGTCAAAAACATACCATACCCCTTTTCAGATAATATTTATCACGAAGCACCCGCACCCAAAGTTTTCATGTCCGAGTATGTTTACATTATATATCATTTGCGATTTTTGTTAAGAACTAATATTTTTTCCGAGATTAGTTGACACAATGCGCGCGGGAAATTATAATTACTACAGTTGTAGGAGCAAGTCAAAATTCGTGAGGTCTGAATGAAAATACTGATTACGCTGCTGTGTTCGTTTCTAATTGTTGTTTCGTGCAAGTCACAAACCCCGCTTCCCTCCCCCGCCCCAACCTCCACACCGCTTACAATCATAAATTCCAATGAGAAATACGGCTCGTTGCCGCCTATATATGATGAAGCGAAGCTTTTCAGCGAAGGCTTTGCGGCTGTTCGTAGCGGCGACAAATGGGGATACATAAACACGAACGGCGAAGTAACGACGCCGTTTAAATATGACCTAGCGAATGATTTTATTAACGGCTACGCCTCGGTGCTTTACGACGACAAGTGGGGATATGTCGACACCACCGGAAAAGAAGCCGTCCCGTGCATATACAGCTTGACGGTAAACTTCAGCTACGGTCTTGCGCCTGTTCAAAACCAAGAAGGAAAATGGGGATACATCGATACAAACGGCGAGGTAAAGATACCGTTTAAATATGACTTCGCATTTATTTTTATTGATGGGCGAGCCAGGGTTGAGCTTGGCCCGGACATAAACGCTAAAATCGGATATATCAACACAGAAGGCGAAGAAGTAATACCCTGCATATACGACACGGATTTTCGTTGGCACTATTTTGATATTCTGACGTTCGAAAACGCCTACGAAGCCGTACCAAAAAACGGCATGTTTGGGTATATAGACATCAATGGAAAAGAAGTCGTACCATTTATATATGATGAAGCCGGCAAATTTTCCGAGGGGTTGGCACCTGTCAAAAGGAATGATCTCTGGGGATATGTTGATACGGACGGGAACGAAGCCATACCAATCATATATGATTCGGCATTTCCTTTTTTTGAAGGGCGAGCGCTTGTTGAAAAGGGTAATAAAAAAGCATATATAAATCGCAGCGGAAATGTAGTAAAAAACTAAACAGGAGGTTTTATCGTGGAAAACGTACCGGTAATTTCTGACGCCGAGTATCAGGTTATGAAGATTGTGTGGGCGCACGCGCCGATTAACACGAACAGCGTCGTCGAAAAGCTGGAAAGCATGACGGCTTGGAAGCCAAAGACAATACATACACTACTCGCAAGGTTAGTAAAAAAAGGGGCGTTAAAATACGAAAAAGACGGCAGAGTTTTCGTATACACGCCGCTGGTGCAGGAGACGGACGTATTGGAGCAGGAAAGCGATACGTTCCTAAAGCGGTTCTATAACGGCACGCTTAACTCTATGGTCGTAAACCTACTGGAACGGGACAAGCTCTCCGAGGACGACATTAACGAACTGAAACACATTTTGGAAAGCAAGCTGTCGGAACGGAGGTAAGCTGATGGGTAATTCTTTCTTTACCTTTTTTGTAACAAGCGCTATTTTTTCCTCTGTCATAATAATACTTACACTGACGTTAAAAATGGCGTTGCAGAATCATATCAGCGCAAGATGGCAGTACAATATCGGGTTATT
>CAZJLW010000025.1:0-14315 GCA_964546895.1 uncultured Eubacteriales bacterium | reverse complement strand
TGAGCATTTTGCGCGTCGAACATAGCGGCGTAGTCGATGCGGTTAAATCTGTCGCGGGTGAGACACAATCGGCGTACGGTTTAAATTTGCTACAGGATTTTGCGATATCGGTAGAGCGAGTCACACCCGGATATATTCCCGATGTGTTCATGTTTATCTGGCTTGCGGGGGTTTTTGCCGTTGCGATTACCTTGCTTATCTGCAATAGGAAGCTGCGGCTGATTAAAAAAACCTTTACCCCCATTAGCGACAGTGCGATCGCAGCGTTATTATCCCGCTCGAAAGCCGAGCTTGGCATAAAAAAAGACATACCGGTGGGTACATCAATATTCGTCAAATCGCCGATGTCATTAGGTATTTTAAGGCCGCTTATTGTTCTGCCCGACAACATAGCAGAAGCACTGTCCGCGAATGATATTCGCCTCATACTTCTTCACGAACTGACGCACTGCAAAAACAGCGATATCCTAATCAACGCCCTAATGTGCTTATTTCAGGTCGTATACTGGTTTAACCCATTTGTACACCTCGCGTTTAAGCAAATGCGGCAGGACAGAGAGCTTGCTTGCGACTTCGCCGTGCTGAACCGAATCCCGCAGGATGGATATATTGACTACGGCAAAATCCTGCTGCGGTTCGTCGGCAGATTATCGGCTCGGCCTACGCTGTCACTGGTAACAGACATGTGCGGTTCCAAGCCGCTAATACATAAGCGCGTGAAAAATATTGCGTCACATAAAAAAGAATCGAAAGCTCTGAAGGCAAAAAGCGTCAGCGTGTTTGTCATGACGTTGGTGCTTATACTAAGCCAAGTTTTTGCAATATCCGCATTTTCGTCTAACAGCAATGCCTCATACCGGCTAACCGACAAAAACATCGTGTATGAAGACCTGTCCGCATTTTTCGGCGGCTTTGATGGGAGTTTTGTGCTTTATGATACGAAAGCCGACTCTTACACCATTTACAATAAGGAAAAAAGTGTCGAGAGGGTTTCGCCCGACTCAACCTACAAAATATACAGCGCGCTCATTGCGCTTGAAACCGGTGTTATAAGCACGACCGATTCGCAGCGTAAATGGGACGGAACAACATACCCAGTCGCCGCGTGGAATCAAAACCATAATTTGGCGTCAGCCGTGAATAACTCCGTTAACTGGTACTTCCAAAACACGGACAAAAGCGTCGGGCAAGAGAATTTGAAAGCTTATTTAAAACGGCTGAAATACGGTAACTGCGATCTGTCCGCCGATGACACAGATTTTTGGCTGGAATCGTCGCTGCGCATTTCGCCTGTGGAACAGGTCAACCTTCTAAAGGATTTTTACCGGAACGAAACGATTTTTAAGCCGGAATACGTGGACGCATTGAAGGACATATTACGTTTATCCGAAAAGAGCGGCGCGGCGCTGTCAGGCAAAACCGGAACAGGATCGGTAAACGGAAGTATTGTTAACGGCTGGTTTATCGGGTACGTAGAAAATGCCGGTCGTACTGTTATCTTTGCTACTAATATTCAAGGCAAGGACAGCGCAAGTGGCAGCGCCGCTACAAAAATCACACTAGAGATACTAAAAAATAAAGAGATATATTGAAATCACGGGGGAATGTTCAGTGCGTAAAAAAAATAAAAACCGAAACGCCTTAATCCGCGTGTTGCTATGCATTACGGTGCTTACTGTAACCGGCGCGGTGTTGTATCCGTTGTTCAGCAACAAGCTTCACGCTAACCCATCTCCGCCTAAGCCTTTGACGCCCGATGAAACGGCAGCGCGTTATTTTTCGCTGGTAGGCGCAAGGCAGTACGGGGATTTGTACGCAATGCTTAGCGAGCAGAGTAAGGCACAAGTTACCGAGGAAGATTTCACCTCGCGGCACAAAAATATTTACGACGGTATAACGGCAAGGAATATCGCCGCTGTTGTCGGGCAGGTGTCCGATCTGGACGAGACCCGCAAGGCGGTCGACTACACCTTACGCATGAACACAATCGCCGGTGAAATCGAGTATACCAACCGCATAGTTTTCAGCCAAAACGAGAACAAGGAATATCGCATCGAATGGTCGCCGCAGACGATTTTTCCCAACCTAACGTGGAACGACAAAGTGCGTGTCAACACGCTCGCGGCAAAGCGCGGTTGCATTTACGACCGCACCGGCGAAATGCTGGCGGGTCCCGGTATTGCTTCTTCCGTCGGCTTCGTACCGGGAAAGATGAGCGGCGACACCGGAGATATCGCAAAGGTCGCCGCGCTGTTGGAAACCACGCCGGAGACTATTACAAAAAAGCTCAGCGCTTCGTATGTGAAGGACGACACCTTCGTTTTGCTAAAAACAATACCTCGGGACGCGTATGAGTTGGAGAAGGAGCTGCTCGGTGTTAAGGGGATTTTGATATCAAACACCACCGTACGGTACTACCCTCTGGGCGAAAAAGCGTCGCACTTGGTCGGTTACATACAGGGCATAAGCGCGGAGGAGCTGGAAACGCTGGCGGAGCAGGGCTACAACGCGAACAGCTTACTCGGCAAAGCCGGACTGGAAAAAATCTACGAGGAACAACTCCGTGCTAATGACGGGTATGAAATAGTTATAGTAGACGAAAAAGGCAACGTAAAAAATATTCTGGCAAGAAAAAACAAAGCCGACGGTCAGGACATCGTGCTCACAATAGATTCTCAAATGCAAAGCCGGTTGTACGATCTGTTTAGCAGCGACAAAAGCTGCTCGGTTGCGCTTAACCCAAAGACCGGCGAGGTGCTTGCCCTCGTGAGTACGCCGACCTACAACGCGAACGACTTTGTGCTTGGCATGACTGCGGCAAAATGGGCTTCGCTTAACGAAAACGAAAACAAGCCCATGTTTAATCGCTTCAAGGCCGCTCTTTGTCCCGGTTCTACGTTTAAGTCCGTCACCGCCGCCATCGGTATTAACACCGGAGTTATTTCACCGGCAGACGATTTCGGCCACAGTGGGCTGCGGTGGAGAAAGGACGAAAGCTGGGGCGGATACTACGTTACGACGACGAAGGAATACAGCGGCGCGGCAAACATCGAAAACGCACTCATGTACTCCGACAACATATATTTCAGCAAAGCTGCGCTAAAAATCGGCGCGGGCTTATTTGCGGAGCAGCTTAAGGGCATCGGCTTTGAGGAGCGTATTCCGTTTGAGTTCGGTCTGTATTCATCTACGATATCGGCTACCGAAACCTTTACTTCTGAAATACAGCTGGCAGACAGCGGCTTCGGCCAAGGGCAGATTCTTATGAATCCTGTTCATCTGGCATCTGTTTACTCCGCGTTCGTTAATAACGGAAGCATGATAAAGCCGCACTTGCTGCGGGAGAATACCGAGCCGTTGTATTGGAAGGAGCAAGCCTTCACGCCGGAAACGGCGAAAGCGGTGCGCGACAGTCTTGTACAGGTAGTGGAACGCGGCACTGCGACAGACGCTAAGATAAAAGGGTTAACGCTCGGGGGAAAAACGGGAACGGCAGAGGTTAAGCAGTCCAAAAACGATACGAGCGGAACAGAACTGGGCTGGTTTGTTCTGTTTAACGCAGACGAGAGAGCTAAAAATCAGCTTATGGTTGTAACAATGGTTGAGGATGTAAAAGGACGGGGCGGCAGCCACTATGTTTCGTCGCGGGTGAAAAAGGTGTTTGAGTGATGAGAGTTATGAGAGATGTGAGAAATATTTTAGGCGGTGCGTTTCGGATTATCGCGTTGGCGTTGGCTTTTGCTTTCGTGTTGGTTTTTGTGTCGTGCAGTGCGCCCGATAGAGACGATTCGGATTATCCGGATTATTCAGACGACAACATAATTCAGGTTGTGTATACGTATCCCGAAAATCCGGTGTCGGGACTTAAATCTTTTTTGGAAAGCGACATTGCTGAGCGCGGGTTATCTATGGAAATAGGCAAAGTGGAACGGGTGTATCGTGGCGGAAAAGAACGCCGGGAGTTTGAAATCAGTTTTACCGGCGGCAGCGATAACGCTTGTGTCGTTTCATTTAACGCCGGTAATGACCGTGATAGTCAGTCGTTTTTGCTTGGTTTTAAAAATGCGAAGCAGTCATGGGAATCGAGTGAAGCACAGGAAGCACAGGAAATGATAGAGGTTCTGTCTTCAGTATTGTTGTATATTTCACCGGATTTAAGTCTGGAAGAAGCGAAGCGGCTCGCCGTAAGGCAATACGAGACAATTTCACCGGATGGGCTTTCGATACCGCAAGATGTAGGCGCTTATCAGGTTCAGGCGCATTTTGACAATAATTTTGTAGCATCGATGGGCATAACAATCACCGCCCTAAAGCATATTTGGGGCGGTGATATTTTTATCGATCAATATCGCGTGCTAAATACCGAGCGTGATTTTAACGTGCTGAAGCTTTACCCTCCGCTTGGAAATGCCGTGTCAGAAGAAACTGCTGTATGTGCGGAGTTCATCGTGAAGAGTTATCGTGTCGTCGAAGAACCTATGCACAGCGATATTACCGCATATATCGAAGCCGAGTCGCCGTATGGAGAGATGTATACGCTGTGCCTTGATCCGACGGTTACGCCGTATGCGTTTGGAATCGGGGAGAAGTATACGTTTTTCATCAGCCCTAATCGGTACGGGGCGCGGATTATTTATGCTGTGCAGTGAACCTTAGATAAGTTTCCTCCCAAGTCTCATTGCTGAAAAACTGCCCCTTCTCACCTTTAGCCGAGGCTATCTCCCTAGCGATTTTAAAAAACATTCCGAACCAATCCCTACCCGTGCGCATCGCCAAAAAAACCAGCTCACTCCATATCTTCCCATGCTGACAAACCTCTGAACGTTCGGCGTGGCTTATAACTGATTCGATATCATAAGCCACCCGCCGCTCAATAACGTTAAACCCGCACGCAGTTTCCTCAACAATACTATAAGCAGCGTCTATGTTAAAATCCAGCGGCTGCCCGCACGACCCCGGATTCACGACGAGCTTTCCATCGCAATATCCATAGCCTTGAAGGTGATTATGCCCGAAAACGATTACAGACGCGTTTATCTGATCGATTGCATTTCTGAACGTATCTTGATTAATCAGTTCGTCAAAGTCAGAAAGAAATTCTTCGTGCGTGAACGGTTTAAGTAGCATTCGTCTATGATAATCGGAGCTGCTGCATTTTGTTTTAGACGTAATAATCCCATCAAAAAAATGCGTCGCGTACAGCATTTTCCCTGAGCTAAGCGGTACATAGCAGTTCTCTTCTAAACCAAGCAAATACTCCATCACTTCGCCCGACAGCTCCCGGTAAGTCTGGTATACCGCACCCATCTGGTTATAAACCCAATCCCGCTGATCCTGTTTCGATAATTCTTTCAAATACCCTTCTTTATTTCCCGCTATAACATATGCGTTGTCAAGCTTCCTTATTTCGCGGACAACCTCGTCTGAATACGGCAAGTCAAAAATATAATCCCCGATAAAAACAAACCGATCCACCCCGTATGTAACCGCGTCCTCAATCACCTTCGCAAGCGCCGGATAATTTCCGTGCACATCTGATATTACCGCAAGCTTCATATTAAACACTCCCGCCTAATAAATTTTCACTGTTGTCCCGTTCAGTATAATCCGCCAAAAACCATCTGGCAACAGCTATTTCCTGCGAACCTCTTGTGAAAAGATTTGATATTTCTTCAAAACTACTTTATAATTTTCCGGAGAAGCTAACATCCATAAATAAGTACAAAGCCGCCCACCGCGGACGGCTCGGGGAGGTAAAACATATGAAACCGGCTATAAAGCCTCTGTTCGTAAAGCTGGTCACGGCTGTAGTTATCTTTATAACAATCGTTTTGTTACCGGCGTCTGCCGGAATATCCGGCGCAGCTACAACACCTGACATCTCATCATACACGCTTCAGCCCGGCAAAAGCTACGAGCTGCAAAATTCCGACCGAGCCGCCGTGTATTACGTAAACAACGACGTTGGCTTCGGCGCGTCCGGATTGTCGTACGACTACGTGTGCAAGGATAGGAATAAAAACATCGAGAGCTACGGAACGTCCAGCGGGCGGTTCAGCATTCAACCCGGCGGCACTACACTTGTCTCAATGCCGGACAACCCATCCAAGACGCCGATGCAAATACAATACAACCCTGCGCAAATAACGATTAAAGAAGTCACGGACAAGGCGCTGTTTCGCTACAAGCTTCAAGCCGGTAAAACAGCCGAGATAAAAAACAACAACGCGAACGTAGCTTTTCAGATAACAGCGAACCAGCTAGCCGCACCCGACGCGGGTGGCGCACTGCCGAAGTATGATTACGTCACGAAGGACGCGGCGGGCAATGTCAGCGGCTTCGCGACAGATACATATTACGCATTCAAAATAGTGGAACGCGAGAGCGTCGTAATAACGGCCGGCAACGGCTACGACATAGATTTATACATGCCGTTTGAATGGACGAAGGGAAATCTGAGTTTCAAGGAAAGTAAAAATCCGGCGCTGTACATAAAAACACTGCCGAAGGACGCGTCTGTCCGCATAAAAAACAAAAGCTCCGACGTTTCCTACTCCGTAAAAACTAATAGCGGCACGGCGCAATCGTCACCGAAGCTTGACTACGTTATCGGAGATGTTACCGGGCGCGTTACGTCATACGCCTACGCGGACGGTTCCGGCGCGGTGATCGTAAACCCCGGCGGGACGACAGACATCACGGCTTCCAGTCCGTATGACGTGAAGCTGTTTTTCCCGTACGAATGGCTTGACACCACGCTCGCAGTAGCCGACTTGAAAGAACCGTCACTGTTTCTGTACACGCTGCAAAGCGGCAAGTCTATCGAGTTTAAAAACGCGGACGCCGAGCGCACGTACAAAGTCGCCGCCAATAATAAAAAAGATTCCGAATCGTCGCCCGCGTTCGATTATGTTTTCAAAAACAACAGCGGAAGCATAGTAAAATACGGCACGGAGGACATGTTCGAGGGGTTCGAAATCCCGCCCGGCGGCTCGACGCTCGTCACGGCGAAGCGCGGCTACGACTTGAAGCTGTGGCTCCCCGCAAAATGGCTTAGCAGCGCCGTCACGTACGCGGAGGTTAACAACCCTGCGCTGTACTCATACACGCTGCGCGCCGGAAAAACCGTCACTGTAAAAAACAGCGACGAAAATAACGCCTACCGCATAGCTACAGACAGCGTGGAAAAGGAGTTCTCGCCCGAGATAGATTACGTTTTCCGCGACGCGGCGAAAAGCGTTACCGCCTACGGCAGCGGAAAACTATACAACACCGTCACGCTGCAAAACAGCGGCGAAGCGACGATTACAGTAAACAACGGTTACAACCTGAATATTTTTATGCCTTACGAGTGGTCGACGAAGTCCGTAAAGCTTACCGAAACAGCTGAACCGTCGCTTTACGAGCATACGCTAAAGGCATCCCGTTCACTCGAGATAAAAAACAACAATGCCGGACGCGCGTTCAGTATTCTGACAAACGCCACGTCTGAGGAATTCGCACCGAAATACGATTTCGCCGCGACTGATATAAACGGTGCAATAAAGTCATTCGCAAGCGAAATCGGCGACAGCCGGATAACCGTCGGCAAAGGCGAAACGCTTAGCATAACGGCGGGCAGCGGCTACAGCTTGAAGCTGTGGCTCCCGAGCGAGTGGCGCAAGTCCGACATAACCGTACGCGACATCGAAAAACCGGCGCTCGTGTATCACACCGTCAACCCGCAAAAATCCGTCGCCGTCACAAACTCCGATACCAAGAAAGAGTACAAAATATCGACGGACAGCACGAAAGACGCCGCGTCCCCGAAGTTCGACTTCGTAAACAAAAACGCCGAAGGCAAGATTACAGCTTGCGGCAGTGAAAATGTTTTTGAAAGCTTTACGGTAACAGCCGGTGGGCAAACGCTGCTCACGGCGAAAAACGGATACCCGCTGACGCTGCGCTATCCGTCGGCGTGGGCTTCGCACATCTCAGTCGCGGAAACGGCTGGGCCTGTGCTTTACACGTACGTTTTACCGGCAGGCAGGACGGCTGTTATAAAAAACAGCAACTCCGAAGCGTCTGTTACGGTGTATACAGACAGCAAAACCGGTGGGGCATCCCCTAAACTCGATTACGTTGTAAAAAACACCGAGGGTATCGTAACAAGCTACATGCCGGAGGATTACTACGGACAGCTCGCAATTCCGAGAAGTTCGACGCTTACCGTCTCAGCCGCGGTCGGACATGACCTGTCGCTGTCCGTGCCGACCGCCGTAATGTCCGGTAAAACGATCACTGTAACGGAATCGAGCGCCCCGGCGTTGTACTACGCAACACTCTCCCCCGGCGAGGGCATGAAAGCATCCGGAAAAACCGACGGCACATTCACAATAGCGACGAACGCCGGAAACGGCGCGGCAGCACCTAAATATGATTATTCCTATCAGGATATAACGTCCAAAGTAACGGATTACGGCACGAACGCTTCGTTCGGCTACGTCAACATCGAACGCGGCGGCACGTCCAAAATAACCGTGACATCCGGCGCAGATTTGAAGCTGTGGTTCCCGTACGAATGGACTAACGGTTCACTCGACGTCACCTTCGGGAATATTCAGGCGCTATACAGCTACACGCTCGAAGCCGGAAAATCCGCCGAGTTTATCAACACAGACAAGCTTTACGCGTACAGCATCGGTAACAATTCCACGAACGCCGCCGGTACGCCGAAGTTTGATTTCGTATACAAGGATTACTTGAACGAGCTGGTCGATTACGGCTCGGGTACTTTATATGGAAGCTTCGCGGTGCTTGCGGGCGGACGGACGGCTGTTTCGGCGGCGCGCGGCTACGATCTTAAGCTGTGGTTCCCGTTCGACTGGTACGCCAAAATGCAGATAAACGAACTCAGCAAGCCGGTACTCGCAACATATACCGTGCCGTTCGGCAAATCCATCGAGCTAACCAGTCTAGCCGGAGCGCTTAAATCTTGCGCAATAAAAAACAGCAGCGCACAAACAGCCGGTACGCCGAGGTACGATTTTATAAACGTCAACGCGACCGGCAAAACCGTCTCGACAGGAGCTGCGCAATACGGCGCGGTCGAGTTGCCTGTTAGCAACACCGTTACCGTAACCCCGTCAAACGGTTACGATTTAAAGCTGTGGATTCCGACGGATTGGGCTGATATTGTCTCGGCCGTCGTTAAATAATAGCACTAACAAAATCTAAGGAGCTGAATGACCTGTGTCTGTAAAAAGAATTTTTGTCGAGAAGAAGGAAGGGTATGACGTCGAAGCGCGTCATGCCTTTAACGACATAAAATATAACCTTGGCATCAACAAACTGGAAGGGCTGCGGATAATAAACCGCTACGACGTCGAGGACGTATCCGATGATGAGCTGGAGCGCTGCAAACGCACGATTTTTTCGGAGCCGCCCGTCGACCGTATTTACGACGAGACGCTAGACGTATCCGACGGCGAATATGTTTTCGCCGTAAAATATCTCCCGGGGCAATACGACAAGCGCGCCGACAGCGCCGTCCAGTGTATCATGATCGTCACGGGCAACGACAAGGCGCAGGTCGAGGCCGCAAAGGTTTACGTTTGTAAGGGCAACCTTTCGGACGGAGATATCAAAAAAATCAAAGGCTACTGCATTAACCCGGTCGATTCCGCCGAGGCCGCGCTGCACAAAAGCGACAGCCTGAAAATCGAAACTACCCACCCGGACGACATACCGAGTGTAGCGGGGTTTATTGATATGACGCCGGACGAGATAGCCGCCATGAAAAACGATATGGGGCTGGCGATGAGCGCCGATGATTTGCTGCACTGCCAAACCTATTTCAAAAACGAGGAGCGCCGTAACCCTACTCTTACCGAAATACGCGTTATCGATACGTACTGGTCGGATCATTGCAGGCACACGACGTTCCTTACGGCGATAGAGGACGTGCGTTTTCAGGACGGCTGCTATAAAGATATGCTTGAGCGCGTGTACAACGAATATTTGCAGACGCGCGAAAAGCTGAACATAAAAAAAGACGTCACACTAATGGACATCGCTACGATCGGAATGAAGGCGCTGAAGGCCAGCGGCGCGTTGACGGCTCTCGACGAATCCGACGAGAACAACGCGTGCAGTATCGTCGCCGACGTTTCGCTTGCCGACGGGAAAACTGAGCAGTGGCTTATTTTATTCAAAAACGAAACGCATAACCACCCGACGGAGATAGAGCCGTACGGCGGCGCGGCTACATGCTTGGGCGGTGCGATAAGAGATCCGTTGTCGGGGCGCGCATATGTGTATCAGGCGATGCGCGTCACCGGTAGCGGCGATCCGCGTACCCCCGTTGAGGATACGCTTCCCGGCAAGCTGCCGCAGCGCAAAATAACGACAGGTGCGGCGCTGGGCTACAGCTCGTACGGTAATCAGATAGGCATAGCGACGGGTCAGGTCGCGGAGATTTACGACGAGGGCTATGTCGCGAAGCGCATGGAAATCGGCGCGGTTATCGGTGCGGTTAAGAAAGCAGATGTCACGAGAATAACGCCGGAAGCGGGCGATGTGATTATATTAGTAGGCGGGCGCACGGGGCGCGACGGCTGCGGCGGTGCGACAGGCTCGTCGAAGGCTCACACGGAGCAGTCGATAACGACGTGCGGCGCCGAGGTTCAGAAGGGCAATCCCCCGACTGAACGCAAGCTGCAACGTCTGTTCAGAAACCCTGCCGTCAGCAAAATGATTAAGAAGTGCAACGACTTCGGCGCGGGTGGCGTTTCTGTTGCTATTGGTGAGCTGGCGGACGGGCTTGCTATCAATCTGGATAGCGTGCCTAAGAAATACGACGGCTTGGACGGGACTGAGCTTGCCATATCGGAATCGCAGGAGCGTATGGCTGTAGTCGTGGCGAGAGGCGACGCGGACGCGTTTATAGCGCACGCCGCCGATGAAAATTTGGAAGCTACGCCTGTGGCAGTCGTGCTGCACGAGGAACGGTTGAAAATGATGTGGCGCGGTGCGGAGATAGTAAATATCTCCCGCGCGTTTCTTAATACGAATGGGGCGCGGCAGACGGCGAACGCTGTTGTAACATGCCCGCCGCGGTTGAATGGCTTTACGAGTACAGATGTCGGCGGCAAGGAAGCTTGGCTTCGCAATCTGTCAGCGCTAAACGTCGCGGGGCAAAAAGGTCTTGTTGAGATGTTTGATTCTACGATCGGCTCGGGAACGGTTCTTATGCCGTACGGCGGTGTGCGTCAACTGACGCCGCCGGAGACGATGGCTGCGAAGGTTCCTGTTCTGGACGGCGACACGGATACTGTTACGCTCATGTCGTACGGATATAATCCGGCGTTGTCCAAGCAGAGCCCGTTCCACGGTGCGGCGCTGGCTGTTGTTGAGAGCGTGTCGAAAATAATTGCGGCTGGCGGCGAGTTTGGGCGGATATATCTTACGTTTCAGGAGTATTTTGAAAAAATGACCGGAGAGCCGGAAAAATGGGGCAAGCCGCTGTCGGCGCTGCTTGGTGGTTTTTACGCACAGACGCAGCTCGGAATAGCCGCTATTGGCGGGAAGGACAGCATGTCCGGCACGTTTAATGATATCAACGTGCCGCCTACGCTTGTTTCGTTCGCGGTCGGTGTTTCGGACGCGGGTAGGGTTTTGTCGCCGGAGTTTAAGAAGAAGAATAGCCTTATTGTGTTGCTGAAAACAGCTTATGATGGGAACGACTTGCCGGATTTCGAGTTGCTTGTTAGGAATTATAAGGGGATTAATGCGCTTAATGCGCAGAAGCGGATTCTCGCGGCGGCTACGGTTGGCACGGGTGATATTGCTGCTGCTATTTCTAAGATGTGTCTTGGAAATTATATTGGCGCGTGTGTTGAATGTTTGGGCGAAGCGCCGATGTATGGTGCGTTTATTATTGAGGTTGAGTCGGTTGACGGGCTGGACGGGTTGGATTTTACAGTTATTGGCAAGACTAACGATAGCGAAGCGATAACATATGGCGATGTTGTTATTCCGTTGACGGAGGTAGAGGACGCTTGGCTTAAGCCGCTGGAAGGGGTTTTCCCTACGGAGCGGTTTGAGGATGCGGGCAGGAGCGGCGAAGATGTGGGAGTAAATAAAAATGTCCCGGTTGATTCGTCGCGTGGTGCTTCTGCATTGAGTGGCACTACCGAATTGCATGGTGCTTTGGATTCACGCACTCAGCCGCGCATTTCTTCACCGCGCGTGTTCATACCCGTTTTCCCGGGGACGAACTGCGAATACGACACGGCACGAGCTTTCACGAAAGCCGGAGGAACTGTTAACACGCTTGTAATCAGAAATTTAAATAAGGAACAGCTTGAAGCGTCCATCGCTGAAATGGCAGCGCTTATTAAGGGCAGTCAGATTATCGCAATACCGGGCGGGTTCAGCGCGGGTGACGAGCCGGACGGCAGCGGGAAGTTTATCGCCGCTGTTTTCAGAAATCCGGCTATTAAAGAAGCCGTTATGGAGCTACTGAATAACCGAGACGGGTTGATGATTGGTATTTGTAACGGGTTTCAGGCGCTTGTCAAGCTTGGACTGCTGCCGTACGGCAAGATATTGGATGTGCAAGACGAGAATGTCACGCTTACGTATAATAAAATCGGCCGTCATATATCGTGCTTGTCATCGGTTAAAGTTGTGTCGGATAAGTCGCCGTGGCTTTGGAATGTCAAGAAAGACGAAGTGTATTTGAATGCATTTTCTCACGGCGAAGGGCGGTTCATGGCTACGGATGCGGTGATTGCGGAGATGGCTGCGAACGGGCAGATTGCTACGCAGTATGTCGACCCGACGGGTGTACCGACTTATGATGTAAAATATAATCCGAATGGTTCAACGTTTGCTATTGAGGGTATTACCAGTGCGGACGGTAGGATACTTGGTAAGATGGGGCATGTCGAGAGGATCGGGGAGAATTTGTATAAGAATGTGCCGGGGAAGTATGATATGGGGATATTTGAAGCTGGGGTTGGGTATTTCAAATGAGGATTGTGAAACTGGCTGTATTGCTTTTCCTATAGCATGACGGGTTCATTTGCATTTCTGGCACGAGACTAATGAAGTAAATTTATTTTATTCTGTAGTTAATTGTAAATACGTCATGACACAGTGTTTTTATATAATGGGAGGGTGAAGATAATGTACGAAGGAGTTATTATTAAAGAAACATTGACTGATGAATCATTATTAGACCATTTAACAATCGACATGGTAAGAATTTCAGGACCCAAAAATGACACCATTAAATATTGGACATTGATTTTCTTCCACTCTGAGACGGATGATCTACCGCTACGCCTTGCAAATGCTATTATCGAAGATTGGTTTGCTGATATGAAATCAGGCAAAACAAAGTATATAATTTTTAAAAATAGGGTTCTTGAATATGAAATTGGAAATGCTTCTAAAAAAGAAGAAGTTCTAAATTATATGCGTGCAAGGGGTATACCGGAAAATCAATTTAATTGGAGCGAATAATACACAAAATGAGCATTCTCTTGCAGCATAAATTCTCTAACACCGTACAGGGTTAACGAAATTATCTGCACATACCAACGTTATTTTTTTAGTCCATGAACTTTATTCTGTAATTTATAGCAAGTACATCAAAGCGATGTGTCTATATATAACACGAAATGGAGTGCAAAATGCTAATACGAAACGAACTAAAAACAGACCATAGAGAAGTTGAGGAGTTAACTCGTAAAGCCTTTTGGAATTTGTATGTTCCGGGTTGTGACGAACACTATCTCGTACATGTAATGCGTAATCATGAAGACTTTATACCCGAGCTGGACTTTGTAATGGAGTATAGCGGTCGCATTATAGCAAATGTAATGTATACAAAATCAAAACTCGTTAATGAAAGCGGGAATGTAAAAGAGACTTTGACCTTTGGCCCGATTAGTGTATTGCCTGAATATCAGCGTAAAGGTTATGGAAAACAAATTTTAGAGTATTCTTTTTCAAAGGCTGTTGAACTTGGTTATGATGCTATCGTTATATACGGAAACCCTGAAAATTATATATGCCGTGGATTTAAGAACTGTAAAAAATACAGAATTAGCACCGGTGACGGTATTTTTCCAACAGCTTTATTAGTCAAAGAGCTTCGTTCTGGCGCGATTGCTGATAAAAACTGGGTTTTTCGAGAAAGCACTGTTTACGAAGTTGACAAGCTGGCTGCCGAAGAATATGACAAAACATTTGAGCCACTTGTCAAAGAATATAAACCATGTCAGGAGCTTTTTGATATTTACAGTCATTCCAGGGTGTTTGAATAA
>CAZJLW010000024.1:27938-29257 GCA_964546895.1 uncultured Eubacteriales bacterium | reverse complement strand
GCCGAGGGTATGACCGACGTTTATGATTCGCTTAAAAAATACGGTAAACGTGTCGTGAACCGTCTCTTTGACCGCGGTATACTCGGCGCGAAAAGCATTATGGGGCATTGCATACATATTAACTCAGCGGAAATGGATATTTTGAAGGAAACCGACACGATGGTCGTCCACAATCCCGAATCAAACATGGGTAACGCCGTCGGCTGCCCGCCCACGCTGGAAATGATGCGGCGCGGTATTTTGACCGGGCTTGGAACGGACGGCTATACGAACGATATGTTTGAATCAATGAAGGTGGCGAACTGCTTACATAAGCACAATCTCTGTGACCCGACCGTCGCGTGGAGCGAGGTGCCGCAAATGTTGTTCGATGGCAATGCGGCTGTCGGTGGGCGGTATTTCGATGGCGAGCTTGGCGTACTTGCCGAAGGCGCGCTCGCTGATGTTATTGTCGTGGACTACGACCCACCTACGCCAATGACTGCCGATAACTGCAACGGGCATATTCTGTTCGGCATGATGGGACACGACGTCGTCACCACCGTAATAAACGGTGCCGTAAAAATGAAGGATCGCAAGCTTATCGGTATCGACGGAATGGAAATAGCGGCGAAGGCGCGCGAACAAGCAGCGGCTTTGTGGAAAAGAATCGGATAAAACAAGCATGGAACGAGGTGTTAGATGTGAGTGACAAAATGAGGCCGATTGCGTTCGAGCGGCTTCTTGATTGGATTTTTACGGAATATGCGGATAACAAAACGATATTCGGCGTAGCCCCGGCTGAAAAATATATCGGCAACGCACCTTTTGGTCCTGCCGCCGGGCCGCATACGCAGCTAGCGCAAAACATCGTGGCCGCATATGTAGCCGGCAGTCGGTTCTTCGAGCTGAAAACTGTACAGACGCTGGACGGAGAAGATTTGCCCGTGGCTAAGCCTTGTATTAGTGCTGCGGACGAGTGTTATAACGTTGAGTGGTCGACGGAGCTGTATGTGCCACAAGCTATGGAAGAATACATAAAAGCGTATTATGCCATTAAGCTTATCGCGCGTGAGCTGCATATCGGCGACGGAAACGGCTTCCGATTTAACATGAGCGTGGGCTATGATTACGAAGGTATACGCTCGGAAAAAATAGATTCGTTCATTGAGGGTTTGAAAAATGCGGAGCAGACACAGGCATGGAAAAGCTGCCGCGAAGCGGCGCTAAAGCGCGGATTTGACGTGACGGGTATTTCACAGGTTATAAGCGATTCGATAACGCTATCGACGCTGCACGGCTGCCCGCCGCATGAAATCGAGCGCATTGCCGCTTACCTT
>CAZJLW010000024.1:0-27838 GCA_964546895.1 uncultured Eubacteriales bacterium | reverse complement strand
ATCGACGCTGCACGGCTGCCCGCCGCATGAAATCGAGCGCATTGCCGCTTACCTTTTAACCGAAAAACGGCTGAACACGTTTATAAAATGCAACCCGACACTGCTCGGTTACGAAAAGGCGCGTAATATTATGGACAGCTTGGGGTATGATTATCTTGTATTTGACGACCATCATTTCAAGGCTGATTTGCAGATTGAAGACGCTGTACCGATGTTAAAAAGATTAGAAACGCTGGCCGTGCAACACGGTGTTAAGCTTGGCGTTAAGATTACAAACACACTCCCGGTTGGTATAGGTGCGGGAGAACTGCCCGGAGAAGAAATGTATATGTCGGGGCGCGCCCTGTTTCCGTTGTCGATTCACGTTGCGAAAATGCTTAGCCAAGCTTTTGATGGCAAGCTTAGAATTTCCTACTCCGGAGGTGCTGACGCGTACAACATCAGAAAGCTTTACGAAGCCGGAATATGGCCTATTACTATGGCGACGACGCTGCTAAAGCCCGGCGGCTATACGCGCCTTCGGCAAGTCGCCGAAATATTCGCGGATTGTGGGATACGGTTGCCTGATGGTGTAGACATCGCGGCGGTCGAAGCGCTTGCCGCGGAGAGTATTTCAGACAATTATTATAGGAAGCCTGTCAAACCGTTACCCAGCCGCAAACTTAACAGGCACGTGCCGCTGGTCGATTGCTTTACAGCACCGTGCCGCGGCGGTTGCCCGATTGAGCAGGACATACCGGCTTACATGAAGCTAGTCAGCGAAGGCAAATACGCCGAAGCGCTGGAAATAATTTTGCAACGCAATCCCCTGCCCTTTATTACTGGTACGATTTGTTCACACCGTTGCATGGATAAATGCACGCGTAATTTTTATGACAGCGGCGTTTTCATACGCGGCGCGAAGCTTGCCGCGGCGCAGCAAGCCTTCTCGGCGCTTGATGTAAGCCGAGCAAAGTATATCGACGCAAAAAAAGTAGCCGTTATCGGCGCTGGTGCGGCGGGGTTATCGGCAGCATACTTCCTCGCGCGCTCCGGCATCAAAGTAGTCGTATTTGAAAAAAGACCCTCCGCAGGTGGCGTCGTGCGTTACGTAATCCCAAGCTTCCGCATATCAGACAGCGCCATCGATAACGACGTAGCTATAGTTAAAGCAATGGGCGCAGAATTCGTGTTCGATACTGAAATAAAAAACGTCTCGCAGTTATGGGAACAAGGCTTCACACACATTATCATAGCCACCGGCGCTTGGTCGGAAGGCAGCGTCGAGCTTGAATACGGCAACAGCATTAACGCGCTGGACTTCTTACAAAGGGTGAAGTCCGGGCAAATGATCACAGCCTACGGCACAGACATAGCCGTAATAGGAGGCGGCAACACCGCAATGGACGTAGCGCGGGCGGCAAAACGCGTCCCGGGCGTAAAAAACGCAAGGCTCATTTACCGCCGCACAAAACGATACATACCCGCCGACGAGGAAGAATTGGCGCTTGCGCTTAACGACGGTGTCGAGTTCTGCGAGCTTTTATCTCCGATCGGCGTAAAGGACGGAACCCTGACATGCACCGTAATGGAACTTGGCGCGCCTGACGCGTCCGGTCGCAGAAGCCCGCAAGCCACCGGCAAAACCGTCGATATCCCCGCCACTGCCGTCATCGCCGCCGTCGGCGAGCGCATCGACACGGCTTTTTTCACAGCGAACGGTATTGAACTCACCGCAAACGCGCGCGTCAAAGTCAACCCCGAAACACTCGAAACCTCCGTAAAAGGTGTATACATAGCCGGTGACGCGCAAAGCGGCCCCGCAACAGTAGTAGAAGCCATCGCCGGAGCAACCCGCGCGGTCGGCGCAATCACTAAGCTGTCACTAACCCAGCACGAATCAGACAACATCAACCCGGATTACACAAGCGTACTCGCCAAAAAAGGACGGCTCTGCTTCGATTGCGAAGCTGCCGAAGGCGAGCGCTGTCTCGAATGCCCGACCGTTTGCGAGAACTGCGTCGACGTATGCCCGAACCGCGCAAACGTAGCCGTGGCAGTCCCCGGCAAGCGTCAGCGGCAGATAGTCCACTTTGACGGCATGTGTAACGAATGCGGCAACTGCGCAACATTCTGCCCATACGACAGCGCACCGTATAAGGATAAGTTTACATTATTTTGGAGCGAGGAAGATTTCGCGGACAGTAAAAACGACGGGTTCTTACCGCTTAACATTTCGACCGGGCTTTACAAAGTAAGGCTAGACGGTGTAGAATCCGAATGGAGGCTAAAAGAGAAAGACGTAGACGAGATTAGCGAACAAAACAAGGAATTATGTGATATAATCAAAACAGTAGCCGAGCAACACAAGTTTTAACCGCCGACCATATTACATAAAACGAAAGGATTGACGTAACATGAAAAAAGTAACGCTTGGTAACACCGGCATTGAGGTAACGGAGTTGTGCTTCGGCGCATTGCCGATAGGCCCCAACCAGAAAAACATCCCCGTAGCGGAGGCCGCTGAGGTCATCGCGCTGGCGCTCGAAAAAGGCGTAACGTTCATCGACACGGCGCAAGGCTACAGGACGTACCCGCATATCAAGGCCGCTATGGACAAAACAGGGATTACTCCTGTTATTTCAACGAAATCACCGGCCACGACATACGAAGACATGGAAAAAGCCGTTAACGAGGCGTTGACTTCACTCGGCTTAAAGCGCATCGATATTTTTCTGCTGCACGCGGCACGTGCCGGAGTTGATGTATTCGAAAAAAGAAGCGGCGCACTGCGCTGTCTGCTGGACTATAAAGAAAGAGGCTTAATACGAGCAGTAGGATTGAGTACACACGATGCCCAAGTCGCAATGCTTTCGGCGCATACAAAGGAAATCGATGTTGTTTTCCCGATTATCAACAATATCGGTATGGGCATACTAAACGGAACTCGTGAAGATATGGAGAACGCCATTAAAGAATGCTACGCCAACCAAAAGGCCGTATTCCTCATGAAGGCGCTTGCGGGCGGCAATCTTCTTAACGACTACAAGACCGCGATGGATTACGCCAGGGGTATCGCCGACGGACACGCGGCAATCGCAGTCGGTATGGTTACAAAGAAAGAAGTGGAAATGAACCTTAAATACTTCAACGACGCCGATATATCCGAAGATATTGCTAACATGGGCAACAATTCAAAAAGCTTTACGGTAATACGCGGCATTTGCTTGGGCTGCAAAAAATGCATGGATGTATGCCATTCGTCGGCAATATCGATGGCAGACGACGGCAAGCCGCTTATTAACAACGAAAAGTGCTTAAAATGCGGCTACTGCGTCGAAGCCTGTAAGAATTTCAGCATAAGAATGATATAAAAAACTGCTCAGAAATCCCTGTCGATAAGGGTTTCTGAGCAGTTTTTTTATACGGCGTGCGAGGTGTTCGTCGAGAGAATCAGCACCTCAAGTGCCGTCTGCCCGTCTATTTTTCCTGTCTTGATATCCAAATCCAATCTAATACAGCTATCCATCGCTTTATTCAAAATGCCGCCGCTAAAGTTCCCGGCTTGTTTCAAGTATTCCTTGACCGCAAAGCTGCGGAGCGACAGCGTAGCTGCGATATTATCTTGTGACATTCCGCTTTCGCGAAGCGACTGCGCTTGCAGTATCAGCTTAAACTGACGCGCTATCATCGCGAGTATCATTATCGGCTGCTCCTTCATGAGCATTAAACCCGAAAAAATCTCAAGCGCCTCATCCGTTTTCTTATTACCAACGGCCGCCACGAGGTCGAATACTTTCGTCTCAAGCGCTTTTGTACATACCAGCTCGATATCCTGCGCCGTGATTTCGGTCTCGCTTCCTTTATAGTCGATAAGCTTATCGCACTCCGTCTGCACCGCTTCCATATTATGCGCGGCTGTTCTTAGCAGTAGCACGGCGTTCGGCTTAGACAGCTTCTTCCCGTGCGACGCGAACACTCCGATCACCCAATCCGCAAGCTCGCTCTCCGTCGGTGTCGTGAACTCAGCCGCGTAACCGGCTTCGGCAACACGCTTTACCAGCTTATTGCGTTTGTCAATGTCGGTCTCGATAAAAATCAGCACCGTGCTTTCGGGTATGTCCGGCACGAAGTTAAAAATCCGCTCGGTTTCGTCCTTCTTACCCGTCGCGAACAGCTTGCTGTCCTTTACTATTACAAGCCGCAGTTCGTTCAAAAACGGCAGAGTCGACGCCGCGTCTATTATCTGCTCCGAGCTTGTTTCCTTGCCAACAAATACGTCCTTGTTCATCATTTCCGCGTCTGCGGGTACGATCTTTGCGCTCATGGCTTGCTCGTACCGCTTTATTAAAAACGTCTCGTCCCCGTAAAACAAGTAGACTCGCTTGTATTCGCCGCGCTTCATATGATCCTTTAATGCCTGTGTCACACTCATGCTATCCCTCTTAAACTCTAGTTTATGTACTTAAAATTTCTGTATCTGTTGTCTCTGACGTGAATGCTCCCGCCGCGCGTGTATACTCTCACCGCTCCGTAGTCGGCGGTGTTGTAAAGCTCCGCGCCGTATTTGCCTAGTGTATCGACAGTCTCGGCACTCGGGTGGCCGTAGGAGTTGCCGCGCCCGGTACTGACTATCGCGACCCGCGGCGCGACGGCTTTTATAAATCCGTCGCCGCTGGAACCCTTCGAACCGTGATGCGCAACCTTCAGCACATCGGCGCGTATGTTGTACCCGTCGGCGGCAGCATATTTTAATACTTTATCCTCGTCGGCTTTGCCAATATCGCCCGTGAACAATACGCTCATATCGTCATTACCGAAATGCAAAACGAGTGAAGCGTCATTCGTGTCGATTATAGCTGCATTTGAACCGGACAGTTCCTTCGGATAGACACATTGTATCTCAATACCACGCCATTCAAGCGTGTCCCCCGCCTGTAAAAGCTCCCTGTTTTCCGCCGGTACCAGCGACGTTAACTGCATGTACATGCTGTTGTCCCCGAAAACATCGACACCACCTGGCATATACAACCTGCCGATATCCATATGCGCCGCCAGTTCTGTTATCCCTTTTGCGTGGTCATAGTCGACATGCGAAACAAAAACCGCATCGAGGCGGCGTATACCTCTGTATTGCAAATACGGCAGCAGCACCTTCATTCCGGTATTATCACTATCACTGCCACCGAATATTTTGCCGCCGCCATCAATAACGATAGCGGTGTTGTCTTTTTCAATTACGAAAGAATCCCCCTGCCCTACATCAAGCATGGTAATACTAAACGGCTTCGGCATAAACTGAGCGACAACACCCGCGGCCAAAAATCCAAGCGTCGCCACCCCGAGCAGTATGCAACCCCGCACAAACCGTTTCCCACGCAAAGTAAACACATAAGCAAACGCAACGATTAGCGCGAAAATAACAAACACAGCAGCCAACCCGCAGCTCCCAGTAAGTATCAGCGAAAACGGAAGCGAAACAAAAAATTCGCAAACAACGCGGTAAAACAGCAGAATAATAAACGCGGGCGCGGCAAGAACGTAAGCCGCCGGTAAAAATACCAGCCCGCAAAGCCCGGTCAGCATACCGAGCGTTACGATCAAAACAGCGGTCGGTATTATAATAATATTTACGAGAATCGAATACGGCGTTACGAAAAAATAATAATAGTCCACAACAGCCGCCGTACTCAGCGTAACAGCCGCTGTTACGGCAAGCAGCCCGCGAAACCGCTCACTATTAAGCACGACTGAGAACAAGCCGTTCTTTTGCATAAGCTTCGAGAGTATACGCAAAAAAGGCTCCGTCAGAAACGCAATACCAAACGCAGACGCAAACGACAGCTGAAACCCAATATCCAATATATAAAGCGGCTCATAAAAAAGCAGCGCAATACACGAAAACGAAACCGAAGCAATCAAGTCTGAATCCCTATTAAGTATCCTACCGCCAAGTATAACTCCGCCCATAAGTGACGCACGTACTACCGACACTGAACCGCCCGTCAGCACACAATACAGCGCAATCAAAATAATCGTCACAAACGCGCTTTTCTTCCTGCTCATATAACGCGACAACAGCATATCAAGCAGAAAAATCAAAATACCAATATGCAGCCCCGAAACACAAAGAATATGATATATCCCCGCGGTTTGGTACAGCTGCACAATATCGTCGTCAAGCTCGCTTTTATCGCCGAGTATTATAGACTTTATTATAGCGGCTTCGCTCTCTGGGAAAAGCTTATCGTAAACACCGGACAGCCGCTCGCGCAGCTTGCTCAACATCACACCGACGGATCGCTTAGTACCGTCCCGCGATTTTACCACCGGCGCGTCCAGCTTATAGCGTATTTTTCGTGCCATGTAGTAGTTGTATTCGTCGAATGCGCCGGGATTTCTTGCGGCGTCTAGCTGCCTCAACTTACCGGACATAGTCAGCCGCATACCGGTCGATACGGATTTGCTATCGAAATAACAGACAACCCGCGTTCCACGGTTACTGACTGCGTTTTCCCCGGCGATTTTATTCGCGGCGAAAATCACCTTATACCGCCCGTCCTTTGCCTTCGTCACACTGTACACATAACCGGTAAGCTCAAACGTCTCGTTACCCTGCACAGCGTAATACATCAACGGGCTTTGCGACGACGATACAAGCGCCCCACAAAAACCCACCGCAAAAAAAAGCGGAAAAACAAAAATAGCAATCCACTTATATTTTACAAACATAAAAACAGTAGCCACAAAAATAAGCACGAAAAAAAGAGCAACGTATCCAGTAGACGGTTGCCCTCCAAAATTTATAAGATGCCCGCTCCCCCACAGGAAGCTTACTATTCCGGAAATCAAATATATTAACGCATAAAAAATCGGACGTATCATAGGCGTATTACTTTATTTCCTGATTAATTTTGTTGCCGCGCAGTTCTTGGCGGTTGTTGTACAATATATCAATCGTGCTGTTGAAATACTCTTCCATAAGGCGGTGTTCCTGATTTATTTTGGCGGCGGACTGGCGTATGACCTCCTCGGTCTTGGCCAAAATCTCGTCTGCGTAGTCCATTGCATTAAGGCGCAAATCCCTTGCGCTTTTCTTCGTTTCATCCATGACTTCGTTCGCCTGCTCCGTGGCTCGTTTAAAAACCTCGTGGGAGTTGGTCATCATTTTGGCGGTGGCGTCTGCTTCCTTTAAAACACTCGTAGCCTTGGTTTTTGCATCGCTTATTATTTTGTCGTGGTCCTCGATTATCCGCTGAGCCTGTCTCATTTCATTGGGCAGGTTAAGGCGCATTTCGCTTATCAGATCAATAATCTTTTCTTTTTCAACCGATATTTTACTGGAGAAAGGCACCGTTTTACTTGAATCGATTATGTCCTCTAGAATATCGAGATAATCAAGCAATGACTCCATTTTATATCCCCCTGTCTATGCTTAATAAAAATTAATTATGGCGGTTAAGCCTTTCTTTAATCACAGGAACAAGCTCCGCCGGGACGAACTTTTCAAAATCCCCACCGTGAAAGGCGATCTCCTTTACGGCGCTCGAGCTTAAAAATAAGTATTCGGGATCAGATGTCATAAAAAACGTTTCGATACCGGGCTTTAAGACCTTATTGCACACGGCCATTCTGTATTCGAAATCAAAATCTCCCACCGTACGCAGCCCGCGCACGATTACGTGTACACCGTTTTGCTCTGCGAAATCAACAAGCATTCCCGTAAAGCCCATAACAAATACGTTATCAAGATTGGACGTAAGCTGCCTGACATGCTCCAGCCTTTCGTCAAGCGTGAACAAATACTTCTTGTTAACGCTTTCGGTCGCAGCGATTATTAACTGCTCAAACAAAGCTGACGAACGACGGATAATATCCATGTGCCCGTTAGTCAGCGGATCAAAACTGCCGGAAAAAATCGCCTTCATGCTTACTCCTTACTCGTTAGCGGATAAAAATATAAACGCGGACGTTTTGTAGCGCTTCTCTTTAAAAACGGTAAATGCGGAACACTCGGGCGCTTCGTCGCGAGACGACTGCTCGCATACGATAAAACCGCCGGGCTTTAGTAAACCGCTATCGGCTATACAACTAAGGGCGTCGTTTACAAAACTCCCGCCGTATGGCGGATCCATGAAAATTATATCAAACCGTGCGCCTTTATTCTTAAGCGTCACGATAGCTTTTTTGTAGTCACAGCTTAAAACAGTAGCATTTTCGATAAGCTTGGTATGTTTAAGGTTGGCTTCGATAACCTTGGCACATTCGAACGAGTTGTCCACAAATACAGCAGAAGCCGCGCCACGGCTTAACGCTTCAATACCGATAGCGCCCGAGCCGCTGAACAAATCCAAAAAATCTGACTCCTCCAAATCCGGTGCGAGCATACTAAATAGTGCTTCCTTTAGTTTGTCTGAGGTCGGTCGCGTTGACAAGCCACTGACTGTATTAAGAAGCAGACTGCGTGCAGTCCCGGAAATAACCCGCATAAAAACCTCCGTAATCACCCGTCAAACCCCGCTTCGCGGGCAGCGCCGGAAAAATCATCCGGTGCGACGCCGATAAATCGGCGCTTTTGACGTCTCTTTTCCGGCTAAAAAGCTCGCAAGCGGCTTTTTTACCCTTTTTATGTATTATACCCAAAAAAAATACGCAAGTAAATAATATTCTGAATTTTTTCTGAATCTGTTCAGCGCAGTTCCGCGAAGCTTTTGTTAGGGAAATATTAATGATCAGAAATTCACAAAAAAAGACTTTGCTGTTAAGCAAAGTCCCCATAATTAAATATTTCTTCCATTACCCAATAGAATTTGCTTATAAGTCTCCTCAAACTCTTTGCGTGAGAATCTCAAGTCACCTATTTCAAATCTTACACTGCTATTTTCGTATGTATATTTGCTAATTTGCTCCATGTAATTACCTGAAGTTCCTTGTCGGATAATATTAACTGCAAAGAGCATAGATTCACGAATCATTTCCGTAAATGAGTTTTTTAATGCTTCAACATATTGCTCACCATTTGGGTTTGACTGATAATCTGGCATAACTACACCTAAAACCTTCTTTGCATCTAATGAGGCTATGGTTTCTATCGCTTGGTCAATATTTTGGGATAATAATAAGTTTTGTTCCGTGCCAATAGTTTTCATCGCTTTGTATAAAACTTCCTTATCTACTGTATCGGGAAGATTCAACGAGCCTATAGTTCGGTTTATTCCCTCATTACTGTATAAGTCCTCAAATTTTTCTTTCATCGCGGCCATTGAAAGGGCATTCCAGTCCATATGGCTGAAACCGATAGGCTGGCCGGTTCGATGGTTATACATTGTGTTAGGATACATTGCAACTAGAGTTAGATATCCGCCACTTTCGTTTATTTGCTTGCTAAGCCTGTATAATGCACAATCTGTTTCTGTAATGTCCTCATATCTTTCAGGTGCCTTTTCCTCCATACCAATTCGTTGATACAATGAAGCTATGTCGTTTAAGGTATCCTGTTGTTTGTTAAGGCGAATTTCATCCCATTTTTTAAGCGAAGCATTGTCAATTCGTATCTCATGCTTGAAAAACTCTCCGGCAGTCATATTGGTATAATCTGATTTTTTTTTGCTTTCGGGTATGTCCTCTTTTGAAGCAGGTACGTCGAACATTTCCTTATCTTTTTTTGTATACCTTGACTTTCTGCTTTCATAGTTATAATAATTCGATTGATTTATTGCATTCATGCTCATTCTGGTATCCTCCTATTTCACTTGAAACATAATATTTTGAATAAGATTGTTTACGTTAGTATATCCGTCTATTGATCCAGCTTTAAAAAAGGTTTGAGCGATATAATTTAAGTCGTCGTATTGATTTTCTTTTGCAAACACACTTTTCCACTTAAAGTTTTTCTGCTCATTTGAAGATAACGAGCAGTAAGCGTCCATTTCCCTGCGACCGTATAACATAAAGCTTACAGGGAGCTTGTCGTCCTGCTTTCCTAAATGTGCGGCTAAAGCAGCCATCTCAGCTCGTGAGGCATTGTTGGGGTCTACTTTTGTAACGTCAATCAGTGTTTCATATTCTGTTCCATCAGCATCGTTGCCTTTTACTTTATACATGCCACTTGCTTCATCATAGTAAACATGAGTAGAAACGCCTGACATCATATTTACTTGAGATAATATGGCGTCCTTATATAAAGTAAACTTAGGAACAGAACCACCCATACTAACTTCAGACTTGTTTTTATTCACATTTTCGCTAAATTGGCCTAAATCATTATCTCTTTTTGAATTCACTGCCTTTCTGTTTTCATAGAAGAAATAATTTGGTTGACTTAATGCATTTATACTCATTTTTTTCCTCCTTCTGCATAAGTAGAAACTCTTTTAACAAAGTCCTTAACAAGATAACGTTCAAAAAGTGGTAATCCCTACAAAAACTAAAAAGTATTTTTATCCTTAATTGATTCTGCCACTTTAGCTATCTCATCAACAGATAGCTTACTCCATATATCAAACGTATAGCCATGCATACTCCAAATAATGCCATTATCAAAATCTGGGCTTTTTGAGCAAACTGCATATGCTTCATTTCCATCAATTAAGCACTTTTCTATATCATGGTTTTCATTGTCAACAGACATATTGGTACTGTTTCCAGAAGGTCTGAATGTTATAGAAATCTCATCACCCATGCCATTTATATAACTAATGTTAGTCGTTTTTCCATATTCATTGACATTGTTCAAGGTAAATCCGTCCGGCAAATAATCCGGCTTCCAACTAATATTCTCTTTAGCTTCTGATTCTTGATTGAAATTAAACGATGTAAATTGTTCATACCATTGAATAAAAACGCTACTAACAGCGGCTCTAACTTCAGGATATAAAAGGAGCAGTCCAAACAAAGATGAAATGATAAATATAGTAACTACGGCAACTTTCCGTGCATGGTTATAGAAATTTGCAAGTGTTTCTTTTCGCTTCGTTGTATTGAAAATCCTATTCATTCGTAATTCAAATTCTTTTGAGAATGAATGTGTTTTTCTTAAAATATCATCGGATGGAATTGAATTTAGGTCATCGTCAAAATTTTCAATAACAGCTTGGCGAAATAACGCTTCAAAAACAGAGTCGTTCAATGGTTTGCTATTCATTCTCTTTTTTCCTCCTTTTCTATGAATTTCCTCACTTTTTCTTTAGCCCTCATGAGTCTTGTGTCAACATGCTTAGGGGTCATTCCAAGTTGTTCTCCGATTTCTTTATAAGATAAACCTTCAATGTACTTTAAAAGTAACACTTGGCGGCTGATTTCATCTATGGAATTGAGATGCTTTCTCATCAAATCGTACTCTAATATAGTCAGAGTTTCCTGCTCGACAGACATATCGTCTGACTCAAGATATATTTCTAAATCCTCTATGGGTGTGTCCACATAAGGTTTTTGCTTCCTTAATAAATCAATACATTTATTCCTAACTACAATAACGGCCGAACGACGAAAATCCATACTACCCAAAGCGAAATATTTTTCTTTATGTTCAATAATGGAAATAAAGGTATTATGAACTGCGTCTTCAGCTGTTGCTTGATTCTGTACTATTTTTAGGGCATATGCGAGAAGGAAGTGTCTATGCTGTTCGTATATTTCTGACATTATGCTTTTTTCCTTCTCTGTTTCGAGAATGGAACAGTAAAAAAATATCAATTATATCCCCCATTTTTTAACATGAGTTTCTGCTAAGAATAACTTTTGATGGTAGTCCGTCCATAGTTTGACTTCTGAACTATTCCGTAAAATAGATCATTCATGTAATAATATCGTCAAAATATATAATTAATCAAATGATTGTCTGAATTTTTTCTTGACTTCATCACATGATATACGTATCATAGTACAAACATTTACGTTTTTTATTTATATAGGAAGGAGTTTTATAATGAAGAAAGATTTACGATTCGATACGTTACAAGTACACGCAGGACAACAAGCCGACAGCGCTACATGTTCAATAGCGGTGCCGATTTATCAGACTACGGCCTATGTGTTTGATGATTTTGAACACGGAGAGGCTCTGTTCGGGCTAAAACAAGCCGGCAACATTTATACAAGAATAATGAACCCTACGAACGACGTTTTTGAAAACCGAATGGCGGCGCTCGAAGGCGGCGTCGGTGCAATCGGTATGGCTTCCGGCATGGCGGCTGTTACGCTTGCCGTGCTTAACATAGCGTTCGCGGGAGATAACATAGTATCGTCGAACTCCGTTTACGGCGGTACATACAATCTGTTTTACCATACTCTACCAAAATACGGCGTAACAACGACGTTCGTAGACCCAACCGACTACGACGCCTACGAGAAAGCCATTAACGATAAAACGAAAGCGATTTTCGTCGAGTCGCTCGCTAACCCGAACTCGAACCTGCTAGACTTCGAGAAGGTCGTAGCCATTGCCCACAAGCACGGCATTCCCGTTATAATCGACAATACATTCGCGACGCCTTACCTGTTTAAGCCGTTCGATTACGGCTGCGACATCATCGTTCACTCGGCTTCGAAGTTCATATGCGGCCACGGAACGACACTTGGCGGCGTAGTCATCGACAGCGGTAAGTTCGACTGGAAGAAATCCGGCAGATTCCCGCACCTAGTCGAGCCGGACGAAAGCTACCACGGCATACGCTTCACAGAGGCGTTCGGGGCTGCGGCTTATATCGCGCGTTGCCGCACGGTACTGCTGCGCGACCTCGGCCCGTCGCTCGCACCGTTTAACTCATTTTTACTGTTGCAAGGCTTGGAAACACTTTCGCTCCGCGTAGAAAAGCATGTGCAAAACGCACTGAAAGTCGCCGAGTTTTTGAACGGCCACCCGAAGGTTGAATCAGTCAACTTCCCGTCCGTAAAGGGTAACTCTCAGTATGACTTGGCAAAGAAATACTTCCCAAAGGGCGCAGGCTCCATCTTCACGATAGACATTAAAGGCGGTGTCAAGGAAGCCAAAACTTTCTGCGACAGCCTTGAGATTTTTTCTTATCTGGCGAATGTCGCCGATGCGAAATCGCTCGCGATCCACCCCGCGACGACTACGCATTCACAGATGTCCACCGAGGATCTGCTCGCCGTCAACATCAAACCGTCGACGATACGTCTGTCCATCGGAATCGAGGACGCCGACGACTTAATAGACGACTTGAAACAAGCTTTGGAAAAAATGTAAAATTAAGGCCGGGTTCAGATGTTTAACCATCCGAACCCGGCCTTTTTGTACGGTTTTACATTTTTAGTTTTTTACCAAATAAAGCAAATGATAAACGATAAAACAAAAAATACAACGCCGCCAATTTTGGTATACGTTTCGAGCTTGCCCTCGAGGGAGTTACCCTTGTTTTTATCCCAATACGTCTGAACATTACCCATACCGGATATACTGCCTATACCGCCTGAGCGCTTTTTCTGCATCAGTATTATAGTGATGAACGCAGCGCAACCGATAATGTATGCAGCTATGACGATTATAAAAAATATGCTCATAGTGCCCTCCTACTTCATCGAGTTAGCGCAACCTAAAATGCTGGAGATTTTTTCGTCGACAAGCTTTTTGACAAGCTCGCGTCCGGCTCCGAGATAACCTCTGGGGTCGAAATCCGACGGCTTCTCAGCCATATGCTTGCGGATAGCGGCCGTCATAGCCAGTCTGATGTCGGTGTCCATGTTAATTTTGCAAACCGCCATCGAGCAAGCTTTTCTAAGCATGTCAGTCGGAATGCCGCTTGCGCCGTCGATCTTGCCGCCGAACTTATTGCACATTTCAACACAAGCCGCGTCAACAGCCGAAGCACCGTGTAAAACTATCGGGAACTTAGCAAAACCTGCTTCTTCAAGTCTCTGTGTGATTTTTTCAAGTCTGGCGAAATCAAGCTTGGCCTCGCCCTTAAATTTGTAAGCGCCGTGGCTCGTGCCGATAGCGATAGCAAGAGAATCAACTCCGGTACGCTTTACGAAATCCGCAGCCTGTTCCGGATCTGTGTATGTCGCGTTTTCAGCGGATACGTTTACTTCGTCCTCAACGCCTGCGAGCTTGCCAAGTTCAGCCTCGACTGTTACGTTTCTAGCGTGAGCGTACTCAACTACTTCTTTCGTCTTGATGATGTTCGTCTCGTAATCGAAATGCGATCCGTCGTACATAACAGATGTAAACCCGTTATCAATGCACATTTTAGCAGTTTCGAAATCTGGACCGTGATCAAGGTGAAGCGCGATGTCGATATTCGTCTCGGCAACTGCCGCCTCAACCATAGCTCTTAAATAAAGCGGACGCGCGTACTTTATAGCGCTGCTCGAAACCTGCATGATAACAGCCGAGTTGTGAGCCTTTGCGGCGTCGGCAATGGCCTGGATTATTTCCATGTTGTTGATATTGAATGCGCCGATTGCGTACTTGCCGTCAAATGCCTTTTTAAACATCTCTCTTGTGTTAACTAAAGCCATTAAAAACACTCCTTATTATTTTTGCTATATTATACCGGACAATCTAAGAAAAATAAATAGTTTTTTTCAAATAGAAAACCCCACAAACAATGTCTGCGGGGTTAACTCGTATCCCTTACCTAAGCATAAACTGCTCAACATGCCTTTTCGCAAGCACAATACCCTTCCACATGAACTCCTCACTGCCCCACTTCGGGCCGTGCGGTTCAATAACGACGTAGCCTTCGTAGTTAAAATGATAAAGCATACCGAATATAACGTTCCATTTTAAATCGCCCATGCCGATAGCCGGTTCGATTTCGAACCCGTCGTTGTACCGGAAAATATCCTTGACGTGAAAATGAACGACCTTGTCGCCGTACATACGCAGTATATCGTACGGGTCGTCTTTCATATTACGCATTACACCGACGGGATCAAGCTTGATTCTGAAACCCGGTACGGTGTCGACCACTTTTTTCAGCAGCTCGCGGCTGTTGATAAAGTTGCCCGGATGCCCGAGATAATTCGATAACGACAGCCCAAGCTCTTCAGCGTATTTTTTATACTGCGGATACTCCTTCTGAAACTCGGACAGATTTTTTTCGTCATTATCTTTTTCGGCTTCGCCAACGTTGAAAAACGCGTTCTTACAACCGATATTCTTAACCATTTCCAGAAACTTGAACGTAATGTCCCTATTTGTGGCTCTGACGGTCGGGTCAGGATCAAGCGTGTTTAACCGCCAGAAGCCGCAAGCCGCAACCTCGACACCGCTTCCCTCGAACGCCTTGTTAATAAAATCCGCGTCGAACTCGTATTTATCCTGCGCATTGAACAGCAGCTCAATGCCGTCAATGCCCTGCTGCTGAGCGAAAAGCACCCATTTCTTCAAAGTATCGTTTCCATAGCATTTCTTCATATCTACAATAAAAGCTAATTTTCTCATGTTAATATCCTTTCATAAATTCCGAGTTTATATACCCAAAACCTGCTCCAGCTTACCAGACACATACGAGCGTCTGGCGGCTTCCACTACCTGCAAAGGAACAAACCCTGCGCGCTCGTCTTTTGACAAGTATGTGCCGTTAAGAAAATCCTCAACAAGCAGCTTGTGGTGCGTCAGTCCCATAAACGTATCCGTAAGCTCCGGCTTCATATACTCGAACGGATCCTTCGGGTCGCCCGTCGTATTCGACACGACGTATACGCGTTCCTCGCGGTTCGGGTTGTATAAGTACACCGAGCCTTTCGTTCCGTAAACCTCCATCTCGAAGCGCACAGTCTGCGACACCGCCGACCAAATTATTTCGTGCGAGACGGTAGCCCCGTTCGATAACCTGTACGAAAGAATCGCCGTGTCCTCGACGCCGTTTAGGTTAGCCTCCTCGCCGCACTGAGCAGCGATATCGCCTTTTATCGGGCTAAGCTGGCTCGTAAACACATGCGTAATATCCGCGCCTGAGACAGTCTTTATCAAATCCATGCCGTGACAGCCGATGTCCATGACGCAGCCGCCATAGCTTTCCGGTGTGGAGCGCGGATTTCTTGTGGCGTTTCTCATGCGGATATTTACAATGTCTCCGATTTTGCCGCTTGCAACGATTCGCGTAGCGGCTATCGAACCGTCGAAATAGCTGTGCATAAACGACGGAATAAGCCTTACGCCGTTTTCTTTAACAGCTTCGATAATAGAACGCCCCTCGGCAATATTGTAAGCGAACGGCTTCTGCATAAATATTTGCTTCTTGGCTTTGGCGGCGGCGATGGCTATTATGGCGTGCATTTCGATTTTTGTGAAAATGCAAACCATATCTACATCCGGATCGCTCAGAATTTCCTTGTAGTCCGTCGTGGTTTTCTCAAACCCGAACGTCTCCTTAAAATTCGCCGCTCTTTCGGGAATAATATCACAGGCATAAACAAGCTGTGCCGACTGAACCTTCGCAAGCGCCGGAACGTGGTAATTTTTCGCGATGGAGCCGCAGCCGATTACGCCGATTCTCAACTTTTTCATTATTTAGCCTCTTTCCAACGGTCGTAAGCCGACTGATAAATCGCAAGGAATTCCTTAATATTCATCTTGTTAAGCTCGTTAACATATGCGTCCCATGTCGACATCTCGCGAGTACCGGTGATGAATTTAACAATGTTCTCGTTGATGTAAGCTTTGATATCGTTCGTGTAGCTTGTAAGCTTAATGCTGTCCTGCTCGGGGAATTTAAGGTTCGTAATTTTCTCGTACGGTACGGCGTCTTTTAATACCATCTCAGTCCAAGCCTTAACCTCCGGCAGCTGAGCGGCGCTCTTGTCTACCTTGTCATAAATAAACTGCGGGATGTTACCGCCGCCGAATAAGCCCCACTGGCAAATCGCTTGGTCAAGGGTTAAGCCGTTCGGGTCTTTCAAAATAAAATCAAACAACTCGTATTTGCCTTCCGGCGTTACGTAGTAGCTCTTGTCTTTGATACCCATTCTTACAAGCACAGTACCGTCTTCGCTGTACAAATGATCAACCCAACGCATAGTAACCTCTGGATACTTGTTAGCCGGAGTCATTACGAATGTGCCTGTCGTCTGAACGAATCCAACCAAGTCGGTCCACTTCTTATCGCCCTTGGGACCTGCAAGTGCCGGCATAGCCTCGTAATTTGCACGGACGGTACCGAGCCATTGATTGTTATTGCCATGCGTCGCAAAACCGAACTGATCGGCCGCGGCTTTTGCTATAAGTGCGTTAAAATCCTGCGAAAAGCTCTCCTTGTCGACTAAGCCTTCCTTCCACATCTTGTTAAAGAACGTAATCATTTCTTTAAACTTGTCGTCCGTAACAAAAAGTCTGACTTTGCCGCTGTCGTCTACGTCCATAATCTCGGAAATAACACCGTTGTTATGTCCGATGCCATAAGCGCCTAAGAATTTGCTGTAGAAGTTGTAAGGCGTGGTCTTGGCAGCTCCGGCATAGGCGATTTCGTCCTTCTTACCGTTTTTGTTCGGGTCTTTGTCTCTGAATGCGACCATAACGTCGTAGTATTCGTCCATCGTCGTAGGCATTTTCAAGCCAAGCTCTTTAAGCCATACGGAGTTGATCCAATACTTCTGAACGAGGTTGCCAGCCGTCGTGTTAAGCTGAGGCAGCGAATAAATTTTGCCGTCGGTCTGAGCGATATTACGCTTGATGCCCGGGTCGTCCGCCAAAATCTTCGAGAAGTTCGGTGCGTAATCCTTTATCAAGTCATCGAGTGCAACGATCTGCTTCGAAGCTATGTACTTAGTTTCAAGCTCCGGTCTCAAAAACGCTCTGATAACAAAATCAGGCAGGTCATTCGAAGAGAATCTCAGGTTACGTTTTTCCTCGAATCCGGCTGCCGGTACGCAGTCCCAGTTGATTTTTACGCCTGTCAGTTCCTCCATGTACTTAAGCGCCGGATGCGTGTTCCAATCCGGTACGTTCGGGTCCTTGCTTACCATCGCGTTAAGCGTAACGCTCTCCGTCGTGATCGGGAAGCCTGTCTTCTTAACCTTTTCTTCGGCAGTCGGAGCCGGTGTTGCCGGTTCCGGTGTTGCAGCCGCGGCTGGTGTCGCTGCCGGTGCAGCCGGAGTGGCCGCCGGTGGAGTCGATGCCTTACATGATGCCAGCAGCATAGCCGCCGCCAAAACTAACGCAACTTTATTTCTTTTCATACTGTTCTCTCCTTTTTGTTAATTAATTTATAGAAAGAGTATTTCACTCCACTATATTTAATGTTTATCCTTTTATTGCGCCGATCATGATACCCTTCACGAAAAACCTCTGCAAAAACGGATACAGTATAAGCATCGGAACGCTTGATACGATGATGACGGCATACTTAAGGCTCTCGTTAACCATGAGCTTGTTCATGTCTTTTTCGAGCATGTCGTTCATGCTGTCGAGCATGTTGATTAGTAAAATCTCGCGCAGTATAAGCTGTAACGGGTATCTCGTCCTGTCGGAAAGGTAAATAAGACCTGTAAAATAATTATTCCAGTAGCCGACGGCATAAAAAAGCACGAGTACCGCAATAATCGGAGCGGATAGCGGCATAACGATTCTGAAAAACACGGGAATGTCCGAACATCCGTCGATATCGGCCGCTTCAAAAAGCTCCTCGGAAATAGTGCCTTGAATAAACGTACGCGCGACAATCATGTTATAAACAGAAACCGAACCGACCAGAATCATAACCCAGAGGTTGTTGTACAGCCCAAGCCCTTTTACAATCAAAAATGTCGGTATAAGTCCGCCGTTAAAAAACATCGTAAACGTGAAGAAAAACATTATCGGCCCCTTGCCGAACAGCTTTTTTCTGGCGAGCGGATAAGCTGCGCTCATCGTGAGCGCGATGCTTACGGCGGTGCCGAGACATGTGTAGACTAACGTATTCCTGTAGCCAACAAAAATATCCATGTTACGAAACACGAGCTTGTACGCTTCGTAGTTTATACCTTTCGGGAACAGCCAGACGTTGCCTTGGAATACCTGAATGGGACTACTTATGGAAGCGCTCACGACAAACAGCAACGGGTAAAGAATTACAAACGTATACAGGACAATGATAATCCCGATTATATATGTAAAAATCAGGTCGTCCTTGGCCATGCGGATTTTATTTGGTTTCATGGGGCACCTCCTTACTAAAATAGACCGCTATCGCTGATCTTATTAGAAATATAATTAACCGTCAGCAGCAGAATAATATTTATAACATTATTAAACAGGCCGATGGCAGTAGCGAAGCCGTAATCCATGTCGACAAGCCCCGCTTTGTAGACGAATGTCGATATTACTTGCGACGTCTCAATGTTTTGGTTGTTCTGCATGAGAAAAACCTTTTCAAAACCGACGCTCATAATGCGCCCGGCGTTAAGAATGAACAGAATAATAGCCGTCGGTATAATGCTCGGTATGTTGATGTGCAAAATGCGTTTAAGCTTGCTCGCGCCGTCGATCTGCGCGGCTTCATGCAGCTGTGGGTCAATGCTTGTGAGTGCGGCTATGTAAATAATGGAGTTCCAACCGGAATGCTGCCACACGCCCGTCCAGACGTACATCGGCGGGAACAGCTTCGGGTCTGTAAGGAAGCCTATTGATTCTAGGCCGATTTTTTTTATGAAGACGTTAATGAGACCTGTGTTCTGATTAAAAAATAGATTGAGGATACCAACCATAACAACTATCGATATGAAATAAGGGGCGTAGGAAACAGTTTGCACCGCTTTTTTGAGCCTTTCGTTCATGATTTCATTAAAGGCAAGCGCGAGAATGATGGGGAAAGGAAAGCTGATAACCATGCTGTAAACACTTAGGTACACGGTGTTACGGATTAATCGGAAGAAGTAATACGAGCTAAAAAACCGGGTAAAGTTGTCAAATCCAACCCAAGGGCTACCCAAAATACCGGCGCCAAGCTGAAAATACTTAAACGCCAAAATAACGCCGTACATCGGAAGATACGAAAAAATAATAAAATAAATGACAGATGGTGCTAAAAAAATATACAAATCTCTACTGCGTAAAAACGCTTTCTTCCGTCTTGTCCATGCCCCGGACGAGCTTTTTCCCATATACCTCACTCCTATTTGCACATTTTCTACAGCTTTATTGTGAAATTTTTATATATTATTACATAGCAGGTAGATGCTGTCAATAGTGATATATGCACGCAAAAAAATATGCGCCAAAGCATTTTCATGCCTTGACGCACATTTTACACTATACTATTTATTCAACCCCTGCTTCATCAACGCCCTGACCTTAAGCGGCAGTCCAAACAGATTAATAAACCCTTCGGCATCGAAATGATTATAAAGCTCGCCCGTAGTAAAGCTCGCGATATGCTCATTATAAAGTGAATACGGCGACTTCGAACCGGCGCTTACAATATTGCCCTTGTAAAGCTTAAGCCGAACCGATCCGGTTACATACTCCTGCGTGCTGTCAACGAACGCGCCAAGCGCTTCGCGAAGAGGAGTGAACCACTCTCCGGAATAAATAAGCTCGGTGTACTTCGTGCTGATTATTTCTTTAAAAGCAGTAGTCTGCTTATCTAAGCAAAGATACTCCAAATCCCTGTGCGCAAAATACAAAATCGTACCGCCCGGTGTCTCGTAAACGCCGCGGGACTTCATGCCGACCACGCGATTCTCTACCAAGTCAACGATACCGATACCGTTCTTCCCGCCGATCTCGTTAAGCTTATCCATTAATTCAACAGGCTTTACGGCTTTGCCGTCGAGCTTTACGGGTATACCCTTCTCGAACTCTATCTCGACATACGTCGGTTCGTCCGGTGCTTCCTCCGGAGTTACTGAAAGCGTCAGCAGCTTCTTAAAGTTCGGCTCGTTAGCCGGGTCCTCAAGCTCAAGTCCCTCGTGGCTTATGTGCCAAAGATTCCTGTCGCGGCTGTAGCTCTGCTCCTTCGTCATCGGTACTTCGATGTTGCGTTTCTGCAAATATTCGATTTCTTCCTCGCGGGACTGGATATCCCACGTTCTCCACGGTGCGATGATTTTTATCTGCGGTGCCAGCGCTTTGACCGTCAGTTCGAAACGAATCTGGTCGTTACCCTTACCCGTAGCGCCGTGGCAAATGCTTGTGGCGTTTTCGGCCAGCGCTACGTCGACGAGAACCTTCGCAATAAGCGGGCGCGCAATCGATGTACCCAGCAGATATTTGTCCTCATAGACGGCGTTCGCCTTAACCATCGGATAGATGTAATCAACAACGAACTCCTCGCAAACATTTTTAATGAAGCACTTCGACGCGCCGTGGGCGATCGCCTTTTCGACAAGACCGTCCGTTTCCTTCCCCTGCCCTACGTCCACGCAAACCGCAATTATTTCACAACCCTCATAATTCTCCTTAAGCCACGGAATAATAACCGTTGTATCAAGACCGCCGGAATATGCCAAAACTATTTTTTCTCCCATGATTGTTCCCTCCATAAATTTTTAATATATTATAGCAAAAATTTATAATTATGCAAGAGTTTTTTGTATTGGCTGTATTGGAAATGGAATTTTAACCACAGATTAACACGGATTTGCATGGATTTTTAAAACAACGTATTCCTGCCCTCTTTTAATGATAGCCATTCGATTATAATAATTTTAAATCCGTGTTAATCCGTGAAAATCCGTGGTTAATAAAAATAACTCCTTGAAATTTTTCAAAAAAACATTTGCATAATTATAAATTTCGATGTATAATTATTCATAATTTACTTGCTCGGCCGACTTGTCGCTTCGGCCACGGTTAATAAAGATGTCTACTTTTATTTATGGAGGAAAATGATATGAAGATTATAAACGGAAGCATAACTACCCCGAAGGGCTTCAAAGCCACGGGCGCGCACATAGGAGTAAAAAAACATAAGAAGGACTTAGCGTTAATATGCTCGGACGTACCTGCAACAGTCGCCGGATGCTTTACGAAAAACACCGTAAAAGCAGCGTCAGTCCTGTGGGATATAAATGTTAACGACGACGGCGGGACGGTGCGCGGTATAGTAATAAACAGCGGCAACGCCAACGCCTGCACGGGACAGCAAGGTATCAATGACAACACCGAAATGGCTGCGGTTTACGGCGGGTTGCTCGGTGTCGCCGCGAATGAAATATTAGTCTGCTCGACCGGCGTAATCTGCGTTAACTTGCCGATGGATAAGATAACAAGCGGCATTAAGAACACGTTCCCGCTTCTCGGAAGCTCGCGAGAGGATGCGGAGCTTGCGACGGAAGCTATAATGACGACCGATACTTTCAAAAAAAGTATTTGTGTCGAGCTGACGCTGGACGGTAAGACCGTTACGATAGCCGGAATCGCAAAGGGCTCTGGTATGATTCACCCGAACATGGCGACACTGCTGTCTTTTATCACGACGGACGCTAATATCTCCAAAAAAATGCTGCAACAGGCGCTGTCGGAAATCGTAGATGTTACGTACAACATGATATCAGTGGACGGCGATACCAGCACGAACGACACGACGCTGGTACTGGCCAACGGCATGGCGCAAAACAAGCTGATAGACTGCGAAAACGCAGATTACGAGGCATTCAAAGCCGCACTTCACGCGGTCAACAAAAAGCTCGCAATCGACATCGCTCGAGACGGCGAAGGCGCGACGAAGCTTATCGAAGCAACCGTCACCGGCGCTAAATCCGAGGACGACGCAAAAAAACTCGCGAAGTCCATTATTGCATCCAGTCTTGTAAAGGCGATGATATTCGGCTCGGACGCGAACTGCGGGCGCGTACTGTGCGCAATGGGCTACAGCGGCGGTGATTTCAAACAAGCCGGTGTGGACATCACATTCGGCAGCAACGTCGGAGAAATACAGTTTATGGAAAAGGGCAACCCGAACGCGTTCGACGAAGACATGGCTAAAAAGATTCTGTCGGATAAGGATATCTTCATAAAAATAAATTTAAGCGACGGAAACAGCAGTGCAACTGCTTGGGGTTGCGACCTGACTTACGATTACGTAAAAATAAACGGCGATTATCGTTCATAAATCGCCAATGCAGATAGATTTTACAGAGATAGATTTTCAGGAGGGTTGGATATGACGGAGTACATTAACAAGGCAAAGACCTTAATCGAGGCACTGCCTTATATAAAAGAATTCAGCGGCATAACTGTCGTCATAAAATACGGCGGCAGCGCGCTCGGCAACGACGAAATAAAAACATCCGTAATGCAGGACATAGCGCTTATGAAGCTCGTGGGCTTTCACCCGGTCGTCGTACACGGCGGCGGCCCGGAAATTAACAATACGCTCGGGCGGCTCGACATAAAAAGCAAGTTCATCAACGGGCTGCGCGTAACGGACGACGAAACTATGGAAGTAGTCGAGATGGTTTTGACGGGTAAAATTAACAAGCAACTCACGACGGATTTGTGTATGCAGGGGATTTCGGTTTGCGGCATAAGCGGCAAGGATGGCTCGACGCTCGTAGCCGAAAAAATGCTCTCAGACGGACAGGACATCGGACGCGTCGGCAACGTAAAGCACGTAAACACCGCCCTACTTCGCACGCTTATTCAAAACGATTTTGTACCGGTCATTTCGCCGGTCGGCGTCGACGAGCATGGCAACAGCTACAATATTAACGCAGACTACGCCGCCGTTTCGATAGCGGGCGCACTGAAAGCCGAAAAGCTTATTTTCCTGACGGACGTCGAGGGCATTCGCCGCGACATAAACGATTCGAAAAGCGTCTTTTCACACATACGCGTGGCGCAAATAAAAGAAATGATTGCGAACGGAACAATAACAGGCGGCTTTTTACCGAAAGTAACATGCTGCATGGCGGGCGTCGAGGCGGGTGTACAGCACGTGCATATACTTGACGGGCGCGTCGAGCATTGCCTGTTACTTGAGATATTCACGAACAAGGGCATCGGGACGCTGATAGAGGCATAAATTATAGGCGTAATTTCAATCAAAAAAGGAGTGCTGATTATGAGTAATACAATCGATTCTGGAAAGAATTATATAATGAACACATACAGCCGGTTCCCGCTCGTCCTTGAAAAAGGCGACGGAGTTTACGTATACGACGAGAACGGCAAGAAATATTTGGATTTTGTTGCGGGTATAGCCGTAAATTCGCTCGGACACGGCAACAAAAAGCTTGCCGCCGCAATAGCCGAGCAAGCGCAGCAGTTGATACACATTTCGAACCTGTACTACTCGAAGCCGCAAGTCGACCTGGCTGAGAAGCTAATAAAAAACAGTTGCTTTGACAAGGCATTTTTCTGTAACAGCGGCGCTGAAGCCATCGAAGGCAGTCTCAAGCTGTCCAGAAAATACGCCGTCAAAAACAACTCCGGCAAGTTCGAAATAATATCGATGAAGAACTCGTTTCACGGTCGGACGTACGGCGCAATCACGGCAACCGCACAGGATAAGTACCAAAAAGGCTTAAACCCGTTGCTTCCCGGCTTTAAACACGCCGAGTATAACAACCTCGACGAACTGAAAAGTGTCATTACAGACAAAACATGCGCCATATTAATAGAGCCGCTTCAAGGCGAAGGCGGCATACGCGAAGCAGGTGTTGAATACCTCAAAGCCATACGCAAAATATGCGACGATAACGACATAATGCTGATCTACGACGAAATCCAATGCGGCGTAGGCAGAACCGGTTCGCTGTTCGCATACGAACATTACGGTGTCGAGCCGGACGTGCTTACGCTTGCGAAGGGTTTGGCCGGCGGCGTCCCGATAGGCGCGCTGCTCGCCAAGGAGAAATTCGCCGCGGCGTTCTCACCCGGCGACCACGCATCCACATTCGGCGGCAACCCGCTGGCGACAGCCGCCGCAAACGTCGTTATGGATGAATTGACGAATAACAATCTGCTCGCGAACGTCAAGTCAGCCGGAGCGTACCTTACAAAAAAATTAAACGAATTAAAAACTGCGCATAATATAATAACAGACGTACGCGGCGTAGGACTTATTCAGGGGCTTGAACTGAATGTCCCGGTTGCGGACATTATTAACAGCTGTATAGCAGACGGTCTGTTGCTCGTCAACGCCGGAACGAATGTTATCCGTTTCGTACCACCGCTTATTGTAACCGAAAGCCAGATAGACGAGGCCGTTTCGATTTTAGATAAGGCTATTTATTCCCGGGAGTGAATGTTGTGTTAAACGCCCTTATTATGTCTACCGACATGGAAACCGTAAAGCATTGCAATAACTATATCAAAACGAACTTTAAGGACATAAAGGTAATCGGCATAGCGACCGACAACACTATTGATGTGTTCGAAACACTGAAGGAGTATCTGCCGGATTTGATATTGGCGGAGTTCCGGTTTTTCGGCGTTAATAGCTATCAAATTATTCGCGGCATTCACGAACGCTACCCCAAGATACGCTTCATCCTTTTCGGTAACTACGGCGACAAGGAATATATGGAAAAATGCGAAGAATTCGGGCTTATATCGATTATGTATAAGCCCTTAAAGCCCGCCGAACTCGCACGGGCTTTAAAAGCGTCTGTGCTGGACTTCAACGAGCAGGGCAAGAAAAAACGCCAAGAAGACGACATACTGAGCGGCTACAAGAGCATCAAGTATTCGTTTCGTGACGTTTTTTTGCGTACGCTTTTCGCAGGTAATATCCAGAACGAATCCGAAATAACATACGGCTTTAACTATTTCAATATGAATCTTGGCACGAGCTACACGGTTTTTGTGCTACGCATCGACCATTTTAAAAAAATTGTCTTAACGCTAACGGAACAGGAAAAACATCTACTTATTTACAAGATCATGCTTATCGTAAAGGATAAGCTAAAAGCAATGAATAACGAGGTTTTTTTGCTTGGCTTTAACTCGCTGGCAATTATTCTAGGCTCGCCGAAGGATGAGCCGGAATACGAGATAGACCGGTTGATAAGTTTGGGTACAGTTATAAAGGAAGATATTTTTGACAAGCTCGACACACGCGTTACGGTCGGCATCGGCCGGACTTACAAAAACGCCACGGAAATAGCCGTATCCTATAAAGAAGCCGAATGCGCTCTGCGATATAGGTTCTATCTGGGGTATAACGTTGTTATTCCGATACAGTTCGTCGAGCCGAGCAACACTATTACGTTCCGTTATTCTAAGGAAGAGGAAGAGAAGCTTATTTATGCGGCGGCGATTGGCGAGTACGAGTATTGCAGCTCGATAATCAATAGGGTGTTCAGCTCGTTGCGCGATTGCGGCACGCTTCCAGAGAAGCTCGTGTCAAAAATCGCGACGTCCATTTTGCTGTCTATAAACCGCTATTTGAGCGAGCAAAATATTTTGACAAATGATCAGATTTCAAACTTCTTTTCCATAAAGGGCGTAACGGAGCTGACCGACGTCGATTCCGGTCACGCTTACCTCGACAACGCCATTAAAAACATTTGTGATAGTATCGTTAAGTTGCGCGAAACTAAGAACTACAAAATCCTGACGCTTGCTAAGGAATCTATCGATAAGAAATATTACGAGACGGTTTCCATTTCAAAACTGGCGCTTGAACTTGGTGTTACGCCGGAGCATCTTAACAATATTTTTTACAGTGCCGAGAAGAAGAGTGTATTTGAGTATGTCGTTCAGGTGCGTATGGAAATCGCCAAGAAGCTAATGCGCGAAACGATGCTCGACGATGACATGATTGCCGTCAAAATTGGTTACGACGACGGGAAGCATTTCCGCAGCGTTTTCAGGCAGTACGAGGGAATCAATGCGAACGATTATCGTTCGCGGCATAATCCCCAGTTGACGCGGATGAAGACTATTTAGCGAGCCGCGCACATTTTTCTCCCTTCGAAGTAAACCTCCTCAATGCTAACATCACTTAGCAACTTCTGCGCGGCGGCGTTCCCGGCTGTCAAGTCGCCGCGCATATGCGCGTCCGAGCCGATTGTGGCGAACCTGCCGCCCGCCTTCTTGTACATAAGCAACAGCTCATGATTCGGCATAGTCTCATTCACACCTTTGCGTAGTGACGACGTATTTATTTCCAGAACGATTCCGTTTTTAACAATCACCTGCATTATCTCCGCCATGACACCCTCGTCATAAAGCAATTCCTTATAATAACGTTTCGGGAAGTCGAAATGTCCCACGCTATCAAAACCCCCGTGCTGTACAACCTTTAGCATCTCGTTCCAATATGCGTCGAAGCATTCCTTTAGCGGAATTCCCTGTGCAAGCATCTCACTCACAAACATATCACCTATCCAAAAATGAATGCTTCCCAGCACATAGTCAAAAGGATATTTCAGCATATCGCTAAGCTGCTGCTTGTAGACATGCGGCTCGGCGAACTCTACTCCGCTTAATATTTTCAGGCGGTCTCCGTATTCTGACTTAACCCCCGCAAGCGCTTCAAAGTATTTATCCACTTCAAAATATCCACACCCGAAATCACGCGTATTGTTGTCCGCGTGATCGGTAAAGCAGATGATCGAACAGCCTTTCTCAATAGCTGCCTCGCAGTATTCATCCATTCTCACCTTCGAATCACACGAAAAAGACGTGTGTACATGCATATCGAACAATTCTATCACCTCTTAAAAATTTCTATACCTACCCTATCGATATGAGCGCGAAGCTCGGCATTCATAATACCGTCATATGACAGCACGTCGAATTTGTACGGCATCGGAAGCTCATCCAGTTCGTCCGCAACTGCTTCAGCTGTTAAATCGTCAGTATCTCCATATATCGCTATGTCAATATCGGAATTGTATCTGTGTGTGCCCTTGGCACGCGAGCCAAAAATTACAGCCCTGTCAACGGATTGTGAAGCGGCAATTGTCTGCCGTATCATTTCCACTTGCTCTTTTTTTAATCCTAAGTCTTTCATATCCCTGCCCTTTC
>CAZJLW010000023.1:16210-29570 GCA_964546895.1 uncultured Eubacteriales bacterium | reverse complement strand
TAAAACATTACTTATCATGGGGTGAACAAATAAAACCGGGGAGGAGCTGATTATAAACCAGTTCCTCCCCGGTGTGTTTAGTCAGCAAACTCACCACCATGCCCCTTAAAAAACTCATAATAAGTCCGCACGGCTGAAAGCTCCGTCCATCGCTTCACCCTCACCGGATTCTCATCAAGATCATATATTTTCGCCCCGCGCATAGCAAGCAGAAACGGCGAGTGGGTTGATATAATAAACTGGCAGCCAAAGAACCGTACCGAATCTTCAATGAAGCTCATTAGCTCCAGCTGTCGCTTCGGTGAAAGGCTGTTTTCCGGCTCGTCTAATATGTATAGCCCGTTCTCCCCGATTTTTTCTGTAAAGTATTTGAACGCACTTTCTCCATTTGAATATTCCCGCGCATTATCTATCAGCTCACTTCTAACGAACCGCGACTGCGTTTTGCTCCTCGCTTTATTCACCTTTTTAAGCCGCTCCAAATCGTCTAACGACTTTATTTGGTACTTAGAATACTTCGCTTCAAGATACTCCTGAAACAAATCCTCCCTCTTTAGATCAATGCCCTCGTTCAAGTTCCGGATATTCAACATGTAATCAAACACATCGTCACTCGTGATGATTCTGCTGTTCTCGGGAATGTTGGTTTCCGCCGGTATCTCGCACATACGTACGTAATCGGGATAGAAATTTGATTTGTTGTAAATTGAATCGCGCTTGACACATGTTTTTTCGGCTATGACATTAAGCGCTGTTGATTTCCCCGACCCGTTGCCCCCGTATAAAATAGTAACCGGCTCAAAATCTATCTTAAAAAGCTTATGAGTCGACAGTATCTGAAACGGATAATACGAATCGTAGCATGTTCGTTGTACGCCCATGAAAAAGCCATGCTCCATACCTTCATTTGGGAATGTGATATTTTGTAAGTACAGCATAATAAACTCCCTTTTATCAGTGTTTTCTAATTCTCACAAACAGCAGCAATTTCACAGTAAGCAAAATAATAAGCCAGCAAAGGGAAAAAATCATCACGCGGCTCGCCGCCGAAATAACCAAGAATCATTCCCGAATAATAATACCCGCACGGCTTGTACCCATCCGGGATAGTGCAAAAATCCCAATACGGATCGCCATATATTGAAGTAAACGCGTTAAAATCAACCACGCCAATCTGCCCATCGGGCGTCAGTATCAAGTTTGTAATATTATAATCGCCATGATTAAGACACTGAGGGCGGTTGTTTAATAAATAATCGTTTTCGCGGAGATAATCCGCAAGCAAATCAATCTCCGAAGACTGTATCCCGCGTTTTTCCAGCTGCCCCAAGCGTCCGCTGATCTTCTTGCGAAATACCTCTCCCCACGGCACCACGTCATCAGGCGCGGGTATTGAATGCAGCCGCTTAAGCAGTTCCCCTGCCTTACGCCCGACATCGTACCGCTGTTCAGGCGGCATATCCGGCAACGCTTCAAGCAAGTCAATGCCGTCTACCCAACCCAAAAGCTGATAAACCTTCTTCCCGCCGTCGCACAACCCAAAATCAATTGGATACGACATCAACACTCCGGTTGTCGCTGCGAGTTCCAGCATTTTATATTCCTTCTGCTTCCGCTCAAGCTCATCAGCATCGGCGATTCGCAACAGAAGCCGCTTGCCGTCTGTAGTCTCGACATAATACTTCTTATCCGGCGAGCAACCCTTATTAATAAACTTAACTTTCACGAAATCTTTCGCCGGTATTCCCTCGGGCAACTCAAAAACCTGTTCCGCTATGTAATCCGCTGTTTGTTCGGGCGTCATGCCGGTGTTATCCACAACCTCGACTCGTTCGTCGTACACAAGCAAATCATAGAAATGCCGAATCCAGACTTCCGGCGTGACGCTTGTGTGGCAAGTACGCGTCTGACAGCGCTCCACAGCCGTCGCATATTCAGGCTTCAAAAGAAAAAACCTATACCGCATTTTCCGAGCCTCGAATACTCCGACGAGCTTATCCAAATCCTCCGGCAAAACAACATGTGATAAAACAATATTCTTACCGAACAGGGACAATATATCCAACTCACTGGCAATCTCGACAACGAGCTGTCCCCACTCGTATTGCTTCTTCCCTGTTTTGTGCCGCACGGCCTGTATTACGCAATCGCCGTCGATGGCGAGAAAGCCCCTGTCGGTAAGCAGCTCTGCGACAGTGGATTTCCCGCTGCCGCATGTACCGGTTAGGACAACTATGCTTCCGCCGTCGCAAATATGCGAAACGGATACCTCTGCGCCGCAACGCCGACAAGTCGGAAGAACAGGCGATATACGGATATTTTGCTTTCGCAGACTGTCGTTATATATATTTACATCGTCTTTCGAAATATCTCCGCAGCTCGGACATGTGAACATGTTGATTACCTCCGTTTATGTTATTGGTTAGTTTCTCATATCTTATAAAATTTTATAGAAATTTACAACAGCATGATTTATAATACGGACTAAGAAAATATCACAAAAAGATACGAAGGAGTTTTGACAATGCTTAGACTTTTTAAAGGAATACGCAGAGCGTTAATCGTAGCGGCTGCAGTTTGTGCGCCGGTTTTCTTGGCGGCTTGCACGGCTAAGGAAACGCCGAAGTCTACAGAACCGGCTACGCCGTCCGCGACGCCGGAAGCAACCGCGACAGCCGAGCCGACACCGACTGCTGCGGACATATCAACCGCTTCTGTCGACACGTCGGTACTGCCGGACATGCCGAAGAACGACTACCCGTATGTTTACCGCGAGACGGAATCGAAAATAACCACGCTTAACCCGCACAACTATACGAGTACAACCGAGGGCGGCTATATATCGCTTACTATGGAAACGCTGCTTGATGTTGTGTACTTCAAGGAAATTGGGACATGGAAGTTCGTACCGATACACGCGGTGGATTTTCCGGAGACGACTGACAACAAGGTGTGGACGTTCACACTGCGTGACGGCTTGAAATTTGAGAACGGCACGCCGATAGACGCGCACCTGTACGAAGAAACATGGAAGCTGCTGCTCGACCCGAAGCTGCTGAATAACGGCTCGTCGACGTTTACGGTGTCGCTGCCGGTTGTAAAGGCACGAGAATACGTCGAGGGCAAGGCCGAGTGGAGCGAGGTCGGGCTTAAGGCGAAGGATGCGAAAACCTTGGAGTTGACGCTTGACGTACCGATGCCGACGATTGACGTATACGCGGTACTCTCGGACAACTCTCTGGGGCCGGTAGATGTCGAGATGTACAAAAAGCTCATGAACGCCGACAAAACATCGACGACGTACGGCTTGGACTTGGACAGCTACGTCGGCTGCGGCCCGTACAAAATCGAATCGATGAACAAAGATCAGTTCATGAACCTAGTCCGCAACGAGAACTCGATACTGGCACACTACAAAACTGCCGACAGAATCGAATACCGCGTCTCGACGGAAATCAACACGACGCTGCAGCTGTTCGAAAAAGGTGAAATCGACACAAGCTCGGCATCTTCTACGAACTACCTGAAATACAAGGACGACCCGCGTATTAGGCAGGGATACGGCAATACTATATGGGGTTTTTACGTAAACACCGACCCGGAAAAGGTTAAGAACAAAATCCTACTGGACAACGATTTCCGCAAGGCGCTGTCGCTTGCGACCGACCGGCGCGAAATCGGAGAGGGTATCTTCTACACGTACAAACCGGCCAACTATTTTATATCCAGCGTTTGTCTCGTAGGCGATATTCTGGAAGGCAAAGGAACCTCGTACCGCGAAACGCCGCAGGGCAAGTCCATATCATCCGCGCCGCTGACAGACGTGGACACCGCGAAGAAGTTTTTCGACAAGGCGTACGCCGCAAACGGCGGCAAGCCCGTTACGATAGACATGATTTATTTCGACGGCCAGTCCGTCATGAAGAAAGTCGCCGAAACGATTAAAGAACAGTGGGAAACGGCGTTCGGCGCGGATAAATTTACGCTTAACCTTACCGCCGTCGACCCGACTCCCGCGTACAACATGTACGCCGAGCATAACTTCGACCTTGGTATCGGCGCGCGTTCGCAGAGCGCGATTAACCCGTGGGCATCGATGCGCGTGTGGACGTCCGGCTTCGCAGTAGATAATGAGAAGTACGACAGCTTCTATAACGAGGAGTTCGATACGCTGTTCGACCGCACGACGACGGGCGACCTCGTGACTAAGCCCGAAGACCGTATCGACGCGCTTAAACGTATGGAGGAGCTGCTTGTCGACTACGTACCGTTTATTACGCTGTTCCAGAACGACAACGCCTTCCTGTTCGCGAGCCGCGTTCACCTGCCGGCCGACGGCTACGTGCCTGTTTTCGGCTTCGGCATGACGCAGGCCAGATTCGATAAACTTCCGTAAAAAGGCGGATTGATGGTTATGCTTAAATATATTTGCCAGCGGCTGTTGGCTATGGCTGTGACGTTTTTTATCGCGATGACGCTGATTTTTGTCGTCGTGCATTCGATACCGGGCAGTATATTTTCAAGCGGCGAGAGCCGGATGCCGAAAGACATCCGGCTTAAGCTCGAGCAGAAATATCACCTCGACAAGCCCGTAATAGTCCAGTACGGTTATTTCCTGAAAAATGCCGCGAAGCTGGACTTCGGTACTTCGATTTTTATTAATCCGGGTATGCCGGTTTTTGACGCGCTGTATACGCGTATGCCCGTGACTGTGCAGCTTAATGTGTTCTCGCTGATTTTTTTTATCCCCATCGGTATTTGCTTCGGCGTGTGGGCGGCGCTTAAGAAAAATACGCCCACCGACCATTTCATTTCTGTCATTGTTATTCTGTTCATCTCCACCCCGTCGTTCGTGTTGGCTGCGCTTATGCAGTATTTTTTTGCGTTCAAGCTCGGCTGGTTTCCCATTCTCATCACAATTGAAAAAAACCTCACGATTACGAAATTTCACTCGATGATTCTGCCGATACTGGCGCTGTCGTTCGGCAGTGTCGCGTCGCTTACGCGCTGGATGCGCTCGGAGCTTAGCGAGGCGCTTAACTCCGACTACATGCTGCTCGCCAAGACGAAGGGGCTGTCGCAAATTCAAGCTACCCTACGCCACGCCATACGCAACTCGTTTATTCCGCTTGTTAATATAATAATTCCGAGCTTTCTCGGAATTTTGAGCGGGTCGTTTGTTATTGAGCGGATTTTCGGCATACCGGGGGTGGGGGATTTGACTATCTCGGCGCTGGGCGCGAACGATCAGCCGCTTTACATCGCGACGCTGCTTTTTTATAACGCCGTTACGCTTGTGACGCTGCTTGTCATGGATATTTCGTACGGGATCGTCGATCCGCGTATCAGGATGGGCGGTGGAAAGAGTGGAGTTTAAGAAAACGGATTTCGAATTCGTCCAGATGAACGAAGCCATATTCGACGAGACGCCGCAAGGTAAGCCGGTAGGGTTTCTACAGGATGCGATGATTAGGTTCGCGAAAAACAAGGTGTCGCTCGTTTCGTTCGTAATACTTGTGTTTTTTATTGTTATGGCGATTTTCGGCCCCGGCATGAATGAGTATACTTATAGGAAGCAGTCCGTTTCGCTGGCGCTGCTGCCGCCGCGCGTCGCTTGGATTGAGAAGCTCGGCTTGGGACTGTTCGACGGGCGTCAGACGGTGCGCTCGCGTAAGGAGAATCTTGAGAAAAACTACGGCGACTCGGTCATTCGCGTAGTGCGCGAGTTTGATATCGATATGCAGGGTACTGTTTATAAAATGGTAGATGCGGAAGTTAATATGTACAAATATAAGGGCGCGGAGAACACGTATTACTGGTTCGGCACGGACGACCTCGGGCGGGATTTGTGGACGCGCATGTGGCGCGGTACGCGTATTTCGCTAATACTTGCGTTCGGCACTGTCGCTATTAATCTGCTGATCGGGCTGATATACGGCTCGATATCCGGATATTACGGCGGGCGCGTCGATATGCTCATGCAGCGCGTCGCCGAAATCCTTTGGGCGATACCCGGCATTCCGCTGCTGATTCTGTGCATTCTGTTTTTCGGCGCGAGCATTACTACGTTTATGATTGCGTTCTGCCTGACGGGTTGGATCGGGTTCAGTATGCTGATTCGCGGGCAATTCTACCGCTACAAGGGCATGGAATACGTACTCGCGTCGCGGACGATGGGCTCGAACGATTTCAGCCTGATATTCAAGCATATTCTGCCGAACGCCATCGGCCCCCTTATTACGTCCGCGACGCTCTCTATTCCGGGCGTTATTTTCAGCGAGGCTACGCTGTCGTACATCGGCATCGGACTGAAACCGCCGGAGCCGTCTATCGGTATTCTGCTTACGAACGGGCAGCAGTTCCTGACGCAGTACCCGCATGTCATTTTCTTTCCGGCGGCGGCTATCAGTGTTTTGATGCTCTCGTTTAATCTGGCCGGAAACGGCTTGCGCGATGCGTTCGATCCCACACAGCGGCGGTGATGAATATGGATAAAAAAATTCTCTCGGTTAATGATTTACAAATAGAATTCTCGACGTACAGCGGCGTCGTCAGGGCGATACGCGGCGTGAGCTTCGACCTGTATCGCGGGGAGACGCTTGCCGTGGTCGGCGAGTCCGGCTCGGGCAAGTCCGTAACGAGTAAGGCGATCATGGGCATTCTCCCGAAGAACGCCACGATAAAAAGCGGCTTGATTATGTACGGGGACAGCGACCTCACTAAGTTTTCCGACCGGCAGTTCGACGCGATACGCGGCTCGAAGCTGTCGATGATTTTTCAGGACCCGATGTCGTCGCTCGACCCTGTTATGAAAATCGGCAAGCAGCTTACGGAGGTGCTGACCGTCAAGAAGCGTATCCCGCCCGGTGAAGCAAAGGCGAAGGCACTCGAAATGATGAAGGCCGTCGGCATAACTTTTCCCGAGAAACGCTTCGGGCAGTACCCGTTCCAGTTTTCGGGCGGTATGCGGCAGAGGATTGTTATAGCGACGGCGCTTGTGTCGCAGCCGGAGGTTTTGATTTGCGACGAGCCGACTACGGCGCTCGACGTGACGATTCAGGCGCAAATTTTGGAGCTTATTAAGCTAATGATTGCGGAATTAAATCTGTCCGTTATTTTTATAACGCATGACTTGGGTGTTGTGGCGCGTATGGCTGACCGCGTAGCTGTCATGTACGCCGGAAAAATCGTGGAATACGGCACGGTCGATGAGATTTTCTACGACCCGCGGCATCCGTATACGTGGGGATTGCTGGCGTCGATGCCCGACATGGAATCGCGCGAGCGGCTCGTGCCGATACCCGGTACGCCGCCTAATATGCTTTACCCGCCGAAAGGAGACGCCTTCGCCGTGCGGAACAAGTATGCGATGAATATAGATTTCGAGCGGGAGCCGCCGTATTTTAAGGTGAGCGATACGCATTACGCGGCTACGTGGCTGCTTCACCCCGACGCGCCGTCCGTCGAGCCGCCGGATATCGTGAAACGAAGAATTGACAGGAGGTAGCGCATGTCCGAAACGGTTTTGGAAGTCAGGCATTTGAAGCAGTATTTTTCGAGCGGCTTCGGCGGGAGCCGGATTAATGTGAAGGCTGTTGACGACGTGAGCTTTTCCATAGACGCGGGCGAGGTGTTCGGGCTGGTCGGAGAGTCGGGCTGCGGCAAAACTACGATTGCGCGCTCCGTTATCCGGCTGTATACGCCGACGGGCGGCGATATTATTTTTAAGGGTAGGAATATCGGCGGGAAGAGGCTGTCGGCGGCCGACAGGCGGTTCATTACGGCTAATATTCAAATGATTTTTCAGGACCCGGTTGCGTCGCTTAATCCGCGCATGACGGTTAAGGACATCGTGGCTGAGGGGTTGAAAATAAATAAGCTCGTCCAAAACGAAGGCGAGCTGCTGGAGATGGTGTACGAAGCGCTGGGCTACGTCGGGCTGTCGAAGGATCACGCCTCGCGTTATCCGCATGAGTTTTCGGGCGGGCAGCGGCAGCGAATCGGTATAGCGCGGGCGCTTATTACGAAGCCCGGCTTTATCATCGCGGACGAGCCGGTTTCGGCGCTGGATGTGTCTATTCAGGCGCAGGTGCTTAATCTTATTAATGATTTGCGTGAGCGGCTGGGGTTGACGGTGTTGTTTATCGCGCATAATCTGTCTGTTGTTAAGTATTTCGCGAAGCGGATTGGGGTTATGTACGGCGGGAAGATCGTCGAAATGGGCGACGCCGATAAAATTTATAAGAACCCGCTGCACCCGTATACTAAGGCGCTGCTGTCGGCGATTCCGCAGCCCGACCCGGTTTTCGAGCGCACGCGCAATCGGATTTTCTTTGACGGGATAGCGTTCGACGACAGCGAGTGGCGCGAGATGGTGAAGGTTGAAGATGGGCATTATGTTTACGCGTCCGAAAGAGAGTTGAAAGCGTATGGCTGACGGGGTGGTCAGTTCGACTAGGGCGGTTTTGACGGTTGTGTCGGATGGTTGTTTCTATGTAGGGATATTGCTGCTGTGCTTTGCGCTGTATCGGTTTGTGGAAAGCTTGGGTTTTTTTAAGACCGTGAGCTTTTTTTTCTATAAAAGAAGGATTGAGTACAAGGAGCCGGGGGCGAAACCGATGGCGCTTCATGATTTTTGCGAGGCGCGGTATGGGCGGATTCGGTTTGATGTGGTGGTGTTTGTTGCAGCGATGGGGCTGCTGGGCATTTCACTGGTTATTGCGGTTTGTTTGTGAGGATTTATTTTGGAGGTGAAGTCTGTGAGAGGGAATAGATTGGGTAACAACTCAGTATGGTTGAGAAATCTACCGCACGCCATGCTGAGGTTAGTGCAGTAAATGCGGGAAGGATCAACCGTACTCTTTCGATATCAAATAAAAAAGGAGAACGGTTATGAAACATTTATTAAGCATTGCGAAGAAATATAAGGCAATAATGTTGATTTATTTTGTGCTTGGGTTGACGCAGGCGTTTTTTCAGAGCTTCGGCTCGCGATATTTTCAAAAGGTTATCGATAACTTTACGGCTAATACGCTGTCGATGACGAACATCGCCGTCTACGGCGGGGCGTTGGTTACGCTGTATATCGTGAGCTATTTGCAAAACTATCCTGATCGCAAGCTGGAACATGGGATCGAGCTGAGCTTAAAGACCTATGCTTTGAAAAAGATGTCCGTCATAGATTATCTTTCGTATGTAAAAATCGGCACGGGTACATTAATACAACGTATCGAAAACGGGGCGACGGCGGGGAGCAACATTCTTTTTGGGTTTTATCTGCGGCTTGCCAGCGAGCTGCTGCCGAACATGTTGTTTAGCATTGCGTTTATTTTTGTAATCAACCGCACGGTTATGGTTGCGGTGTTGATTGGGTACGTTATTGTTTTTATCGTTACCAATCTTTTGTTAAAGGCGCTGTATAAGCTGAAAGCAAGCATTCTTGTGAACGAGGAGAAGTTCAACCACTTCGTCGTACGGGGTTTTATGGAGTTGGTTGTATTCCGGGTGAATCGCCGTTTTACGGCAGAGATAAAAAAAGCGGAAGCGGCTTCCGGCGAAATCGTTAGCTCGAAGGTTAAAATGAAGATGATACACGAAGCGTTTTTTACGATTTTTGTTATCATTGTCTGCGTTTTAAGAATCGGAATTGTCGTGTACGGGTGGCGAACGAAGAACCTGAGTATCGGGGAGATTGTTGCATTAATCGCACTTGTGGACAATGCGTATCTGCCTATTGCTATTTTTAATGTGTGCTATGTCCAGTACAAGCTGGATATGGTTGCGTATAGGAGATATACGGATTTCTTGGATGCGAAAGAGGATTTGTGTTTGACGCAGGGCGAGAGTGTCTCTGGGTTAAGGGGTGAGATTTCTTTCTCGGGTGTCGGCTTCAAGTATGACGAACGCGAAATTTTTCGCGGGTTGAACTTGGAAGTTGGGCATGGAAAGACTGTGGCCTTTGTTGGCGAAAGCGGCTCGGGTAAGTCGACGGCGGTCAAGCTGTTGGTTGGGCTGTTGCGTCCGAGTTCGGGACGTATTACGGTAGACGGATTTGATTTGCAGAAAGTAAACCTAAACAGCTATTACGAAAACATAGCATATCTTCCGCAAGAGCCGCCTGTGTTTGACGGAACTTTGCGCGAGAATCTTGTTTTTGATGATGTCGTAGAGGACGAAGTGTTAGCCGAAGCCATGAAAAAGGCCGGGCTGGATGGGTTGCTTTCGAAGCTTGAAGAGGGTTTCGACACTCAGCTTGGAGAAAGAGGGGTGAGCCTTTCCGGAGGTGAACGACAGCAGCTTGCGCTTGCGCGGCTTTGGTTTTCAAAGGCTGGGATAATCATATTCGACGAAGCTACGTCGGCTATAGACAACTTGACGGAAGAAGCCGTCATGAAAAATGTCATGGGCCTGCTTGCGGGGAAGACCGTTATCGCGATTGCGCACCGGCTTGATTCGATTCGGGCGTTCGATAATATTGTAGTGTTCCAAGACGGGAACGTTGTCGAGCAGGGCGGGTTTAGTGAGTTGATTGAAAGACGGCGGTGTTTCTATGAGTTGTATAACAGGGCGAAGGAGAGAATCTAGATGACAAACAACATCGGAAACTATACGCGCCATGCGGAATTTTGGGACTGGAGCGGACATGACCGCACTGCGGAACACGAGCATTGGTACAAGTACGCAACGCAGTACGGCAAAAACGTGCTGATTCCTTTTTGCGCGTGGGGCGAGACCGGCGCGTTTATGGCAGAACGCGGAATGAATGTAACTGCTTTTGACGTGACACCGGAGATGATTGCCGAGGGTAAGAAGCGATTTGGTAACTTGCCGAGTTTACAGTTATTCGAGGGGAATGTAACGGATTTCTGCTTTAATATTACGCCGGTCGACTTCTGCTATGCAGCTGACTTCGGGCATATACACAGCATTGATGATATTAAAAAGGCACTGGTGAAAATCAATAACCATCTGCGTTACGGCGGCGGGTTTGTGATTGAAGCAGGGTTGCCCGCCAAGGAGTCACGTTACATACCGACGAAAACCTTTTACCCCGTTAACAATCCGTACCCGGATAAAAAGGTATGGAAAACCGGCGACGGACGCACCGAAGCGGAGACGGGACGGCATTATATTTCGCAGACTGTTTATGTTGAGGGTTCGGACGGTAGTGTGGAGCAGTTCGAGCATTCGTTTTATTTGCAGAGCTATTCCCGCGAGGAATGGCTGTCGGCGCTGCGCGAGTGCGGGTTTGAGGTCAAAGCGGAGTACCGTAACCGTGAGAAAGAACCGTGGCAGGAGGGGGACGGGTTTTGGATTTGCGAAGCGGTTAAGTCGGATATCGCAAAGCAAAGATACGGCCCGGCTATGGAAATTAGTATGGGTTTACAACACATCAAAATCAATCTCGAAAAGGACAGAGACTACATCTTCGAAAGCCATTGCCTAATCAATTACGAATGTGACACGCCGTGGGCGCGGAAGATTCCATACGAAGAATATCGTGCCAACTGGTATTCGAACACCGACCAGACAAACGGGTTCATGTCCGCGCTGTGCGACAGTATGAAGGACGAACGTACGATTGCGGAAATCATCAAGACGGAAAATGGTGACACTGTCGGTTATTTCTGGGTTCCGTTTTACGGCGATGATGCGAGTTTTATTTGGGCTGATGTGCAGGATATTTACATTGAACCAGAGTACCGGCGGCGTGGTGTTGCTAAGGCTTTGATGGAGTATGCAGAAAACGAAGCGAAAAGAAACGGCGCAAAGGTGATACGTTCGGGGACGGGCTGCGAAAATACCGCGTCGCAAAGAATGCATCAGAAGGCGGGGTATTATCAATACCGTATGGAATATGAAAAAGTGCTGTAGGCTATAACTATTATTACCGCAAGTGAAATCAAGCGGTGCGATTGCCACTACTCTATAATGGTTACAGAGTGAGAAACGAGGTGAGACGAATGTACGAGTGGCACAGGCAAATCCAAATAATCGTAGATGAAATCGACGAATGTATTAAGCATCGCGACAGCGAAGCGCTGACGTTGCGGTTTCTTTCGCGCAAGCTTGGCTACTCCGAGTTTTATACTACGAGGAAGTTCAAGGAAGTATCGGGTATGCAGCTACGGGATTATCTGCGGCAACGGAAGCTGGCTTTTGCGCTGATAGATGTGCGCGATAGCGAAAGAAGTATTTTGGAAATTGCTGTTGACTACGGCTTTTCGTCGCATGAAGCTTTTACGCGGGCTTTTAAGGTAGCCTACGGTATTGCTCCGAGCGAGTACCGCAAAAAGCCTATGCCCGTCGTGCTTCGTACAAAAATTCACCCGTTCGACCGCTACTTTTTAGGAATCGGAGAGATTGGCATGATAAAATCCTCAGAGAACGTTAAGATTTATTTTGTAACCATTCCCACGCACAAGTTTTTGCATGTTAAAAACTATGAGAGCAACGGGTATTTTGATTTTTGGGAAAAACAGGCCGATGTGCCGGGGCAGGACTGCGATACCGTTTGCGGCTTGCTGGATAGTATAAAGGGGAATCTGGACTGTAGGAGCGAGGGCGCCGATGAATATAACGGACACATTATGGCTTATATCCACGAACCGGGCGCTAAGCCGTTTTGTTATGGCGTTCCTCGTTCCGAATGCTACGGTGTTCGGCTTGCGCCGGATTATCAAGGCGAAGTGCCGCCCCAAATGCTTCTGATTGATGTTCCCGAGGCCGAGTACATTGTTTTTGAACATGGGCCGTTTGACTATGAGCAGGAAAACTGTAGCGTGGAGAGTAAGGTTGATGCAGCGATGGCGGCGTTTGATTACTCGGGTACAGGGTATTGCTTTGATGATGCAGATGGAAGAATGGCTTATTTTTATCATGACCCGGCGCGGTTTTGGAAGTATATTAGACCGGTGCGGAAGGTTTAGTTGGGATATGGGTTATTAAAAGAGCGAAGCGGGTATGCTTTTATCCGCTTCGCTCGTTTTTTTGCTTATTCATTTTTCTCCAAAACCCGCAACTTCGGAGGTTGATACTTAGACCCTTCAGAAAACACGGAGGGCAAACGCGTAGCGACATAGTAAAGCTTTTCCTCGTCGTTACGGAATGGCTTTTCGCTGTCCCGGCAATACCGTTCTATTAGGGCTACGGCACTGTTGAACCATTCTATCTGACATTCGGGCAATATTTCGACTTCGTTTTGGGGAACGTGGTAGCGCGGATTTTTTGGCAAAAGCATAAATATTCTCTCTTCGGGCTTGCCAAATTGTCTTTCGAATTTTTCGTACTGCTCGGGTGTCAGCTCATAAAAATCATCTTCGCAAGGTATAACTCCCATACTAAAAATTTTCATCAATGC
>CAZJLW010000023.1:10345-16110 GCA_964546895.1 uncultured Eubacteriales bacterium | reverse complement strand
CTTTGAAGAAATTGGCAGCGACGGAGGAAACCGCCATGATTTCAGTTAAATATTTTCTGTTGCATTTTTCTAGTATTGCAGTATACTAATACCAGCTGAATACAATAAAGGCATTGACGAGGAGGAGTACATACTTTCTGATGCAAAGAGAGGGAGCGGCTGGTGTAAGCTCTCGTGAAGAAGGTGTGGAAGGTAGCCTCTGAGCTGTGAACCGAACAGGGAATCTCGCCCTAAGTAGGCTTCAACGGATTTTCCACCGTCATAAGGAAAGCGATATCAGATAACGTATTAGTTATCTCGCATCGTCGGAGTGCAGGGGTTTTTCTCTGAATTTGGGTGGTACCACGGACAATAATGTTCGTCCCAAGTGGCATATTTGCTGCTTGGGACTTTTTTTATTGTATAGGCTAAAATCTGATTTGGAGGATTATGTATGGAGAAGCACTATGATTTCACGCAAGTCGAGAAGCAAATGCAGGATTTCTGGGAGCGGGAGCAGATTTACCGCTTCGACAAAAACGCGGAAGGCGAGGTCTATTCTATCGACACGCCGCCGCCTACCGTTAACGGCAGTCTGCATATTGGCCACCTGTTTTCCTATACACAGGCCGAGATGGTTGCTCGGTTTCGCCGTATGCAGGGGCATAATGTTTTTTATCCGTTCGGGTTTGACGACAACGGCTTGCCGACCGAGCGATTGGTTGAGCGCGATGAGGGTATCAGGGCTAACACGTTACCACGCAGCGAGTTCATCGCTAGATGTCTGCGCACTACCGAAAAATACGAGGATGAGTTCAAGTCATTCTGGAAGTCGATGGGATTTTCGGTTGACTGGTCGGCTTCGTATCAGACGATTAGCCCAGAGGTTCGCAAAATATCGCAGGAGCTGTTCCTGGAGCTGGTAAAAATGGGAAAGGCATATACGAAAGAATCGCCCGTGCTGTGGTGTACCGAGTGCCAGACATCCATCGCACAGGCCGAGCTTGACACTGCCGATATTGACAGCACTTTCAACTACATTCCGTTCTACGTCGAAGGCGAACAGCTCGAGGTCGCCACTACCCGCCCGGAGCTTTTGTACGGCTGCGTCTGCCTGTTTGTTAATCCGGACGACGAGCGATACCGGCAATATGTCGGCAAAACAGCATCCGTCCCGCTATACAACTACGAAATCCCGATACTGACCGACGAAAAGGTCGGCATAGACAAAGGTACGGGCGTAGTTATGTGCGCGACGTTTGGCGACAGCACCGACGCCGAGTGGGCTACGCAGCATGAGCTGCCGTACCGCAAGGTTATTCTGCCGAACGGTTTTATCGCAGATGACGTGCCTTTCATCGGCGGGCAGAATATTACCGATGCGCGAAAAAATATCATCAGTCTGTTGTCTGAAAAAGACTTGCTGCTAAAATCCGAAACAATAACCCACGCAGTAGGGACGCATGAGCGGTGCGGCAAGCCGGTTGAAATCATACCGTCGAAGCAGTGGTATATCGAAATATTAAGCGAGCAGCAGCGTTTTTTAAAAGCAGCCGACGAAATAAACTGGTACCCCGCCGGTATGAAAAACCGCTACACCGCGTGGGTCGAGAATCTGAAATGGGACTGGTGCATATCGCGCCAGCGGTATTTCGGCGTGCCGTTTCCGGTTTGGTATTGCCGAGGTTGCGGCAAGCCAGCTTTTGCGAAGGCGGAGCAGCTGCCGGTTAATCCGCTGGAAAAGGTATACGACGGCGTATGCGAATGCGGCTGCGATAGCTTCACCCCCGAAAGCGCCGTGTTTGACACATGGGCTACGTCGAGTATCACGCCGCAGATTAACGAGCGGCTCGGGCTGGATTTGGTTCCGATGAGTATGCGAACCCACGCGCACGAGATTATTCGCACATGGACTTTTTATACGATCGTCCGCTCGCTATACCACACCGGCAAATTGCCGTGGAATGATTTGATGATATGCGGGTTTATTCTCGCGAAGAAAGGCGAAAAAATAGGCAAGTCGAAAGGTAACAGCACATATGACCCAGGGGCTTTGCTTGCGACGCATTCCGCCGATGTTTTGCGCTACTGGACTGCCGGTGCACGGCTTGGTACGGATACTTTCTTCGATGCCGACGAGCTTGCGGTTTCTAAGCGGTTTATTACGAAATTATGGAACGCAAGTAAGTTTGCGATATCGCATTTGCAGGATATCGATTTTACGCGGCAGCCTGCGCAGCAACCGGAGCTGCTGCCGGTCGACCGCTGGATTATTGAGCGGGTAAAAGAAGCGACGGCTTCGGCGGCGAAGCTGCTGTATGAATATGAAATCGGTTCGGCGCGGCGGGAGATAGACGATTTGTTTTGGAAGGACTTCTGCGATAATTTTATCGAGATTGTAAAGAATCGGCTGTACAAGCCGGAGGTTTACGGAGCAGAAGCTCGCCGCAGCGGGCAATATGCGCTGTATCACGCACTGCTTGGTGTTTTGAAACTGTATTCTATTTATGTTCCGCATGTTACGGAGTTTATTTATCAGCAGTTTTTTAGGCAGTATGAAGCTGATGTGTCGATTCATCTGACGCGCTGGGAGAGGGCGGCTGAGGTTGATAGGGAGATAATTTTGTTTGGCGATAAGCTTAAAGAGGTTATGTTCGAAGCGCGGAAGGTTAAGTCGGAGCGGAATTTGTCTATGAAGGCCGAGATGGAGCGGTTGGAGATATCGGCTGCGGCATGGGTTGTTAGGTTGTTGAAGATTAGTGATGGGGATATTAGGGCTGTAACTCGGGCGAAAGAGGTGGTTTACAGGATTGAGTAAGGCAACTGCGTGTAAAAGTCTTAACAGATTTAGATTGTTGTGGTACAATAAACAGTACAAATAACTGTGCAATGAAAGGGGTTGAATTAATGCTGGCTGTAAATTACTCAACGATACGCAATAACCTTAAAGAATATTGCGATAAGGTCACAGACAATTATGAAACGGTGATTGTCACTCGCAAGGATGAAAAAAACGTTGTTATCATCAGCCTTGAAGAATACAATGCTATTATGAAAGCCGCTCGCAATGCTGCTTATTTGGATAAGATTGACCGGTCGCTTGAGCAAATCAGTGGTGGTGAGGTTGTGAAAAAGACTATGGCCGAATTGGAGGCTATGGAACGTGAATGATATTACCTTTTCGCAAAACGGCTGGGAGGATTATCTTTATTGGCAAGTACAGGATAAAAAGACGTTGAAACGTATAAACGAGCTTTTAAAAGATATTCAGAGAAGCGGATTTTCGAATGGTATTGGCAAGCCGGAGCCGCTTAAACACCGCAAGGCATGGAGTCGAAGAATTGACCACGCAAACCGGCTTATTTACGAGCTAGACGAGCAACATAATATAGTTGTTGTGGCTTGCCGAGGGCATTATGAGGACTGACGGGTTTTTAATTATCTAAATACCTATTGAAAAACTCCAAGCAATATGTTATAAAGAGTAAATCACCAAGAAAGGGGCTGCATTCTGTGCTTACTATGATTTCTGTTAACTTTGATATAAATAATAATAAGTCTGGGTTTTCGAATCATAAAACACAGGCTTTAGTCCCTATTGGCTTTTTAAGGTGACGTGTACAATTTCACTTTACAAAGAAGCGCAGCGGCTAAGGTTAATATTAAAACCTTAGCCGCTTTTTATTTACGCGTGGCAAATGAGCCATGCGCACAAGCAGCGGACGAAGTACGCTAGCTTGTGCATATGGCGAATGCCCGCGAACAGAGGAGGAAAAACAATGAATATCATGTACCCGGATTACGACAGCAGTGTCCTATCCATTTCAAGCTCCATTCTCGCGCATTACGGGGTGACGCCATTTCACAAAACGCTCCCGTTACTCGACGCCACCCTTGCCAAAGGCTACAAGAACGTAGTAGTAATGCTGTTTGACGGACTGGGCACCGCCATACTAAACAAGCACCTGACCGAACGCGACTGCCTGCGAGCGCACAAAAAATCCGACATATCGTCCGTTTTTCCTCCGACGACGACGGCTGCGACGACAGCGATATATTCCGGGCTGCTGCCGATAGAACACGCATGGCTCGGCTGGAGCCTGTATTTCAAGGAAATAGACAAGAACGTAAACATATTCACAAACGTAATAAGCGGGACGAAGGACACACTAGCAGCGGATTATAACGTAGCGCTAAAATACATTCCGTACGAAAATATTTTCCGGAAGATAATGAATGCTGATAGCAGCGTAAATGCGGAGTTCATCGCGCCGTTTACGAAGCACAAGGTGAATGACGTGCCGGATATGTGCAACCACATATCCACAGTATGCGCGAACAACCGCCGCAACTATATCCTCGCCTACTGGCCACAACCCGACCATGACATGCACGAACTCGGCACGGAACACGAGAAGATTCACGACATAATACTCGACATCAACCGGCGCGTAGCCGACCTCTCCGCGCGTCTGCGTGACACACTGATTATCGTAACGGCCGACCACGGTATGATCGATACCGAATACGCCTTTATCACGGACTACCCGGAAATAAGCGACTGCCTTATCCGTCCGTACACAATAGAATCGCGCGCGGTGAACTTTTTTGTCAAGCCGGGCAAAACGGCGCAGTTCGCGGAGGCGTTTAACAACCGCTTCGGCGAGGATTTTATGCTGCTGACGAAGGAAGAGGTGTTGGAACGAGGACTGTTCGGCAGGGGTACTCCACATGAGAGGATATCGGATTTCCTCGGCGACTACCTAGCCGTGGCGACCGGGCGGCTTAGTATCGAACACGCCCGCCCGACGTACCGCGACATTTTTAAGGGACAGCACGCGGGGCTGACCGAAGAAGAAATGATAGTTCCGCTGATAATAATAGAAGGGAATGGTTGAGCATGAAACAAGACATTGAGAAGCTATCTACATACTACACAGAAGAGCACAAGGAACAGAACCGAATCAGCACGGGCAGAGCCGGAAGCGTTGAGCGGCTGACGACGCTGCGCTACTTGAACTCGCTTATCCCGAAAGGCGCGGCAGTGCTGGACGCGTGTGCAGGTTACGGAGTGTACGCGTTTGAGCTTGCGGGGAGCGGGTATATCGTTACGGCGGGCGATTTGGTTGCAAACCATGTAGCCGCAATGCGGGAGAAGCAGGCCGAAAACCCGATTCTACATGACATATACAACGGAAACATTTGCGACTTGTCGCGCTTTGGCGACGGCAGCTTCGACGCCGTGCTAAACCTCGGCGCGTTTTATCATATGACGGACAAGTCGCAGCGCGAGCAGTCTCTCGCCGAATGCGTACGTGTCCTCAAACCGGGCGGGCTGTTTTTCATGGCGTATTTAAGCAAATTCAGCAACTACATAAAATACTGCGAGGACTGGAAGGACGACAGCAAGGACTTCGTGCTGTATCTGGAACGCGGGCATATGGACGACGACAGCTTGTTTTACACGACAACGCCGGAGGATGTCGAGGTAGACGTGTCGGAGTTTGGTATTGAGATAATGAAAAACATCGCGACCGACGGGCTCAAGTTCGCGTATCGTAAGACGCTCGAGGAATTATCGGAGGAGACGTACAATAAATTTTTGCAGTGCCACTACGAAATGTGCGAAAGGCGTAGCCTGCTCGGGTATAGCGAGCATGGGCTTATAGTCGGGAGGAAGCTATGAGAGAGAATCTGACGAGCTTCTACGCTGAACAGTACGATGAACTGAACCGCCTGTCGAAAGATCAGGCGCATTCAATCGAATACATTACGACGCTGCACTT
>CAZJLW010000023.1:4956-10245 GCA_964546895.1 uncultured Eubacteriales bacterium | reverse complement strand
CACCTGTTCGAATCGGAGGAACGTGAGCGGTGCGTGGCTGAATGTCTGCGGGTATTAAAACCCGGTGGCATATTCGTGTTCGCGTACATAAGCCGCAACGCCGTATACATCAACCACTTCATGTACAACCGCTCCGAAATCGAAGCCCGCGCCGAGATATTAAAGACGGGTAAAAACGGCGTGTTTTACTGCATGGATTTCGGCGAGCAGAAAGCGCTTGCCGCGCGGTTTCCAGTTGAGGAAATAACCGATGTGGGTATTGACGGCTTGATTTATCCGCTGCGCGAAGCGCTGAACAGCGCCGATGCCGACGAGTTTAATGCGTACATGGAATACCACCTTGCCACATGTGAGCAGCCTTCGATATTAGGACACAGCATACATGGGTTGTGGATCGGGAGGAAAAAATAATGGTTACTATACGCCTGTTTCTCGAAAACGATGCTGATACAATACTCGGATTTAATGATAACATGGATTCGGATTTTCTCATTCAATGGGCTGGAAGGTTTTACACTTATCCTATTACACGGGAGCAGATTACAGAACGTATTAAGAATACAGAGAAAACTCGTTATTTTGCAGTGCTACTCGACGAGGAGGTAATCGGCACCGCAGAGCTTGATTCTATTAACTGGGATAAAAAGGAATGCTCCGTGTGCCGATTTTTACTTGGCGAGCGCTACCGTGGCGTGGGCTACGGCACACAGGCATTGAATTTGTTGTGCGACTTTGCTTTTAGCGAGCTTAGCATGACAAAGGTAAAGTTATCTGTGTTCGACTTTAATACCGGTGCGTACAGATGTTACGTCAAAGCTGGTTTTAAAGTGGTTGGCGAAGCGGAGAGGCCGAACGGTTGGAAGGCTATACAGATGGAACGATTAGCTGAAAAATAATTCTCTTCACACCTGTTGACTAGTTTTTTACGTTTTGCGCCTGAACATAAGCCTTCCACGAGCGGCTGAAATTGCCGACATGCTCGTATGTATCGAACTCATCACCGCGTCCGAACATGCGCGGGTCTTTTGTTTCCGTTAAAAACGCTTCCAACTGCTTCCGCAAACGTTCTTTGATTTCCGTGAAGCGTTCGTCATAGGCTAAGTTGTTGACACACTCAACGTCGTCAATGATGTCGTACAGTTCCTCCGCCGGGCGCTTGCCGAAGCAGAGGTCGAAATATTTACTCTCGCCGGTTTCGTTAAGCTCGATAATGCGTGATTTCGTCGGAGAGTTGTCGGCTTCGGTAAAATTCGTCTCGGGATTGCCTGACGGCCAGCGCTCAGGTTTAAAGTTGCGAGAATAGAGATATTTATAGTCGCGTATACACCTTACGGGGAAGCCCCAGTCGTTTTCGCGACCGACATCGTGGCGCTCCCTGCCCATAAACACATACTCGCGCGCGGCGTCAACTCTGCCGTCCTTATCCGATTTCAGGGCTTTCAAAATGCTCCTCCCTGTCATGCTTGCATCCGGCGTAAGCCCGGCTGCTTCTAAAAATGTTGGCGCGATATCTGCAAAGCTGATTAGGTCGTCCACGCATCTTCCGGCGGGAATCGCATTCTTCCAGCAGACGGTCATCGGAAGGTGGAAATCCTGCTCGAACATATGCCCCTTAACTCGCGGGAATGGCATACCGTTGTCGGACGTGGCGATGATGAGAGTGTTTTCTAGCTCGCCTATCTCGCGCAGTTTTTCAATCATTCTGGATAGATGGTTGTCGAACCACTCGATTTCGTAGGCGTAATCGGACATGTCTGTTTTTACAAGCTCCTCGTTCGGCCAGTACGACGGGACGTAATTTATGTCTGAACTTGATTTCCCGGCGTTGCCGCCCTCGCCGAAGTTGTACGGTCTATGCGGCTCATGTGAACCGTACCAGAAATAAAAAGGCTCGTCGGCGTCGCGCTCGGCTAGGAAGTCGCAGAAGTTCGCCGCGTAATCAATATCCCTGATGCGTGAGCCGCTCGGGGGTGTCAGCTTTTTATTGTTGTACTCGTTACCGGCCGGGTTTCGCGTGAAACCTCCGCGCTGCCAGCTGCCCGGCCCCCAACCCTTGCCCGTGTAACCGACGTGGTAGCCGCTGCGTTCCAACAAATCCGGGAACACTGGGAATTTTGACGGGAATATACCGAAGTGGTTGCCGGCGTCCTCTAACTCCCACGAATACTTGCCTGTAAGAATGCCGGCTCTCGACGGCGCGCATTTTGGATTAGTCGTGAATGCGTTGTTGAGCCTTACGCCGTTTTGGGCTATCCAGTCGCACGCCGGAGTTTTCACAAAGTCGTTGCCGTAACAGCCGAAGTGCGACGCATCGTCGGCGATGGCGAACAAAATATTGGGTCTTTTAGACATCATCATAGATTCTTCCTTCTCTGTGATCACGCCATACGTTTTCGAAAAAGTTTTCGTTAACGGGGATTCCGCGGGGCTTTCGGGTTGTTATGTCGCAAGTTCCGTTTTTGTAGCGGACTTCCTGAATAAACAGCGGCTCGGTGTTAAGCTCATGCCGGAACGCTTCCGGCAGTCCGGCGGGTTGAGCGCCGGTTTCCGTGCAATACAGCGTCGAGCCGGTACTCTTGCCTCTGTCGCAGTAATCGGACGCCGCGCTTAAATAAACGTATTGCGACAGCAGGATATCGCGCAGCCGGAACAGCTTTTTCAGTCCGGACGGCGAATCGACGCTGACGCGCTCCGTGAAATGATCGAGTGTCTCGCGAATCTCGGCGATAAACGCATCGATGTCGGCTTTGTTTTTTACGGGACCGCCGACGATGTTCATTTTTGATGTGAAGTAGGCGGTTATGTCGTCGATGTTTGCGGCAGAGCCGGTATTAAAGCGGCCGTCGGTTTTAAGACAGCCGTCGGCGATGGCGTCAAGGCGTGCAAGCGCCGCATCCGCGATCGAGCCGAACGTATCCGAAGCTTCCGGCGCGCCGGTGCGCTTATGAGCGATGTACGTCGCGGCGCGAAGCGAGCCGACCTGACCGGAGTTGAGCGCCGAGCCGCCCGGACGAAACGCCCCGTGCGTACCGGCGACTTCGCCGACCGGGAAGAAGCCCTTGATATTACTTTGCCACCAAAGATCGATGTCTAACCCGCCGTTGTTATGCTGGGGACAAAGCGCGATTTCGAGCGGCTCGCGCAGCAAGTCGACGCCCTTGTCGAGATACAGCGTGTAAGCAGGCATGTTCATGTGCATCAGACGTTCTATCGGTGTGGCTTGGAACGCGTCGGCTTTTTTTAGGTAGTCGTACGCTTCGGGTGAGAGCGCGATGAAATCGACGTTACCGCTTCTGAAATCCAGAAATACGCGCCGTCCCTTTTTTTCTTCGATGTAAACGAGCATGTCGATATACGACGACCCACCGATTTTCGTAACATCGAACGGCCACTGGTAGCCCTTCTGAAAAATCCGTGAAAGCATATCGCCATCGGATTTGAAGTATGGTTTCAGGAATTCCTGCTCGTCGCCGCCGTCCTTGTCCGTCGAAATAAACCGCGGAAGAACCTGCATATACGTGCCTGAGACGTTCCAGCGTGGGCTGATTGACGCAAGACCGAACTGCCAGTGCGTCAGGTTTTTACCGGCGACACCGGCCTCGAACGCTATGCCGCTTGCGCCGTAATGACCGTGCGGGTAGGCAGATCGTTTGTACATACCGGCGGGGCCGCCTACGGCGTAGACTATATTTTTTGCGCGGAACACTGTAAAGCGCGGCTCGCCGGGTGCGGCCTTAATGCGTAGACAGACCAGCCCACGGACTTCGCCGTCTTCCGTTAAAATTGAAACGACCTGATAGCCGTCGAATATTTTAATGTTTTTGTTGGTAACGTCGGCCTCGAGTGCTTCGACCATTTTTTTAGACGTGTACGGGCCGACGGATGTCGCACGACTTTTCGGATCGTGGTCGGTTTTGTAGCCGCAATATTCGCCGTAGCGATTCTGCGGGAAATCCACGCCCAAGTCGCACAGGTGAAAGAAGCATTTCGCGGACAGCGCGGCTTCGCACAGAGCGGTGTCGCCGTCCATAGCGCCGCCGTTAAACAGCGTGCGGCACATGTCAAGAACCGAGTCGCCTTCGCCGCCTTCGAGCGTCAGCTTGTAGTACGTCTGCTTGTCCGAGCCTGTATTGCGTGACGTTCCGGCGTTAACGCCTTCTGTAACGACAGCGATGTCACGTGCGCCCATATCAAACAGCCGCCCGGCGGTGTTGTAGCCCGCCGCGCCGGTGCCGACTATTATCGTGTTGTATGTAAATGTTTCGCAGTGCATTTATATCCCCCTTAGTTAATGATTCGCCCGTCAAAAACCCGCTTCGCGGGCTGCGTCGGGAAAATCACCCGCTGCAATGCCGTAAACCGGCATTTTTGACGCCTTATGATCGGGTGAAAAAGCTCGCAAGCGGCTTTTATCCCCCTTTTCATATCCGACGGATATGAAAGCCGCCGTCTACGTTGATTATGTCGCCCGTGCTGTACGCCAATCTGCCTTCGCACAGAACGGCAACGGCCTCGGCTACGTCGGACGGAGTTCCCCAGCGCTTAATCGGAAGTAAGCCGCCGTCTATTAGGTGGTCGTATTTTCCTTTTACGCCGGACGTCATGTCGGTTTCGATAATACCCGGACGAACCTCGTAGACGTGGATACCTTCCATCGCCAGCCGGTCGGCTAAAAGCATCGTCAGCATTGATACACCGGCCTTGGATATGCAGTATTCGCCGCGGTTTATGGACGATACGTATGACGAAATGGACGCTACGTTAACAATAACGCCTTGCTTCTTTTCGGCGATCATGTGCTTGGCGACGAGTTGGCTTAGCATTAACGCGCCCTTTAGATTAACGCCGATAACACAGTCGAAGCTTTCCTCTGTCATGTCGAGTAGATCGGTTCTGACGGCCGGAGCTACACCGGCGTTGTTTACGAGGAAGTCTATGCCGCCGAATGTTGCTATCGTCTGCTTGACGAATTCTTCTAGGCTGGTTTTACTGGAAACATCACCGGACATGTAGAAGATGCTGATTCCTTCGGCTTTCAACGCGTTTACCGCGTCGTCAACTTCCGAGCTTCTTCCGATTACCGATATGTTGTGGCCGTTTTTAGCTAGCCGCTTAACGATGGCTAAGCCGATTCCGCGTATGCCGCCGGTTACTATTGCTGTTTTTGTCATTTATAATCCCCCTGTGTATGGTATTTCGGTGTAGTTAGAGTTTGTTTATTTCTGATGCTGTTAGGCCCGTGGCTTGGGATATTTCGTTGGTTGAGAAGTTCATGGTTTTCAAGCTTTT
>CAZJLW010000023.1:0-4856 GCA_964546895.1 uncultured Eubacteriales bacterium | reverse complement strand
TGCTCCCGAACGGAGGCGTCGCTGCTTAGCCGGATAACCTCTGCTACGGGGCGTTCAAATACTTCATTCTTCTCGGCGAGCATTTTCAATTCCTCCTCGCTTTTTGCGTTCAAAAAATCCATCCATAGTTGCTTAATATCGCTTGACCTGTCGGCGTCCTTGGCTCTCTCTGCTTTACGTAACTCCAAAAAATCGATCCTAATAATATCGGTGAGCTTAACGTTCTCAGTATCCTCTTTAAGCCAGAACGTACTGTGATACTTATTGTACTCAAATAAATCAAAGTCTATAATGTTTATGCTGATCGTCTGACTTAACTTCGTGTAAGGATCCCTTTCGCCGAGTTGCTCAACCAACCGCTTGCTCGTGTAATACAAACTTCGCTTTTCGAAATCCTTTTTGTTAATAATTTGAATTTCAAGATTAATAAGCGTTCCGCTTTTTGTTCTGAGATTTACATCCAGTATACTCAGCTTATCGTCTTCATGTTCTTTTTTAAGCGCGGTATCAATGATTTGTAGCTCAACAAATTCATCAACCGGGGTTTCTAATACAGCCGACAAAAAATTCGCCAGTATATCAACATTACGTTCGTTACCGAAAATCAACTTAAATAAAAAATCGAGTTTAACTGACAAAATCTCTGCCACTGCACATCATCTCCCGGACATAAACCCTACCTACACATGCTCCGCAATCTTCTCCGAACTAATTACATTCTGCCCATCATTCATTGTGCTAATCGTCTTAAAAATATCCATATAAGCATCTCTATCCCGCACAACGCACCCGCTAACCTGTCCGTACCTCATAAGCACCGTACATTTCGAGCAAGCGATACAGAGATTATTCCGCTTTAACGCGCCATTCTTCAAATCATTCGGGAAATCCGGATAAGCAAACGTCTGTCTCCCAAAACCTGCGAAGTCAAACCAGCCGTCGCGGATACCACCGGCGGCCACATTAAAGCCAAGCTCGCGCATCCACGTAAGCGCGCTGCTTGCGAACAATACGCCCGGGGCTTCCTGTTTCAACTCACGCACGGCGTTAAGCATATGATAGACATCAGTCAGTTGATTATAAGGCGGCTTGTAAAAGCCCATGTCGTACGGGCGGTTAACATGCGGGTTGTAATACGGATTACCTGCTGTAATATTTATTATCGATACGCCCTTCTGCGCCAGCAGCTTCACGAACGCCTTCGTCTCGGTCAAATCCGGCTTGTGAAAATCAGTTTTATCCGAAGCAAAGCCGAACGGATAAGGCACTTGGTCATAAGCATTCATACGTACCGCCAAGCTTATGTCAGTACGCGCCTTCACGGCATCAATCACAGACATCGCCAGTCGCGTACGATTTTCAAACGAGCCGCCGTATTGTCCGGGGCGTGTGAATGCTCCGAGCATTTCGCACATCAGATACCCGTGACAGCACTTTATATCGACGGCCTCAAAGCCCGCTTCTTTCGCCAACGCAGCCGCTTCTGCATATTTCTCAGGCAACGCTTGCAATTCGTCGTCCGTGATTATTTTGTAATCCAGCCCCGGCTTATCCAGAAAATCATTACGGCGTGCGACAATCGGTGCGGGCGCCTTGTCAGGTCTTGAATAGCGTCCCGAATGCGTCAGCTGCAAAATAGTGTACGCGCGCGGGTTTATTTCTCTTATTAAATTACGAAGGCTCTTGAAAGCTTCAAGATTATTCCTGTTCAAAAAAAGCTGACGGGGATTTGCGCGGCCTTCGTGACAAACAGCCGTGGCTTCCAACCAGATGACGCCGCAACCACCCTGCGCGAAGCGCCTGTAGCGGCGAATCGTAAGCTCCGAAGGCGAGCCGTCAATTTCGCCGTCGCAACCTTCCATCGGCTGAAACAGAATGCGGTTGTCGGCGATTCCGTCGGCGCTCTCGAACAAAACGCTCGTGTCATCTGAAAACGGAATGTTCAAATTCATTTCGTTAAGCTTGTCTAAAAATTGCTCCTTAGTTTTAAAACTGTATGTCTCGTGCATAAAATTCCCCTCCGGTTGTTATTAAACTGACGAACTGTTTCGTTTTGCCGCCTTTCTGACCATTATATAACTTCTACTATAAACATTACAGTTATTTTTGAAATTTGTTAAAAATTTTTCTATAAATTATGAAACTTTATGGTATAATAGGGGAGATATGGAAATTCAAAATACTGGGAGGAATCACTAATGAGTAAGTTTGTTTATATGTTTTCTGAGGCCGACGCCTCGATGAAAAACCTACTCGGCGGTAAAGGCGCTAATCTGGCCGAAATGACGAAGCTTGGCCTGCCGATACCAGATGGGTTTACCGTTTCGACGGAGGCCTGCACGCTGTACAATAAGTCGGGCAAGGTTCTTTCGGACGAGATCAAATCGCAGATCGACGATGCTATGGTTAAGCTCGAAAAGTCTACCGGAAAAAAATTCGGCGATACAAAAAATCCGCTGCTCGTATCGGTACGTTCCGGCGCGCGCGCATCAATGCCGGGTATGATGGACACGGTTTTGAACCTCGGCTTAAATGACGTAGCCGTTGAGGGTTTGGCGGCCGCGACGGGTAATGCGCGCTTCGCTTACGACTCATACAGACGTTTTATCATGATGTTCTCGGACGTTGTTATCGGCGTTGCGAAATCGAAATTCGGCGAAGTTCTCGATCACTACAAGGAGTCCAAGGGCTTCCGTGACGACCTTCAGCTTTCCGTTGATGATTTAAAAATTATCGTTGACAAGTTCAAAGCCATTTATAAAGAGGATCAGGGCAAGGATTTCCCGTCCGACGCGAAGGAACAGCTTTATGAGTCGATTTCCGCTGTTTTCCGTTCGTGGGATAATCCGCGCGCTTACGTTTATCGCAGAATGCATGACATTCCGTATGAATGGGGTACGGCTGTTAACGTGCAGTCTATGGTTTTCGGTAATATGGGCGACACATCGGGCACAGGCGTTGTTTTCTCACGTAACGTTGCTACTGGTGAGAACAAGATTTACGGCGAGTACATGATAAACGCCCAGGGCGAGGACGTCGTAGCAGGCGTACGCACACCGAAGCCGTTTATCGAGCTGAAAGATGAAATGCCCGCTATTTATGCGGAGTTCGAAAGCTATTGCCATAAGCTTGAAAAGCATTACAAAGACGTACAGGATATGGAAATCACTATCGAAAACAACAAGCTGTACTTCCTGCAAACGCGTAACGCAAAGAGAACTGTTCAGGCCGCTCTTAGAATCGCCGTCGAAATGGTTAAAGAAGGGCTGATAACTGAGAAGGAAGCGCTTGTAAAGGTTGACCCGAAGCAGCTTGACCAGCTGTTGCATCCGACGTTCGACGCGGACGCGCTTAAGGCTGCGAAGCCGATCGGCAAGGGCTTAGCCGCTTCGCCGGGTTCCGCTGCCGGTAAGATATATTTCTCGGCTGAGGATACGGAAGCCGCCGCCGCACGTGGCGAGCGCGTTATTCTTGTGCGTCTCGAGACTTCTCCCGAGGACATCGTAGGCATGGACAAGGCGCAGGGCGTACTGACTGTTCGCGGAGGCATGACGTCGCACGCGGCTGTTGTTGCTCGCGGAATGGGCAGATGCTGTGTATCCGGTTGCGAAGATATAAAAATGAACGAACACGAGAAGTATTTCGAACTCGGCGGCAGACGGTTTAAGGAAGGCGATGCGTTGTCGCTTGACGGAACGACCGGCTACATCTACGGCGAGGACATCAAGACTGTTAAAGCCGAAATCTCCGGAAACTTTGAGGAGTTCATGGGCTGGGCCGACAAGTGCCGCAAGCTCAAAATCAGAACTAACGCCGACACACCGAAGGACGCTAAGGCTGCCGTCGAGTTTGGCGCAGAAGGCATTGGCCTTACGCGTACCGAGCATATGTTCTTCGAAAAAGAACGCATACCGAAAATGCGTATAATGATACTTTCCGATTCTGTCGAAGAACGCGTTGCCGCGCTTAACGAGCTGCTTCCGTTCCAGAAGGCTGACTTTATCGGTATTTACGAAGCAATGGAGGGTCGCCCGGTTACTATCCGTCTGCTTGACCCGCCGCTGCATGAGTTCCTCCCGACGAACGACTCCGAGTTCGAAGCGCTTGCCAAAGATATGGGCAAATCCGTACAGGAACTCAAAATCAAGGCTAACGCTCTGCACGAGCTGAACCCGATGATGGGACACCGCGGCTGCCGTCTCGCCGTAAGCTATCCCGAAATCGCCGAGATGCAGACGAAGGCTATTATCGAAGCCGCTATCGAAGTTAAGAAGAACAAAGGCTACGACATCGTTCCGGAAATCATGATTCCGCTTGTTGGCGAAATCAAGGAGCTGCGCTATGTTAAGGAAATCATCGTCAAAACAGCCGATGAAATCATTAAAAAAGCTGGCGTAACGATGAAGTACACTGTCGGTACGATGATCGAAATCCCGAGAGCTGCTTTAACAGCCGACGAGATCGCTACCGAAGCAGAATTCTTCTCGTTCGGTACGAACGACCTGACGCAAATGACATTCGGCCTGTCGAGAGACGACGCCGGTAAAATCCTTAAGGATTACATGGACAAAAATATTTACGAGGTTGACCCGACTGCACGTCTTGACCGCACCGGCGTTGGCGAACTCATGAAAATCGCCGTCGAAAAGGGCAAAAAGACCAGACCCGACATCAAGCTTGGCATCTGCGGCGAACATGGCGGCGACCCGTACAGCATCGAGTTCTGCCACAATATCGGCCTGAGCTACGTTTCCTGCTCGCCGTACCGTGTGCCGATAGCTCGTCTTGCGGCGGCACAGGCTGCGATTAATAATAAATAAGGGTAAAAAATAATTAACCACGGATCTACACGGATT
>CAZJLW010000022.1:20880-29907 GCA_964546895.1 uncultured Eubacteriales bacterium | reverse complement strand
GGTTCGATGTCGGGATACCCTATCGGCACGGCAAAGACGCTTATTACTAACCTTGTATGGAATCTCAGACCTACAGATAGCTTTAACCTAATACTTTTTTCGGGGGCGTCGAAGCAAATGTCGCCCACATCATTACCGGCGACGAATGAAAACATACGCAAAGCCCACGACTTAATTGATAAAGAGGATGCAGGCGGAGGAACGGAGCTTGCACCTGCCCTTAAAAGCGCGATTAAAATTCCGGCGAAAAAAGATGTTTCTAGAAGCATTGTAGTAATAACAGACGGCTACATCGGCGGTGAAAAAGAAATATTCGATATAATAAATAAAAATGTCGGCACAACGAACTTCTTCTCGTTCGGCATAGGCAAATCGGTAAATCGCTACCTGATCGACGGGATTGCAAAAGCCGGACTAGGCGAGTCGTTTGTGGTGACTGACGCGCGCGACGCCCTCAACACCGCCACTCGGTTTCGTACATACATAGAGTCGCCGGTTTTAACTGATATTCGTGTAACATACAGTGGGTTTGACGTGTATGACGTAGAGCCTGCGAGCGTGCCTACACTTTTCGCACAAAGGCCAATCGTTGTTTACGGCAAATGGCGCGGCGAGCCTAAAGGCTCGATTCAGTTATCAGGCAAGCAAGGCGGCCGAGACTACACTCAAACGTTCCAACTATCGGACGCAAAACCGTCCGACGCAAGCTCGTCTATACGTTATTTATGGGCGCGCAAGAAGGTTGAAAAGCTTATGGATTATGGGTTTAGCGACGGCAAGGAAACTGCAAAGAAGGAAGTAACCGCAATCGGGCTCAAATACAGCATGATAACGCCGTATACATCATTTATCGCTGTGTCCGAGAAAGTTAGGAACAACGATAAGCCCGGCACGGACGTAAAGCAGCCGCTGCCGTTGCCGTCCGGCGTGACAAATCTTGCCGTTGGGGGAGGGTATATGATAGGTTCGGAACCCGGTTATGTAGTTCTTGTTTTCGCTGCTATTATTATTGCTGCGGGAGTGCTGGTTAGGAGGAAAAGGGAGATTGGCTGATGCGAAATCGATAATCAAGCGGTACTGGGTATTCTACTGTGCGGGATTTATAATTATATACGGTATAAAATATTTCTACAGTAATGCCGAGTGCGACGACCTGAGGTTCATATTGGCTCCCACGGCTGCGTGGGTTAAAACAATAAGCGGCATATCATTTAAATGGGAACCCGGCGCCGGATATATTAACAACGACTTTCGGTTTATTATTGCACCGTCATGTTCGGGCGTGCAGTTTATGCTGATAACGTTCGCTACGCTGCTTTTCTCGTTTGTTCACCGTATGCGGACGAATGTAAAGGCGGGGTGCTGGGCTGTGCTGAGCTTTGGGTTTTCGTTTTTTGGTACGGTTTTTGTGAATGGGTTTCGGATTGTGATTTCTATTTACCTTCCAATTTATTTATCGAGATTTATACAGGAGGCGGAGGCTCAAAGCCGGTTGCTGACGCCTGAACGCGTACACACAATAATCGGTACTGCTGTTTATTTTGCGTCCATATGCGTTGTTTATAAGGTAGCTGATTATGCTTCCGTTAAAATGGCGGGGTTGTCTTACAAGGGTTCGTGTCGCAGCTTTCTTGAACGCATGTCGCCTTTATTTTGGTATCTGGCTATCGGGCTGGGGATACCGCTGTTAAATCGGGCGTACAGGAATGACGCCGAAGGTTTTATAGGATACTCCGCAATCATCTTAGGGGTGTGTTTAATACCGACGTTTATTTATCATTTAATGTCTATGTTTTACGCGATATGCGTAAGAAATAAAAACACTGATTGAATTAAATTAGGACGCCCCATACGGAGCGTCCTAATTTGTTATTCTAACAAAAACCTCATTAATCCCCTCATAAAACCCTACCGTAAAAACCGTCTTCTCGTTGTTCATTCCATCTGTAGCGAATTTCTTATACTGCTTAGCCGACTCGGCAAGCGGACTGTTTTCCGTTATGTCGCTAAAATCAGTTATTCCAAGGTGGCTTAGCCACGCCTTAGCAAGCTTATCCGCATCAAAATCCTTAAGAGCGTCAACCCGGAACGAAAAGCTGTATAGCTTGCCCGTTTCCGCGTCTATATGCGCCTCTATCAGCGCAAACGGCAAGCCGTCAGGCGGCAAAACGCTGTCGTATTCGATTTGCCATACGGATACGCTTTTTTGTGGTTCGAACATGTCGACGGCGGAGTAGAGTGTTTGCTTGCATGGATTTTTATTTTCAAAGCCGTCGGTTGACATACTGTCTTTTTCTAAACCTACCTTAATAATGTCGGCCAATACCGTGTTACATATTTTCATAGCACTGTCGGCGGTCAGCTCGTCTTTCATCGAGCCGCGCCCGTTCTCGACATACGCATATGACGCGACGGTATCGTTCCGGTTGGCTCTGATTGCCTTTTCGCGCAGAGATGCGGCGTAATCACTTTGTAAAATATTGTGATTGTTAAGTGCCATCGAGAGTACGTAAAGGCGCTGCGGCGTTGTCAGAGAATATCGGAAGCTCTCTGGCGAGCTGTCGCCGGTTTCTTTCTGAACGGTGTCAAGTATGGAGTTGTCATAGACCTTCGACAACTCTGCCGGTAAAAAAATGGATAGCAATATAACTGCCGTCACCAGCACCAGAACTGCTGCGTATTTCAAATCAATCACCTCTTGTTTCAGCTTCATGGCTTCCGATATCAAGCGCGAAGCATATGCTTGTTCCGACGCCTACAACGCTTTCAAGCTTAAGTTCGCTCCCGTGCAGACGTGCAATTTCGGCGCACAGGGTAAGCCCAAGCCCCGCGCCGTGGCGACTGCGCGAGCGCGACTTGTCAGCCATGTAGAAAGCCTTCGTAACCTTGTTCAAATCCTCAGGCGAGATACCGCAGCCGTGATCCCGTACGACAAAAACGTATTTATCGCCGTGAATTATTCCGGTTAGTTTAATTTCATCTTCGGGCTTCGATGCCTTGATTGAGTTATCGATAAGATTAGTCAGCAGCGTCTTAATAAGCACCAAATCGCCTACGACTTGACACTCCTCATAGTTTAAAGCCAGCCTGATATCGGTTTTTGAAAAAGTATCCTTCAAATAAGTAAACAATGTACTTGCAAGAAATACAGCCGTCGGCTTATCTACATGCTTAAGCACAATAATGTCAAGCAGATTAAACGACAGCTTTTCAAGCCGACGTCCCTCTTGATAAATATAATCGGCGGATAGCATGAGCTTTTTTTCGTCAAGCTTTTGAGAACGCAGCATGTCGGCGTATCCGATTATCGCAGTGAGCGGCGTTTTTAGTTCGTGCGCGAAAGCCCCTACGAATTCCTCCTGCGAACGAGCTGCTTCCTTTAGCTTCTCGACGTGTTCTTCCAGCGCAGCCGCCATTTGGTTAAAATCCTCCGTCAGCCAGCCCAGCTCGTCATTGCTGACTTTTTTGGCTCGATAAGAGTAGTTGCCTTTAGCCATATTTCTTGTAGCGGTTGATATCAGCCTGACAGGACGCGTCAGCCAGCGCGAAAGCACGAATATTACCAGCCCCTCGCATAACAGTACGATTATACAAACCTGTCGGTAAACCGAAAAACCCGCCGCGCGCTCATTAAATACGTTCGTGATATTTTTAAGCGTTTCGAGGTAAAGCTCGCGGTCGACAATGTTTATTTTAACGGCTGTTTGAATGTAGTAGCTCCCGTTGATTGCAGATATTTTGTATGCAATCTCACCGCCGGACGTTTCGCTCAAAATCGAAGCGTCTGCACAGAATTCTTCGCTTTCGTAAAGCGTAGCGGCGTTTTCGGCGCTTATTCTGATGTACCGGCTCTGCCCGCCCGTGTCGAGCGTCGCACCTATTAGGGCGATTGTCTGGTCTTGCAGATGCTCGTATTTCGACGGAATGTTTAGCGTAGTGGTTTCGAATGCAAAGCGGATAATTCCGCTCTCGTCGACGGCTTGTTTTGTTTCCCGAGATAAAGCGGACTTGAAAAATGAATTAACTATGTAATAGCCGCCGAAAGCCAGAGTTATTGCCACGATAGAGATTGTACACATAAACAGCTTCCACGAGAACCTCATTTGGACACCTCCAGCCGGTATCCTATTTTGTAGACAGTAATGAGGCAATGCTCCCAGCCCAGCTTTTTACGCAGGCGCTGCACATGCAAGTCAATCGTTCGGCTGTCTCCGTAGAAGTCAGACTCCCATACCTTTTCGTATAACGTCTCGCGGTATAGGGCGATGTTTTTATTACGCACAAAGAGGCTTAGCAGCGCGAACTCCTTGGCTGTTAAGTCAACTTTTTGCCCATTCCTGTAAGCGGTATGCGCGTCGAAATCTATCCGTACGCCCTCGACCTCGGCGTTGCTTTCGGATTTGTGATAGCGCCGCAACACCGTTTCGACCCGCGCCAATAATTCCACGATATCAAAGGGCTTCACAATATAATCATCTGCGCCGAGTCGCAACCCTTTAACGCGGTCGCGTACTTCGTGCTTCGCCGTAATAAAAATAACCGGCACACCGGTCGGGCGAATGTACTCCATAAGCTCATACCCGTCTGCGCCAGGCAGCATTATGTCGAGTAAAACCAGATCGAAATTTTTCTCCTCGATCAAATCGGCCGCTTCAATGCCGTCGCCTGTCGCCGTACAGGAATATCCCGCCGCAGTCAGTTGGATATCTATCAAATCCCGAATCGGCTTCTCATCTTCAACAATCAATACCCTAATCATTCTACCAACCCCAATATCTGCGTGCTGCTTGCACTATATCATCCATAACCTCTTTGCCGGTCAGTTCCTTATAGAGTGAGGCGTGGAAATCGGTATCTTCAAAGAAATAACCGTTGCGCTGATAGTAAATAGAAAAATCCGTAGCGGAATATGTTTCGTTGTCGTCACCGAGCGACTTATATTTTGCGAGAACCGACAAGTCGGCCTGCCCGTCCCCGTCGACGTCCTTAAATGATATCCCCGTCATCGTGCTGAAGTTGTCATAATTTCGCATACACTGGAAATTCCATATGATGCGCCCGTCGCTGTTGACGAGGTATATCATAAAAATGTGGTGGCCGCCCATTGTATAAGTCCCGGGAACGACCTTCACCGTGCCGAATTTTTCGTAGTCGGCGATAAATGTCTGACCGGCCAGCGGTACGAAACCGCCGTTCGTAAGCTCGCCCAATGTTGACGCACTGTACAGAAACTCGGCGGACTGCTTATCGCGTGCGAACGCCGTCATCATGTCCAAGTCCTTATTCATACTGAAGCGGTTGATTTTGTTACTAATGCGCCAGTCACGGTAGAACGTACCGCGTTCCTGAAAAATAATATCGCCTATCCGGAATTTGATGCCGTCGGCAGCGCAACGGCTGATTAGCACTATGTCCTGAAGCCCGTCGCCGTTTATGTCTCTTACGGCGATGGCGGCGATTTCGATGTTGGGTTGATAGAGAGAGTCTTTGAAGAAGTAGTTGCACTCGATGTCCTCGGTTTTGTATATGATGCTGCCAGTTGCGTCTGCGATGAATAAGGCTACCCTGCCGTATTTTTTGTTTATTGCCGTGTATATTGTGTAGTCGGTGGGCGTGGGTGAGGGTAGGGGTGCGGAGTAGTCGAGCTTTAGTTTTATCGTGGATAGCTCGTAGCCTGATTTCTCTGCTGAGGTTATTGTGTTGATGGATTTTAGGCGTGCGAAGTAGTCCTCCTGGGTGGAGGCGGCAGGGGTAGGGTGGGTTTGTAGGGTGGTTATGATTAGGCAGAGTAGGATTGGGATGAGTGTTTTCATGGCAGCCCCTCTATATGTACAGCATTGATATGTTATGCCGAAGTCACGATAACATATTTGTTATTACATGTTTCCGAATCGAATACACTTACTTTGCAGTTTAGCCATTTTAGCTTTTCCTTGATTTTGTCCTGTAGGCGCTTCATAATCATTTTTTTAGTTCTGGTTTTGCTTTCTAAAATACCTTCAACGAATAGAATAATTACAATGTCACTGTTTCCTAAAGAAAATTTAGATTTCACCAGTTCTTTTAGAAAAGGTTTTAATTCATCTGCTTCTGAAACGTTTGCAGTAGAGTTAGCGCCGAGTAAACAGGACATTGAAGAAGCTGCTTTCTTAGCTACTTCAATATCCAAGCTTTCTCTAACACTATACTTGTTAGCCTTGATAGGGGTATCAATATTAGCATTGTCTATATTAACTATTGCAGTGTCGGTTCGAGTTCTCCAAACATTGGAATGCTTGTCAGCGGAAAAGTCTTTAACTTCCAACATTATAAATTGTGAGCCGGAATACGCTATGAAGTCCAACCCTTTGCCTTCCGGCATATAGCTGTCAAATGTTTTTAAATAAAAATTTGTAGAATCAAACTTAATTACCTTGTAGTCGTCTGGAAACGAAAAATTCAATTGCCCTTCGCTATATGTGGCCATTATATCAGCCCCTGTTCTCTGTCATATAAATAATCAAACTCTTCCATGATTGTATTATGAGAAAGCTCAGCAAGAGATTTTGCGACTTCATATTGAATAACCGATTTACCTGTCTCGTTATTTTGTCTATATAGAGATATAAATTTTATATCTAAGGCATCCTTGTTTGCTTTTGGATATGATGCAACAAGGTTGAAGCATTGTTGTACAAAATAATCGTGTGTAGCTATAAATATTTGGACACCGAGTTTTGCTAATGTAAGCATTGCTTCTGCTATCGGCATAATCATTTTAGGGTTCATGTTTATCTCCGGCTCATCCCAAAACAGCACGGAGTTACTGCTTAAGCTTCCGGACAGTATCAAATAAATAATTGTAGAAAGTTTTCTGTAACCTTCAGATACAAGCGACATTTCAAATTCGCCTTCTCCTTTAATTTTCAGGTAGAACTTCCTGTTCTCTTGCACTACGTTTCCGTTGATAATGTCTTCAAATGACTTAATAAGCTTTTTTTGTTCCTTGGTATTTGGTCCTTTTCTCAAAGGCTTTTCAAGAAGACGAGCAAGATCATAATAAGTCTCCTCAAAGTCAATATGGTATTCATCATACAAAGAAGCAAAATTTGATGTTGAGGAGATAATCTCTTTTGGAGGAATAAAAGCCGTTGAGACGTTCTCTGCATGATCTATATTTTCATAGCTTACGTTAATATGGTTTACTTTTTCACTGCTAAAATCAAAAGAAACACAGCCATTATCTGTAGCGATAAAAATATCGGCTTTCCTTCGGCCTTGAGTGCGGTTTACAAGTCTGCCCACGGCATCATCTGGGCGAAACACGCCTAATATTTTTTTCACAAGATTCGCTTCAAATGCTTCTTTCGTGAAGTTCCCCTTGATTTTCTGAGTGTCGGAAATGCCCCTCAAAGCTGAATATAAAATTTTTAGCATGACGGTTTTGCCGGTACTGTTTTCACCGCTTATTATGTTTATGTTTTTTGAAAAGCTAACGTCAAGTGAATCAAACACCATGAAGTCTGACAATCTGAGATTTTTGATGTACATAGTATACTACCTCCGTATCTTCATTGTTGCCTTTCTGAATGTCTCTAAACATATCATATAGCAGTAGCAGTCATCACCGCCACTGTCTCCACATGCGCCGTCATCGGAAACATATCCACCGGCGTAGCCTCCACCAACCGATACCCGCCCTCCGCAAACCGTTTCAAATCCCGCGCAAGCGTCGCCGGGTCGCACGACACATAAACAACCTTCTTCGGTCGCATCTCAATAACAGTATCTATCACACCAACCTCGCAGCCCTTTCGTGGCGGGTCGAGTACGACGACATCGGCGTGCACGCCGTCATTCCTATACAGCGACGGAATAACATCCTCCGACTTACCGCACAGAAACGTTACATTCTTAACACCGTTAATACGAGCGTTAGTTTTAGCGTCGGCTATAGCCTGCGGCGACAATTCGACGCCGTAAACATGCGCCGCCGCTCCCGCGATGTACAGCGAAATCGTCCCGATACCGCAGTACGCGTCAATCACCGTTTCCGTACCGGTAAGCCCGGCGTACTGCGCAGCTGTTTTGTACAGCAGTGACGTCTGCAAAGGGTTGACCTGATAAAACGAAGTAGCGGATATCCGGAATTTGATACCGTCCAACAAATCCGTAATATAGCCGTTCCCGAACAGCGTCCGTGTAACATCACCGAAAATAACATTCGTCCTGCCCGTATTTTCATTAACCGTTATACTACAAACGCCCTCAATACCCGAAAGCATTTCCACAAGCCGCCGCTCATGCGGCAGACGGCTTCCGTTAATGACAATACAAACACTGACCTCGCCGGTAGCAAACGCCACGCGTGTCACGATATGCCGGACAAGTCCCTTATGCGTCGTCTCGTCGTACGGTTCGACGGCGTTGACTTCCAAAAATTCTTTAACTACAGCAGTTACTTCCTTATTAATGCCGTGCTGAATAACGCAATCCGAAACATCTATCAGCCTATGGCTTCGTTTCGCAAAGAAACCAATCCGCACATTCGCGCTCGTAAAGGCTGGATTATCCGCAGACGTTTCAGCCCGCCTTACCGGAAACTGCGCCTTATTACGATAGCAGTACGGGTTTTCCATACCGAGCGTATCGTGCAGCACCGGAAGCTCATTCTCAAACTGGCCATTTCTTTCCGAAGCGCTCGCCTCCGCCAGTGTCCGCGTCTTTATTCCCCCGATACGCTCAAGACAAGCCTTGACATGCGCAGTTTTCAACTTAAGCTGAGCATCATAGCTCATCGCTTGGAACGAACAACCGCCGCACTTACCGGAAACGGCACAAGCCGGTTCCACGCGTACCGGAGACGGCTTGGTGATTCGCACGGCTTTTGCATAGCCGTGCGATTTTTTTACGTTCAATATATGCGCTTCGATAACATCGCCGGGCACAACATTCTCCACGAAAACCGTGAAGCCGTCGATTTTTCCGACGCCTTCGCCGTCGGAACCGGCGTCGATGATTTCCATTTCGTATCTGTCATTTTTTTTA
>CAZJLW010000022.1:0-20780 GCA_964546895.1 uncultured Eubacteriales bacterium | reverse complement strand
TTCGCCGTCGGAACCGGCGTCGATGATTTCCATTTCGTATCTGTCATTTTTTTTAATCATTCTAGACCGCCTGCTATATTATTTATAAACATCTCCACGATTACCTATCTGAATTATGATGATTATCAATTCATCATTAGATATTTCTTAGATAACGCGGAACGAACCAACTCTTAACCTATAGCGATTTTCTAAATTCTATTGAATAACTCATATCTTAATACCGTACATTTCTGCGAGTTTTTCGATTGATATTGTTTCTTTATAAATCTCCAAATCAGCTTACCTTGACAATTCATAATCATAATCATCAAGAGGGGTTGGATAGTCCAAAGCAATTCCTCCTATCAAAATCATAACGTTCTATTATTGTCTTTTATCTTCCCGTGCCAATATTTCTTTTATAGCCATAGCGATGACCTCGCTGTTGCCGTTCTTAAGCGCCTTCTCAAAGTCCGGCTGCTTACGCGCGCTCGATGCTTGCGTCGTAACTTTCACCGCCGCTACTTTTCCCGTCCGAACCTCCGTCTTCTCACCCAATCCGCCAAGTCTCCTTCCTCTTCTTTAACTTCAACCCCAACTAAAAAACTCATCATCGCCCCCAACTCCCCCCATTATAAAAACTCTTCCCCCCAACCGCAAGATATTTCGTGAAAACATTCTGGAAGAATTACCATAAATCTTTTCCAACGCCAAAATGTATGATGAATGCACGAAGGGAGGAATAATTTATGGAAATTATGCAGTACGAAACGCCCAACAAAACCACAGGGCGGGCTGGCTACAAGCCGGACATGATAGTATGCCACATAACAGAAGGAAGCTTTAACGGAGCAGTAAGCTGGCTATGCAACAAAGCTTCAAACGCATCAACCCACTACATAGTAGCCAAAGACGGGCGCGTAGCCCAACTCGTAAGCCTGCGCGACACAGCATGGGGCAACGGTACGTCGACAGAACCCCGCAGCAATGTATACTACGGCAACTCCGGCGTAGCATACATCCGCACGCGCAAGACGAACGCGAACTTCTACTCAATCAGCATCGAACACGAAGGATTCTACAACGAAGGCAAAGGCGCGCTGACAGACCTACAGCTGCAATCCACAACCGAGCTAATCCGCCATATCCGCGCAGAAGTCCGCGCGATATACGGCACGGACATCCCGCTTGACCGGGATCACATCGTGGGGCATTGTGACGTCACGCCGCTGCACAAGCCTAACTGCCCGGGGCGGGCTTACCCGTTCGGGGAAATACTACGCATCTTAAAGGAGGATGAGGAAATGGTAGAACGCACAAAGATCAGCATCAACGGGCAAGTAATCGAAGCCGACCGAGTCTTAAAACAAGGCTGCAATTTCGTAAAACTACAAGACCTAAAACAAGCCGGCGTCGCCGTAGACTACGACGAAAAAAACAACATGCCATTGCTAATCTTCCCGGCTAACGTCCCGACGAAAGCGGTGCAGCTATGAGATACAGCAAATTTATAGTGCTAATAATCATCTGCTTTGCGGGGGTATTCACGGTGGGCTGCTTGTACGCGTTCGTGCGGACGGGAACGGAGCCGGTCGTGCTAATCGGGGCGATTTTCGGGTTTTTGTCGCATGAGCTGTGGCAGCTCGCCGGTATTAAAAAGTCGGAGACAGAAGGGAGGGAGGACTAGGGTGAACGATATGGTAAAGCAGATAATGGCGTACTTCGGGTTCGGCATTACGGCGGCGTCGTTTCTTACGGTCGTAATAAAACCGCTGCGAAGCAGGTTTGTCGGTTGGTTAAGAACCAGCGTCGGTGCCGAACGGCAGAACTCCATTATCGAGCAAATAAAAACCGCTCTGGATGAACAGAGCGGTTCGATAAACAAAAGGCTTGAAAAAATTTTCAATGAAAACAAGCTCCAGAACAGGCTGATCGAGATACATACGGAAGCGCATTTGTGTACGATCCGCAACCGCATTACGAATATCTACTACAGATATTATGAAGCGGAAAAAATCCCGTCGTTCGAAATGAAGAACCTGATCGAGCATTACGAGCTGTACAAAAAACTCGGCGGCAACAGCTACATCGACCGCCTGTACGAAAAACTCATTTGCAAGGAAACGCTGTAATTTCCCACACTAGGCTCTGCGAAAACAGCTCCACAAGCTCCGCGTGCAGTTTACCCTCATCTACCATAGATTTAAGGATTTGCAACGCTTTCTCGTACGGCATGGCTTTTTTGTACGGCCTGTCGGACGATGTGAGCGCGTCGAATATGTCTATTATCGTCAGTATACATACTTCCGGCGGCAAATCCTTAAGTCTACCCGGATATCCCGTCCCGTCCAGCAGCTCATGATGCTGCGCAGCCCATATCTTAACATCCTTATAATAACGGTTGAACGTAATATTTTCAAGCAACCGTCCTGTCACGGTAACATGTTCCTTCATTATCTTAAACTCGTCATCTGTAAGTGTACCCTTCTGAATCTTAAGCGCCTTCCATTCATACTCGGACAGTATCGGCTCAGACGCGCCCGCGTCGTTCACATACGATATGTCCGCCATCTCCGTAAGCAAATCCAGTTTTTCCTTCGGTACGAACGGCGCCTCGTTTACTTCGTTAATAAGGCGGTACGTTTCGTTCAGCCGTTCGATTGCGGCGTCATACTCTTCCTGCGTCGACGCACCCGTCCCGCGTAAAAACGCAACAGTCTCCTGCAACTTCTTTATTTCCAGCTTCTGCTTTATGTCGTCCAAATGCGGCCCAAGACGCGTCGGCTTGTTCATGACCTCGAGGGGCGTTACGATTTTGCCGATATCGTGCATGAAGGCCGCCATTACGAGCTGTTCCTTGCGGTTCTGGTCGAAGTACAGCGGCTCGCCCGGCACAAACCTGTTGCCGAGATATTCCGCGAAGCGCTCGGAATACTTCGCGACCATTTTCGTGTGGTTCGCATTGTAGGGTGTGCGTTCGTCGATTGCCGCGGACATGATTTTTACGAACGAATTGAACTGTTCTTTTATTTCCTCGGTGTAGTGGATATTTGACAGCATTACGGCTGCGATTTTTGAGAGAGACATGAGCGGATCGTGTAGCGCCTCGTTGAATTTTACGACGCTGCCCGTCGTCCTGTCCTTCGCGTTAATGAGCTGTATTACGCCGACGACGTCGTTTGCGATATCTTGCAGCGGATAGACTAGCATCGAGCATGTGCGGTAACCCGTCAGCTTGTCGTAGTTGCGCGGGCCCTGAAAATTAAACTCTGCGTTCTCATAGACATCGGCGATGTTTATGAGTTCTTTTTTTATGGCGCAATAGGCGCAGACGTTCTCGATGTTGTTCTCGTTCAGCACTACGGGCGGCAGGTTTATGTCGTCGTCCTTTAGCTTGTAAATGTTTAGCTGGTCGTTGTGCATGATTTTAAAATGCAGCTTGCCCCCGTCTAAAATATAGAGTGTCCCAGCGTCGCAGTTAGTCACATCACGCATCTTCTGCAAAATAATGTTCAGTAAGTTGTAGTAATTTGTCTCGCTGTTTATAGCTACTACGGCGTCCAGAATTTTACGCATGTCATCAAGACCTACGTCTCCATTCATATTGTCAACTCCATTCCGTCACGTGCGATTACAATATCCGCGTGCTCGTCTTTCAACAGTTCGGCCACGCCGTCAATCAGTTCGTCTGAATAATCAAAGCTAAAATGTGTCAGTATCAGTTTTTTGCAGTTTGAGACTTTGCTGAGTGTGATGCCCTGCTGAAAAGTCGAATGACCGAAGCCGAGTTTGTCCGGGTAATCCTTCGGCAGGTACGCCGCGTCGAATATTATGCAGTCGGCGTCCTTCGTATATGGCAGTAGCTTTTCGTGTGGCACGTCGGTAATCTCCGAGTCAAGCATGTACACGAGCTTTTTGCCCTCGGCGGTGATGACGAACGACGTCGTGTCGTTCGGGTGACATGCCGCGAACGGTAGCACACGTATGCTCTTGCCAATCTTAAACGGCGTGTCCTCGTGAATCTCCCGTGCGGTAACGGCACGCGCAAGCTCCGACACGTCTACCGGCCAGTATGGTGGCTTATAAAGCCCAAGCACCTGCTTTTTCAGCGGTTCGGTGCCGCGGGAGCGCGTGTGTATTGTTATCTCGTTGCGTGGATCGTAAAACGGCGTGAAAAATACCAAACCCGATATATGATCGAGGTGCAGGTGGCTTATAAGCATGTCGAACTTAATCGGCGAGTATGCCCCGGTGCTGCGAGCTTCGCGCAGGTCGCGATCGAATATTTGCAAACCCGTGCCGGCGTCGAGAATAACGGTTCTCCCAGCCACGTCGAGCCTGTAGCACGATGTGTTGCCGCCGTATTTCATCGTACTTTCACACAGATACGGCGTCGAGCCTTTACTTCCGTATATTTTTAGCTTCATTTTTAGCTTCAATGCGGATGCGCTCCCCGGTACTCCGCAAGCAATGCGTCCGTGACACGCGTTACGTTTGCTGAGCTTTTCAGATTTGCGTTGCTTTTACGTTTGCCTCGTAGTTCGTCTATAATGGATTGTTCGTAGGGCATACCGATATGCTCAGGGATTTTGTAGCTGATGACTTGTGTTCCTGCTGCCGTTTCGATTACGACGTCGTCGTGGAGCATTACGCCGCATGTCAGTCGCCCCGCGTCGCCTTCGATTTGAAGCTGCTCGTCGTTTTTGTAGGACGCGTAGCACCACAGCCCGTTCATGATTAGGCCGTTCTCGAACGTAAACGTAGCCGATACCGTATCCTCCGGCTCGTAAAGCCCGCCGCGGTTCACGGCGAAGCCGCGCTGGTCGACGATGTCGCCGAAAATAAACTGTAACGCATCCAGCACATGCACGGCCACATCAAGGAACTTGCCGCCGCCGGAAATGTCCGGGATAAGCCGCCATGTCGGGTTCTCGCGGTTAAGCTCGGCGGGTGAGGGCTTGCGAATCTCGCGGTACGATACGAAACGCACATTGCCGATTTCACCGGCTTCGATTCGTCGCTTTATGTCGATGAATTTCTCCAGACCGCGCCTGTAAAACAGCATGTACGCCGGAATGCCGCATTCCTCGGCGACGCGCATGATGTCCTCGCAATCGCTGTAGCGGTTCGCCATCGGCTTTTCGATAAGCGGCACCTTCCCGGACTTAAGGCACGCTATTGCGTAATCTCTGTGATATTTCGGCGGTGTGGCGATGTACACGGCGTTGATCTCGCCGTCGGCGAGCAGCTCCTCAACCGTCCGCGCGACGTTCGGTATGCCGTGGCGGCTTGCGTAATCCACAGCCCGCTCATGCGTCCGAGAATACACCGTCTTCACGCGTGAGCCTTCGCTTTTATACAGCCCCGGTCCGTTCTTAACTTCCGTAACGTTGCCGCAGCCGATCATTCCCCAAACTACCTCATCTAAAGTTTTAAATCCCATAGGCGTATTTCCTCATAAGTTCAAGCGCGGCTCTGTGGTCTTCGACGGGTGTTACTGCTTTGCCCTCGAGACTGAGACCGCCGTTATAGTTAATTTTTTTCAGTCCGTCAAAAAACTGCACGTAGCAGTCCATTTCCTCAGTAGGAAAACAACGCGTAACCGGCGCGGCGATGTGCGTGTGGCGCAAATATGCGGCGGTTTCTGTCAGAACGGACATGTCCTCGCCTTCCTCACTCATGTGGAAGAAGTCGGCGAGCAGCATTATGTTCTCACGCGCCGCGGCTTTTACGACTTGCAGCCCTTCCGGCACGGTGTTTAGTATGTTGCATTCCTTCTGGCGAAGCGGCTCGACCGCAATCGTAAGCGGACTGCCGACAAGCAGCGCCGAAAGTTTTTGCAGCATATCGTTTATTTGTTTATAGGCGGTTTCTTTCGAAAAGCCATCCGGCACGTTACGCGCGCCGCCGCTGCCGAATACTACGATGCTCGCGCCAAGCTCCGACGCGCGGCTGATCGCCTTCTTCGCGTATATTTCAAAGGCGGCGGTATCCACGTTCTCGCCCGTGACTTTTATATCCCTGGGAAGCATAATATTGAAAGCGTGTACGTTGAGCCCTGATTTCTTGACATCGGCTTTCAGCGCGGCGTAATCCTCGTCGCTGAGCGCACACACCGGTGCTAACGGTAACTCTATGTAGTCATAACCCATTTCCATTATTTTAATCGCCATGCCGTATTCTTCGCCCGACGGCAAAACCTGCGGCAGTCCAACGCAACAACCGATTTTAAGATCCATAGATACCCACCTTCTCTGGAATGTCAATCTACTCGTCGAAACTCAACACAATCTTAATAACCTCGCCGGGGTTCGCGTTTTTCAGGTCGAACGCCTGTTTCACGTCCGTGTATTTAAATGTGTGCGTAATAATCGGCGACGGGTCCAGCAGTTTTTTGTCCAGCATTTCGATAACCTTTGGGTAACGCTTGTTGTTCAGGCGCGTGCCGATTATTTCAAGCTCGCGCCGCATGATGTCAAGCGGCTTGATGCTCATGTACTCGTTCGGGAAGCCAAGTATGACTATGCGCGCCGCGGATGATGCGTATTTCGCCACGCAATCCTCCATGACGTGTATATCGCCGGTCGCTTCGATTATAAGGCTTGCGCCTTCGTTGTCGGTGTTCGCCAAGACGACCTCGCGCACGTCCTGTGTGTTGCAGTCGATGATTACGTCCGCGCCGAGTTCCTTCGCTTTTTCGAGACGGCTTTTTACTATGTCCATTATCATGACTTTGTTGCCGTTGTTTTTTATGACTTGCAGCGTGACAAGACCGATTGGCCCTGCGCCGCATATGAGTACGGTGTCGTTCTTTTTCAGGCGACCGCGGTCGACTACCTGTAGCGCTATCGAGTACGGCTCAACCATCGCCGCGTATTCCCACGGTATGTTGTCCGTCAGCTTGTAGACGTTTTCCTTCTTTATCTTCAAGTATTCCAAGAACCCGCCGTCCACGTGTACGCCGAGGCATTTGACCTCGCGGCAGACGTTCGGGCGCCCTTCGCGGCAGGCGTAGCATTTGCCGCAGGACAGTACGTTATCGACGGCTACCTTGTCGCCTTTTTGAAGCCCGGTAACGTTCGCGCCGAACTCCCAGACTTCCCCTGCGATTTCGTGTCCCATGATGTTAGGATACGTCGCGAACGCCGACTCGCCGTTGTAAATATGCATATCCGAGCCGCAGACACCCGCGTTTTTTACCTTGATGACGACTTCGTCCGCGCCTATCTCACTGTAGTACGGTCGCTCGGCTATTTCGACTACGCCGGGCTTTATAACCTGCATAACCTTCATGGCAATGCCCTCCTAAAACTTATACTTCTTCTCGAGCCAATTAAAAACAAGTGTAAGCAAATACGATATGACTAAGTAAAACAGCGCCGCCACTGCGAACGGTATGACGTTGGCGTTTTTGTTGACGATCGTCTTGGTAACGTGCAGCAGGTCGGGCTGAGCGAGTACCGTAATAAGAGCAGTGTCTTTTACGAGAATGATAGTCTCGTTACTTATGGCGGGCAGAATAACCCGGAACATCTGCGGCAGTATTACAAAAAACAACGTGTGTATGCGGCCAAGCCCAAGCGCCTTCGCGGCTTCGTACTGACCGTGGTCGATAGCAAGAAAACCGCCGCGGTAAATCTCGGAGAAATACGCGGCGTAGTTCAAGACGAAGGCGACGGACGCCGCCGTAAACCGGTCGAATACCATGTATTTACCGATATACGGCACGTACGGCAGCCCGAAGTACACGAAATACAGCTGCAAAAGCAGCGGTGTTCCGCGCATTATGAGTATGTACAGGCCAGTCAGGTTCTTTATGAGCGGGTTCTTGCTCATGTAAAGATACGTAATGACGAGGCCAAGCGGTAGCGACAGAACAAGCGTGACGGCGAACAGCTTGAGCGTCACGAGTGTTCCGAGCCACATAGGCGTTATTATTTGGGACATAAAATCGTAGCTCACGCTATCACCACTTTATACAGAGATTTACTTCTTCATCAAATCCTCTGAAAACCACTTCTGCGAGATTTTTGCAGCTGTGCCGTCGGCTATCATAGCGTCAATGGCTTTTTGCAGCTCGGCGCCCAGTTCGTTGTCGTCTATTCTCATGCCGACGCCGTATTCTTCGCCGCCGAAGTTTTCTTTAAGCACGACGTAGTTTTTGCCGGTCTGCGACAGGTAGTAGCGCGCGACGATTTCGTCAACGACTACTGCTTCGATACGTCCGATGTCTAAGTCCATGAACGCCGATACGTTGTCCGGGTACTCGACGATTTCTTTGATCGATGCGGCTGTTGCAGCATCCTTGTTTACGGCGTCAAGCGCGGACGAGCCTTTTTGCAGTCCGACTTTTTTCCCGGCTAAGTCGGCTTTGGCTTTGATTGACGATGTGCCTTGTACCATGATGATCTGGTTGTTTTCCATGTACGGCTTCGAGAAAAGCATGTTCTGCTTGCGTTCGTCCGTTATCGTCAGACCGTTCCATATTACGTCGATTTTCTTCGTCTTAAGCTCGAGTTCCTTACTGTCCCAGTCGATCGGCTGAAAAACGACTTCTTTATTCATTCTTGCGGCGGCTTCCTTCGCAAGGTCGACATCGAAGCCTACGATTTCGCTTTTTTCGTCCTTAAAGCCCATCGGCGGGAAGTTTTCGTCCAAGCCTACGATGAACTTGCCGCCTGTAGCGGTCGTCAGAGTCGGCGTAGTTTCTTTCGAATCCGGCGTGGCCTTTGCGTCCGGCGAAGCGGTCGGCTCAGGTGTTGCGGTGGCTGTCGGTTCCGGAGTCGGCGCGGGAGTCGGCGTGGCTGTCGGCGCTTTAGCGCAGCCTGCAACGGCTGCTGTAACGAGCGCCGTCGCTATAAATTTTAATACGGTTGTTCCTCTTAAAAATTTTTTCATTTCTTAAATCCCCTTTTTAATTAGTATGAAAATTTATGTGAAATCTCCAAAGAAAATTATATCTTAAATTTGCTATTTGTAAACCACGAATTTGGTTTCTGTGATAAAATCAGGGGCAGAACTAACCGGGAGGAATTGTAGCCATGAAAAAACGAGGGAAAACCATTTTCAGAACGTACTTTATGTTGTTTTTCTTAATTTCTGCAATGCCGGTGTTTATTTCGGGGATACTGTATTATTTTCTGAATATAAGTAGCATGGAGGCGAAAATCGAGGCAAGCCGCGTTTCGTCTATGGAGTTTTTTAAGCAGAAGATGGACTACTTGTACGTAAACTGCTCGAATATTGCGGCGGAGTATTCCGCTAATCCCGTTGTAAGCGCCTTCATGACTGGCGAAACGGTTCAACCCTCGCGCGAATTAACGTCGCTACTGCGGCTTAAGCAACAGATTTTTGACAACAGGGTTAAGAATATGCTTTATAAAAACGGCGACAAGGGTATCCTTACATCCGACGGCTTCGTAGATTACGGCGTGTTTTCGACCAGTACGGGCATGGAAATGAATCTGGTTATGGCGCAATTTTTTTTGGCATTAAACCGGAGTGTTGCGCCGTCGCTTGTGGCAAATGGCGTGTTCCCTGAGGGCAACCCCAGTGGCTCGTCCGGCGGGCTGTCGTTCGTATTCCCCGTACCGTTTAACACTACGCATAGAAACGGAGCCGTCGCTTTTATGTGCAGAGACGATTACGTTCAGGAAATATTTGAGAACTGCATGGGCAGCCTCAAGGCTGAGTTATTTATTTTTGACAGATATTCGCAGCCCGCGTACTACCTAAACAGCACAGGTATCAAAAACCCCGCCCAGCCCGAAGCCGTGCTTGTATCAAAACTGGCGGGCTTGCGTGGCGTCGGGAAGTTCGATCTGGATCGTCAGATTGCACTGCGTACCCTGTTGGATATTAATAATCTGTCGGTGTGCGTCGTTATGCAAAAAGATGAATTTTATAAGGACGTAAACACCGCCAAAGCCGTGTTCGTCAGCGTTATTTCTGCGCTGGCGTTATTTTCTGCGTGTACGGCGGCTTTGTTTTCGCTCAAAATCTACCGCCCGGTTAAGACACTTATATCAAACATCAAGCCCGACGAGGGCGAAACAACCGACTCAAGCTACGTCGACGAATTCGAACTGCTCGAAACCGTCTATACCGATACGCTGGAATCAAAAAAGCAGCTCATGTCCATTATGGACAGGCAGCTGCCTATACTACGTGAGCGGTGCATACTTGTGTTCCTGAACAATTCGAACCTTACTGAGGACGAAGCCGCGTTTTACAAACAGTCGGCCAATATAAACTTTCCTTACAACGGTTTTTTTGCGGCGGTTGTCGGAGTACCGCAAAGCAGTAAAAACGAGGTGTTTTCTACAGTGGTAAACGCTTTAGCGGGGTTCGTGTTTGACGGCGCAGTCGGTTATGGTGTGGAGATTCTTCGCGAAAATTCAATCGGTCTGATTATCAACGCCCAAATGCCCGACGCCGGGTCAGTCGGTACTGCTGATACTACAGACGTGGTTGACATGCGTTACGCAATATGCTCAAAGATACTGGATTACGCCGGATACGACAACGCGTTTATGATCGGTGCGGGCATGGTCTACGACAGCGCCGTGCGGCTAAGCGAGTCGTATATTGAGGCGACGGTCGCATTACAGCTTAAGCTGGCGACTGAGCATGACCGCGTGGCTGTTTACACCCATTTCGACAGTGGGGATAATAATATGCATGGTTATATCCATGACACAGATGTGTCGCTTATTATTCAGGGTATATTACACGGCAATGTCAAAATCGCAACTGACGCGTTTACACGTTTTCTGGACGGCGTTTCAAAAAGTGGTGATACGTTTGTATTCGTGAGGTACGCGTGCTTTCACCTAATAGAATCGGTGGCACAGGTGTGCTTGCAGTCGAAGCTGCCATTTGATAAGAAAAATATAGAGGTAATGGGGCAATTCAAAACGTTGGCCGAGTTCAAAAACACAATGCAGTCGGCTATAGTACAGATTTGCGCGCTGATGTCCGCCAAGAAAGAGCAGGAGACAAGCAGTCTGCGCCAAAATATTATAGAGTTCATAAATAATGCGTATACAGACTATAATCTTTCGCTGGAACTGGTAGCAGGGCAGTTCAATATATCTACGTCATACCTTCGTAACCTTATAAAACAGGAAACCGGGTGCAGCTTTAACGCATACGTAACCTTTCTGCGCATGGAGGAAGCCAAGAGGCTGTTGCGCGATACGGACGAAAAAATCAAAGACATCGTAACCGCCGTCGGTTACGCCGACCCTGCCAACTTCATCCGCAAGTTTAAGGGATACGAGCTGATGACGCCCGGAGAGTACCGCCAGGGGCATTGTCATTTCAAATAAGCGTTTTCGCATATAAAATTTCGCTGAAAATGTGTGGGTTCGCCTATCTGAACGCCTGATTCAAAACTTATTACATATTGCTTTTGAATGGGTGCACATTATAATCAAACGTGTCATAGGCGTCGCGAACACAGACGCATATCCGATTATAATGAAGGAGGAGTATCACATGTTCAGTAAAAGACTATCGGCATTTATGTTGACGGGACTGGTGGCTGTCTCTGGGCTTACAGGCGGACGTCAGCAAGTCATGGCAAGTGCCGCGCCCGCCGCACCCGCCGCCGCTGCATCGACGACGATTAAGTATCCCTTAAGCGGTAACGTATCGTTTACGGTATTTAGCTTTGCCAGCGCGGAGGTCGCGAAATACGTCAAGGATCTGGGCGATTCGTACATCAGTAAGCAACTGGAAAAGCGTACGGGTGTAAAGCTGAAATATCTGAACCCGCCGGGCTCTGCCGCACAGGAGAACTATAACCTGCTTGTCGCCGCCGGAGAGGTGCCGGACATATCGATGACCAATGGTGACGCACCGCTGCCGTACAACGGCGGCCTGTGGCAGGGCGTCGCAGACAAGGTTTACATCGAAATCACGGATAAGGTGCAGAAATCCGCTCCGGATTACTACAAGTTTATCAAAGGCCGTGAGGACGTATACAAGGATATAACAGACGACAAGGGACGTCTGGCCGCTTTTTATAAAATTAAGGTTCAAGCCGACCCGCCGACGAACCGTATGCTGATACGCAAGGACGTTAGGGAGTCCGTAAATGAACCGATACCGATACTTGTATCAGAGTATGAGCGGCTGTTCGGAAAGCTGTTGGCCGCTAAAATAACGCCGTTGGTACTGAATGACGGTTTTGACGAAAGGCTGCTGGGTATATATAACCTGTTAGGCCCCAGCCAATTCTCGATAAAGGACAAGAAGGTTGTATACGGGCCGAACGACCCGGACTTCAGGAACTACCTTACACTGTTGAACAACTGGTATTCGAAGGGGTACATAGCGAAGGATTTCAGCCTGAACACCGCACAGCGTCAGGCAAAATTCGACACGAAGGAAGTCGGCATAATAAGCGCAGGTACGATTACGCAGAACTATAACCGCGCCGAGGCGCAGGGTTTTATAGTAGAGACGTTGCCGTTCCCGAGACGTAACGCTGACGACAAGCTCCATTGGGCAGGTGACGCGGTTGTAGCCGTTACAACGGCCATCAGCGCAAAATGCAAAAACCAGGAAACAGCTATGAATTTTCTGAACTACTTCTACACGCCGGAGGGTGCGGATTTTGCGAACTGGGGCGTCGAGGGCGAGACATATACTATCGTAAACGGCAAGCCGAAGTTCACCGAACTCGTCATGAACAACAAGGACGTACCGCCTTCGATAACGCGCGTTACACACAGACTGCACATATGGCCGAAGATTAGCCTTATGGACGTAGAATGTAACCCCGATACGCTGGCTTCGCCGGGTTCGTTGGCCGCTAGAATCATGTATTCCGACGACAAAAACGTCGACAGGGCCTACGTCATGCCGATGGGCGTCGTGCTGAACGAAAAAGAGCTTACCGAAAGAACGGCTATTCTAGCGGATATAAAGACGTACTGTGACGAAATGACGCTACAGTTCATTACGGGTGCAATACCTATTACTAAGATCAGTGATTTTTCAAGTACGTTGAAAAAGTTGGGCGTTGATAAGGCGATTTCGTTGACTCAAGCTGCTTACGACAGGTATTTGGCTAAATAACCATACCCCTTACAAAAGCCTTGCAAGGCAAAGTACAGCTTTGCGAGGCTTTTCTTATACCAAAAAAGAGGTGACATGCTTTGGAAAAAAAGAAAAAGAGCCTTTTAAAAGAGATGTATCAGTACAGATACATTTATTTCATGCTGCTGCCGCTTATGCTTTATTACATAATATTTCATTACATACCGATGGGCGGCGTAGTTATCGCGTTCCAAAATTACAGCCCAGGGCGCGGATTCTTGAACAGCACTTGGGTCGGTTTTAAAAATTTTATTTCCTTTTTCAACAGCATTTATTTTTATAGAATTGTTCGAAACACGTTGCTGTTGAATTTTTATCAGCTTATTTTCAGCTTTCCAATGCCGATTGTACTTGCTTTACTCATCAACGAAGTCAAGGGCGGGTTTTTTAAAAAATTCGTGCAGACTGTTACGTATATGCCGCATTTTATTTCTGTACTGGTTATTTGCGGAATGATTTTGCAATTTTCATCAACAACCGGTATTTTTAACGACTTCCGCGCGCTTTTAGGACTGGAAAGGATACCGCTGCTCTCCCAAAAGAGCATGTTCCGCCCGATCTATATCATTTCGGATATTTGGCAGACGGTGGGCTGGAGCAGTATTATTTATTTAGCGACGCTCTCCGGTATCGATCCGAACCTCTACGAAGCCGCCGTTATTGACGGTGCGGGGCGTCTCAAACAGGCTCTTTATGTTACGCTGCCCGGGCTGTTCCCGGTTATTATCGTGCAGCTTATCATGCGTATTGGCCGCATGATGAACCTCGGCCACGAAAAGATACTGCTGCTTTATAACCCGCTTACGTATGAAACGTCCGACGTTATTTCGACGTTCGTATACCGCCGTGGTATCATCGAGTCAAGCTTCAGCTTCGGTGCGGCAGTCGGTCTGTTCAATTCGGTCATCAGCCTTATTTTGATCGTGTCGGCCAACACGTTCAGCAAAAAATATTTGAAGGAAAGCCTGTGGTAGGGGAGGTATGCGTTTATGGTTGAAAGAAAAACATTTGGCGATAGGGTCGCTGATTTTATAATCTACTTTTTGCTGGCGTCGCTGTCTATCGTGTGTCTGTACCCGATGCTGCATGTGTTGTTCGCGTCGTTCAGTGAGCCGCTAACGCTTATGAAGCACCAAGGGCTGCTGTTTAGACCGCTCGGGTTTACGACAGACGGTTACAAGGTCGTGCTGAACAATCCAAACATCATCACAGGCTATATCAACACGATTTATTACGTAGTAGTCGGTACTGCCGTAAATATGATACTGACTGTTATGGGTGCGTATGCTCTGTCCAGACCGGGATACCCGTTTCGCAAAACCTGTACGTTTATGGTGTTGTTGACGATGTATTTCAGCGGCGGCATTATACCGAACTATCTGCTCGTGCGCGGATTGGGACTGTTTAACACGCGCGGCGCAATTATCATACCGAGTGCCGTCGCAACATGGAACCTTATCGTCACCAAAACCGTATTCCAGAACGTCCCCGCCAGCTTAGAGGAATCCGCCAAAATAGACGGTGCGAACGATTTCGTTATACTGTACAAGATTTTCATTCCGATTTCGACTGCGACGATGGCCGTTATGACGTTGTTCTACGCAGTGAGCCGCTGGAACGCGTGGTTTAACGCGATGCTGTATTTGCAAAACCGAGATCTGTTTCCGCTGCAGCTGTTCCTGCGCGAAATCCTGATCGCGGCTGTGGCGGGCGGAAATATCGCCACCGAGTCCGGAAGCGATACAATTAACTTCTTAGCGGACGTTATCCGCTACGCCACGATCGTTATCGCTACCGTTCCGATTTTGCTTATTTATCCGTTCGCACAACGATTTTTCATTAAAGGTGTCATGATGGGTTCACTTAAGGAGTAGGATGACTTTACAATAGTGCAAGATTTGTAAAGAAATTTTTTAAAAACTACAAGATATGTAAAGAAATTTTATTGGAAATGGGTTACAATATTTTTATAAACGGCGTGAGTGAACTGCCGCAAAAAATAACGAAGGGTGATTAGCTATGGGCAAGAAAAGATACGCACAGGTCGGAACCGGCGGCCGGGCAAGAATGTTCTACGAGGCAATCAATACGACGTTTAAGGATACAAGCGAGCTTGTCGGAATATGCGACCTGAGCCAAACACGCATGGACTACACAAACAAGGCTATCACGGAAAAATTCGGCGGGAAGCCGGTACCGACTTACATTTACACCGATTTTGAAAAAATGATCGACGAGACTAAGCCGGACACGGTTATAGTAACGACAATCGACCGGACGCATCACGATTACATAATCCGCGCGATGGAGAAAGGCTGCAACGTTATTTCGGAGAAGCCCATGACGACCGACGAGAAAAAGGCGCAGCAGATTTTCGACGCGATTAAACGCACGGGCAAGAACCTTCGCGTAACATTTAACTACCGCTACGCACCGAACAATACTAAAATCCGCGAGCTTATCATGGACGGCGTAATCGGCGAGGTGTATTCGGTGCATTTTGAGTGGCTGCTTAACACGCGTCACGGCGCGGACTATTACAGACGCTGGCACAGAAACAAAACGAACAGCGGCGGTCTGCTCGTACACAAATCCACTCACCATTTCGACCTTGTTAACTTCTGGCTTGGGGCGAAGCCCGAAACGGTATTCGCATTCGGCGAGCGCAATTTCTACGGCAAGGAGAACGCAGAGAGACGCGGAGTTAAGGATTTCTACTACAGATGCCACGGCAGCGAGGCCGCTAAGAATGATCCTTTCGCGATCGATCTAGAAGACGGCGCAAACCTGCAGGGGCTGTATCTGGACGCGGAGGGCGACAGCGGTTATGTCCGTGACCGTAGCGTATTCGGCGACGACATCAGCATCGAGGATACGATGGGCGTTATCGTACAGTACAACACGAAGGCGATACTGACGTACTCGCTTAACAGCTATATGCCGTGGGAAGGCTACAACGTAAGCTTTAACGGCTCAAAGGGACGTATCGAGTACAAGGTTATCGAGAAATCCTACATCAACGCCGGCGGCGACAAGGCCGACGAAGGCGCGCTGCTTAAGAAGGAAATCGTCGTGCATCCGCTGTTTGAGAAGCCGTACGAGGTCGAGTTCAAGACCGTATCGGGCGGACACGGCGGCGGCGATGCCGTAATGCTTAACGATATTTTCGGCGTACCGGAGTACGACCGGTTTAACAGGGCGGCTTCGCACATAGACGGCGCGATGTCGATACTGACAGGTATTGCCGCTAATAAGGCTATCGCGGGTAGTAAGGTTGTCAGTGTGCGGGATTTGCTGCAGTTGTAGTTAATAAGAATGGCGTTGCGAAACTCTGAGATGAGTTTTGCAACGCCATTTTGTATTGACACAACCTTAGAAAATGACTATACTGAATTCACAATTTACTTTAGTCAGGAACGAGGTATCCACATGTATATAAAACGTGCAATCGAAGAAACCGTATTAAGAATATCAAATACCTTTCCGGTTCTGCTGGTAACAGGGCCGCGCCAAGTAGGGAAAACAACATTGCTTAGGCAGTTATCTGACGAATCTCGAAGCTACGTCACGTTAGACGACCCACAGGTTCGGCACATGGCAAAAAACGACCCGGCCTTGTTCATGCAGCGTTTTACACCGCCCGTATTGATTGACGAAATTCAGTACGCACCGGAAATTCTTCCGTACATCAAAATGAGCGCAGACGCTTCCCGCAATAACGGCGGGTTTTGGCTTACAGGTTCACAAGCGTTTCATATGATGAAAAACGTCTCCGAATCCCTCGCCGGACGAGTGGGTGTTGTTAATTTACTGGGCTTATCTTCCAGCGAGATAGACGGCATTCCATCAGAACCATTTACCACAGCCCCCGAACGGCTTTTAGCCCGCGTGAAGCGCACTCGTAAATTAGGGTTGAATGACATTTATTACCGTATTTTTAAAGGTGCCTTCCCCGCCTTGTACGGCGATAACCAGCCTGACTTATCAGAATTTTACCGTTCCTACATTAATACGTATTTACAAAGAGACATCAAAGATTTAACACAGGTCGCCGACGAGACCGTTTTTTATAACTTCATGATTATTGTCGCGGCGCGTACCGCAAAGCCGGTAGTATACGAGGAAATAGCAAAGGACGCAGGAATCAGTGCGCCTACCGCAAAAAAATGGCTGTCCGTTCTTATATCATCGGGACTGGTGGCGTTGGTTCAACCATACCATAACAACGTACTGAAACGTGTAACTAAGATGCCGCTGATGCATTTTCTGGACACGGGGCTGTGTGCGTATCTTCTTAGATGGGGCAGCCCCGAAACATTAGAACTCGGTGCTATGTCGGGAGCTTTCTTTGAGAGTTGGGTGTTCTCGGAAATATACAAAAGCTACCTGAATGTCGGAAAAGAAGCTGGATTGTACTATTATCGCGATAAGGAAAAGCGAGAGATTGACTTACTGGTCTACGAAAACAATACTCTCTACCCAATCGAAATCAAGAAGTCAGCTTCACCCGGAGCTGAAGCCATAAAGCATTTTCGGGTATTAGAGCCTGTAACCGAGCCGGAAAGGTTCGGGGAGCTTAATCAATACAAAACAGAAATAGGTAACGGTTCCGTAATATGCATGGCGAACGACCTATTACCGGCCGACCAAAAAAACTGGTACGTTCCTGCGTGGCTAATCTAACATCTTCTAGACAAATTCCTCTCCAATATATGAAAATCTCTTAAATTAGTACACATTGCGTTCTTATTGTGCTAAAATCGAGAGAATTATAGAGGAGGGGGATTTCTTTATGAACAAAAAACTTAACTACCGACTGAGCGCCGGTGAACGTCTGGGCTACGGATTAGGTTCGGCGGCTGTTTCGCTTACGCTGGATTATGTGACGGCATTCTCGCTATTTTTTATGACGACGATCGCCGGGGTTGACGTGCGGTTCGCGGGGCTGTTGCTGTCGGTGGCGGTAGTATGGGACGCCATAACGGATCCCATCATCGGCAGACTCTGCGACGTAACCAACGCCAAGCGCAAAACACGCAGGCCGTGGTTGATTTTCTCACTAATCCCGCTCGTAGGCTCGATGTTTATGTTATTCGTTGACGTTAGCTTTTTTTCTCAAATAGGCAAGCAGCTTTTCTACCTTGCGGCGTTCATGTGCTTCTATGTTTCGAGTACCGCTTACTGCGTGCCGTATGTGTCGATAGGCGTGAGTATGACTGATAACAGTGACGAACGGACGCTTATCCGTGTTGTTGCGCAGGTGTGTCAGTATTTTGGTACGATATGCGCTACTGCGCTCGCGCCGCTTGTTGTTGAGCTGTGCCAACATTCCGGGCAAAGCGAAGCCTTCGGCTGGCGTGTCGCCACGACGATTATCTGCGCGTTTACGGCGCTGTCGATGCTGTGTGCGATTGGGTTTACGAAAAATAAGGAGCTGGTTTTTGATTCGGCTGACGGGTCTGATAGGGCGAAAAAAGCAGAGGGGCGTTCCAATATATTCAAGGACATCATGTGCTTGATGAAGATGAGGGCGTTCAGGCTGATTATTCTTGCGAACGTGATTTATCAGGTTGGGTATGCCCTGACTGCATGTACGCTTATGTATATGATTATTTTTACATGCGGGCTGGATAAGAGCGTGGTAAGCCTTTGTTTCGCAGGGGTTTGTGTGTGCGCTATCACCGTCTCGGCTTCGATGTCTAAGCTGACGATTAAGTTTGATAAACGTAACATTGCTATTTGTACATTTGTTACTTCCGGGTTGTTTCAGATTGGGTTTTATTTCGCTGGGATTTACAGTACGGCTTCGATGTTGGTGTGTGGGGTGTTTTATGCGCTGGCCTCCGCGAGCTACTGGACGCTTATTTACGCGATGCTATTCGACGTGACCGAGGTGGACGAGTTCCTTACCGGCGAACGCCGCGAAAGCACGATGATTGCCTTCGCGGGGCTTACGTCGAAAATCGGTTACGCCGTAGCCGCGGCTGTCGTCGGAATGCTGCTTGCGAGAGCCGGGTTCGTCGAAAGCGCGCATATCCAGAGCGAGCCCGCCAAAAAAGCGATAGCGCTTATTTTTTCATTCTTCCCGGGGTTGTTCATGATTTTGTCGGCAGCGGTGCTGTATGTTTTTCCGGTTAACCGCGTGAGACATCGGTTGCTGATGGTTCAGCTCGAGGCGAAGCGAAGCGGAAAGCCTTACAACACCGTCGGTTTTGAAAGCCTACTGAAATAATGCGGCTGGGCTACATAACATACTGCGCGGCGAACGCGTATATTTTGTCCCAGTAATTCTTCTCGTCGACATTTGCCGAGACGCCGTGTCCGGCTGATTTGACGACGAGTATATCCTTTGTACATTTCGCCTGACCGTACAAGCGGTAAACCATATCGGTCGGCACGAAGCTGTCCTGTTCGCCGTGAATGAACAGGATCGGTGTTTTGCATTTCTGTACCTGCTTTTCGGCGGACGCCTCGTAAAACGAGTAGCCCGCTTTTTTTTTGCAGATATGGTTGATGAGCTGGAACATCGGGAATGTAGGCAGCTTAACGATTTTTTTATATTGGTAGCGGAGCTGGTCGTAAACGGATGTGTAGCCGCAGTCTTCGATGATGCATTTGACGTTGTCGGGGAGGTTCTCGCCGGACGCCATGAGTATCGTCGACGCGCCCATCGACAGGCCGTAGAGCAGAATCTCGCTGCACACGTCACCCTTCACGATTTTACCGATCCAGTTCACGATGTCGAGTCGGTCGTGCCAGCCCATGCCGATGTATTTGCCATCGCTTTTGCCGTGTCCGCGCAAATCCGGCAGCAGTACGTTGTACCCGGCTTCGTAGAACTTCTTCGCGACGCCGTTCATCTGCTCGCCGTAGCCGCAGTAGCCGTGTACGACTATCGCCCATTTGTGCGTGAACTCGGGCTGTACGAACACGTTGCCGTACAGCGCCAGCCCGTCGGTCGCCAGTACGTAATACTGCTTCTGAGGTGTTTCAGTTTCGAATTTGCGGATTTCGTCCTTTTGGCGGGCCAGCGCCTCGTTCAGTACGTCGAACTCGTCCCCGACCTCGACCATGTTCAGTATTTCCGACTTGTCGTTTCGTAAAATCGCCAGCGTGTACAGCTCCTCGGCTTTTTTGTAAAGCCAGAGAACAGACGATAGCAGTACAACGTTCGGTATCAGCAGGTACGGCAGTTTATGTTTTTTCAGGATAATCACAGCCTTATGTTTTCTGTTAATTATCCCTTATTGGCTGAAATTTATACCCGTCAGTGCAGAGCTTAAAAACTAATTAGACACGGATTTAAAAGGATTTGCACGGATTTACACGGATTAGTGCGGATATGCGCTGATATACACGGATATAGCCCATATGCTTTAAAAATCCGTGTAAATCCGTGGCAATCCGTAAAATCCGTGTCTAATTATCTCTTTTTAAAGCTTCTGAAATAACATCCCGCGCAACCGCAATCATTTTCCCGCTCCCGCCGGAATTCTCGATCAGCACACAAACCGCGACGCGCGGCGCGTCAGCCGGGGCGAACGCCACTACCCAGCCGTGGTCGGCTGCACCGTCGGTCTGGGCGCTGCCGGTTTTGGCGGCGATTTTTACGCCGTCGATTGCAAGTCCTGCGCCCGTGCCGCTCTCGACGACGCCCGTCATAAGCCCCGTCAAAAACTCCGCTTCTGCCC